>JAJYLH010000133.1 GCA_021787845.1 Myxococcales bacterium | reverse complement strand
AACCCCCCGCCTCGTTCATCGCCCAGGCGAACATGAAGGACAAGGACGTCCTCGAGCGCTTCGGAGAGAAGAACTTCCCGGAGTGTTTCAAGGAGTACGCCGACATGCTCACCTGGTACAAGCCGTGGGATCAGACGCTGGACTTCTCCAACCCGCCGTTCTGGAAGTGGTTCGTCGGCGGGGAGCTCAACGCCTCCTACAACTGCGTGGACCGCCACCTCGCGAAGTACCGCAACAAGACCGCGATCCACTTCGTGCCCGAGCTGGAGACCGAGGCGATCCAGCACGTCACCTACCAGGAGCTGTACGTCCGGGTCAACGAGTTCGCCGCGTTGCTGCGCGACTTCTGTGGCCTCAAGCGTGGCGACCGCGTCACCCTCCACCTGCCGATGACGGCCGAGCTGGCGATCACGATGCTCGCCTGCGCCCGCCTCGGCGTGATCCACTCGCAGGTGTTCAGCGGGTTCTCCGGCAACGCCTGCGGGGAGCGGATCGAGGATTCGCAGAGCCGCGTCCTCATCACCATGGACGGCTACTACCGCTCGGGAAAGATGCTCGACCACAAGAAGCAGGCCGACATCGCGTACGACGTCGCTCACAAGATGGGCAAGCCGCCGGAGAAGGTCCTCATCTGGCAGCGGCATCCTGGCAAGTACTCCGCGGAGACGCCGGTCGTCGAAGGCCGTGACTTCATCATCAACGACATCCTGCCCAAGTACCGCGGTCAGAGGATCGAGCCCGAGCGGATGAAGTCCGGGGATGTCCTCTTCCTCATGTACACGAGCGGCACGACCGGCCGTCCCAAGGGTGCGCAGCACAGCACCGGCGGCTACCTCGCGTACGTCACCGGGACCTCGAAGTACATCCAGGACATC
Organism: Myxococcales bacterium; assembly: GCA_021787845.1. Lineage (GTDB taxonomy): Bacteria > Myxococcota > Myxococcia > Myxococcales > JAJYLH01 > JAJYLH01. Next base: position 2,734 of record JAJYLH010000133.1, on the reverse strand, counting down.
CATCCGGAAGACGTGTACTGGTGCATGGCGGACATCGGCTGGATCACCGGCCACTCGTACATCGTCTACGGACCGCTCGCGCTGGCGGCGTCCTCGGTGATCTACGAGGGCATTCCAACCTATCCCGACGCCGGGCGTCCGTGGCGGATCGCGGAGGAGTTGGGCGTCAACATCTTCCATACCTCGCCGACCGCGATTCGCGGCCTGCGCCGCGCCGGCGAGGACGTGCCCCGCAAGTACAACCACCACTTCAAGCACATGACCACGGTCGGCGAGCCGATCGAGCCCGAGGTCTGGCGCTGGTACTACAACGAGGTGGGCAAGAAGGAAGCGGTCATCGTCGACACCTGGTGGCAGACCGAGACCGGCGGCTTCCTGTGCAGCACCGTGCCGGCGCTCGCTCCCATGAAACCCGGCAGCGCAGGACCCGGCGTGCCGGGCATCTACCCGATCGTGTACGACGACGAGGGCAAGGAGCTGCCGGCCGGGATCGGGAAGGCCGGGAACATCTGCATCCGCAACCCATGGCCCGGCCTGATGCAGACGATCTGGGGCGACAACGACCGCTTCGTCCGCCAGTACTTCGAGCGCGCCTGCAAGAACAAGAACTCCAAGGACTGGCACGACTGGCCGTACTTCTGCGGCGACGGAGCGGTGCTGGCCGCCGACGGCTACGTGCGCATCCTGGGGCGCATCGACGACGTGATCAACGTCGCCGGCCACCGGCTCGGCACCAAGGAGCTGGAAAGCGCTGCGCTGACCGTCGAGGAGGTGGCCGAGGCCGCGGTGGTCCCGATCCCCGACGAGGTCAAGGGGCGGGTGCCGGAGCTCTACGTCTCGCTCAAGCCCGGCTTCAAGGCGAGCAAGGAGCTGCAGGACAAGATCGCCAAGGCGCTCTCCGACGCGATCAGCCCGATCGCCCGGCCGAAGCACGTCTGGATCGTTCCCGACATGCCGAAGACGCGGTCGGGCAAGATCATGCGCCGGGTGCTCGGCGCCATCTCCAGTCACTCGAACACCGGCGACGTCACCACGCTGGCCAACCCCGAGGTCGTTGAAACGATCCGTGTCATGGTTCAGGAGGAAGGGAAGTGAGGTGAGTTTGGGGAGGGGGCGGATGTCTTCCCCTTGCAGTTCGAGACGTGGCCGCAAAAGAGAGTTTCAAGCCCGAAAGGAGGGCGAGATGTCGGCAAGATCATCGCTGTTGGTCGTGCTCGTCGCAGCCACACTCATCGCCGCCGGCGCGGCTAGCCCGGTGCTGGCGCAAGACGCTTCGGCTCAGGGCGTCACGTCGGCTCTGTTGCAGCCGGCGGATTCGTCGCAGGGAGGCAGTGGCGGAGCAGCCGCGGCGGGCGCGGCCGCCGCCCCGGCGCAAGGCATCGCGGTCAAGCTGGGCGGCAAGGAAACCTTGACGATCAAGGGCTTCCTGAGCGCGACCTATTACGCTCAGGATGCGAGCTTTGACGGGGGGTTCGGCAACGGGCAGAACGCCCAGTGGCCGACCGCCAACTACACGAGCGCCAAGTGGTTCAACGGAGGCGACCTTCGTAACACCCGCCTCATCATGGCGTTCGACGGTCCCGAGACCGCCGACGGCTGGAAGATGGGCGCCTATGTCGAAGGCGACTTCTTCGGCGGTTTCAACGGCGCCGGCGCGTTCAGCCAACAGCAGGCGACGCCGCGCCTCAGGCTCGCGTTCACCGACCTCACCAAGGGCGGGACGACGCTGCGGATCGGGCAGTTCTGGTCGCCGTTCTTCGGCGAGGTGCCGGAGTCGCTCTCGCACATCGCCTTCCCGCTCGGTTACGGCTCAGCCGGCATGTTGGGGTGGCGGTTCCCGGGCATCTTCCTCTACCAGAAGCTCACGCCGAGTACGGCGAAGACGCAGATGCAGCTCGACCTCGCGGTGATGGAGGGCTCCTGGAACGGCCCTGCCTCCGGCGAGCTCAACAACCAAACGTTCGGCAACGTGGGTTTCCGCAGCCAGTTCGATGCGAAGCTCAACATTTCCGGCAAGGACGGCGCGGGCAACGCCTGGCACCTCTACGTCGCCGGTCACTACGACCAGAAGGACCTCAACGGGGTCGGCAACCTCTTCCCGGCGCAGCATGGCCAGACGTCGCTCAACGGCACCGGGGCCGAGGTCGGTGGCGGCTACAAGATCGGGGCGTTCCTGATCCACGGCAACATCTACACGACCAAGGCCGATGGGCAGAACTTCGCCGCCCTCACCCAGTTCGGCGACATCAAGGACACCGGCGGCTGGCTGCAGCTCGGCTACGACTTCACCAAGCGCTGGAGCGGCTACCTGTTCTACGGGACCGTCAGCGCCAACCGTGCCGACGTGCTCGAGTGGGTCGGCGCTACCGGCCGCCAGAAGAACAACCAGGCGGTGGCGATGGTCGAGTGGTCGCTCGGGCAATACCAGCTCGGGCTCGAGTGGTTGCACGACGAGCTGACGCTGGTCAACAGCACCAAGCTGAAGGGAAATCAGATTGCGTTGAGCACGAGGTTCTTCCTCTAGGTCCGACGTGAACCGTCGGCACCGTTTCGGCAGCCGCGAGACACCCGGGGTCCGCCGGGTGTCTCGCGGGGCTGCCCCCGCTGCGAGCCGACCGGACTCGGGCGGGGCAGCTCCGTTCCGCGAGCCGCCACGCCGGCGACGGCGCCCCGGCGGCCGTTTCGGACACGCGACACACAGGGGTACGACCGCGCCGGGGTACGGGGCTATACT
>JAJYLH010000085.1 GCA_021787845.1 Myxococcales bacterium | reverse complement strand
TCCGACGAGGTTTGCACCCAGTACGGCAGGAACCCGTCCTCTGGCTGCACGAGGTAGCTGAGCACCGACCAGGGGTTGTAGATCGTGTTCCCGCCGAACACGTAGCCGTTGTACCACTCCTCGATCTCACCGAGCTTGTCCTCGGCCTCCGAGGCGATGGCCAGGGCTTTCACCTCGTCGGCGGTGAAGCCAAAGTGCTCCGCCATCTCGGGTTCGAGCAAGGTGTAGACCGCGAGGTTGTTCAAGCCGCGGTGCCATCCGCGCACCTTGACGTGCCCGCATGCCCAAGAGATGCGGACGCGCGTTGCGAGGAGCCGGAATCCGGGCGATAGTGACCGGAATCCCGGCCGGGTCTTCCGGGAAAGACGTCGAGTTTCCGACCTGACGGCGGAGGCGTTCGCGCGGCACGGGCTGCGCGCACAGGCGACAACGGTGGTCATCGACGTTCGGGCGGCAGGCGGCGGCAGAGCCGAGGTTCGTAGAGGTGGTGCTGGTGGCTGCTGTCGACACCGCCGCGTTTCCCAACTTGCCTGGGGTCTCTTTCTGGTCATCGACTCCGCCGCGAACCCGAGCGCATCCGCAGAGCCTGGTCCGTGAACTTCGGTACCGGCGCCACGGCGCCCAGCACGGTCTCGACCGCCTACCAGGCTCGTTGCGTCGAAAACGGGTGAGCAGCTCATGAAGGTCGCGGGAGCAAGGAATTCGCCGTTGCGAAACCGAGGGGCGGGTGGCCAATCGTGTGGCGATCGACCTGCCCGCCCCGTCGATTTCAAGACTGGCGAAGCCTCACGGCGCCACGGTGAACGACACCGGGTTCGCCGCGGCGCGGACGCTGGGCTGGTAGTAGAGCCACGCGTGCGAGGCCTCGGCGTTGAGGCTTCCAGCGAGCCCGGCCTGGGCGTGGAACGCGATCTGCCGCGGCTGGTTCGGGGCGACGTTCATCAGATAGAACCGCACCAGGTTCGGTCCCATCTCCCAGCGCGAGGCGATGCCGTTCGTGACGAGCGCGTTGAGCTCGTCGGTGTCCGGCGTGAAGTCCGGCGGCAGCGCGACCTCGACAATCGCCTGATCGACCGGCCCCTGCGCGAGGTTGGTGAGCATCGCGGTGACGAGCGGCGAGTCGCCGAGCTTGACTTGCGTGTGATCCCAGGCGACGTTCAGCGCGAGCGTCCCCTCCGTGGGGGTCGCCGGCAGGTAGTGCCTTTCGACCATCTGGTAATAGAGCGAGCCGGTCCCGGCGAAGTCGACGGACACAGTATGGGTGCCCGCGCTCGCAAAGCTCGACAGGTCGATGGTGCGCACGAGGTCGGAATCGGCCGGGGTGACCGCCAGGGTCTGCACCGGCGCCCCGTCGATGGACACCGTGATTTGCGCGTTCACGTTCGACTGCTGCGGCGAGAGCGAGTCGATGAGCGCGCGCAGTGCGTTGACGGTCGCCTGCGTGTTGTACCAGTTGCCCATGTCGTCCTTCATCGACTCGAGCCAGGTCACCGCGCTATTGACATCGTCGGGATACGCGTTCGCCTCGAGGAGCGCCGTCGTCGCGAGCCCCGTCGCCTCGACCGCGCCGACGTCGCCGGTCGCGCCGGTCCAGGTCGGCGTGTCGAGCTGCCACCGCACGCCCTTGGTGTCCGAAGTCTTGTCGGCGTTCAGATCCTGAGCCAGCCGCTGCCCGTCCGAGTCGTTCGGATCATGCGCCAGGAACGCATTGGCCGCGAGCGCCTTCTCATAGGGCGACAGCGTCGCTTCCTGAGAACGCAGGTAGTTGAACGCGCGATCGACCGCGCCGGTCGTGTCTCCGACGCGTGCGAGCGCCCAGGCGATGAACGCGGTCGCCCGAGCCGGGTTGTCCCCCAGCACCTCGTCGCCCATGTGGAGCGCGTCGCCCGCCGGCCATGAGCCGTCCTGCTGCTGCGCGGCATCGAGGAACGCCTGCGCCCGCTGGAGCACCGCCGGGTCGACGTCGATGATCTTCGAGGTGTCGTACAGCTCCATCAGGCCAATCGCGGTCACCGTCCGGTTCGACTTCTCCGTCGGGTCGGGCCACCAGCCGAAGCCGCCGTCGGCCTTCTGGAAAGTGAGGATGCGCTGGTAGCCGGCCTGGATGTAGCCGAGCGCCTTCTTCTCGATCTCCGGCGTCGACTGTCCCGAGGCGCGCAGATACTCCATCACCATGACATTGGGCCAGGCGGTCGAGGTCGTCTGCTCCATGCATCCCTCGGGCATCGCGAGCATCGAATCGAGACCGGCGACGGCCTGCGAGAGCACGCCAGGGTAGATCTTCACGGTGATGGAAGTCGCACCGGGGATGGCGCCGCTCGGCACGGTGAACGGGTGCGAGACCGGCCCGGCGAGCTTGCCCGAGACTGTCGCCGCGATGGGGTCGCCGTCGGGCTTGACTTCGAGCGTCCGCCGAACCGCGTCCGACTGCGTCTGCCCGAGCGCATCGATGGTCAATGCCTGCACCCCGACCTCGGTCGCGCGCAGCCGGAAGGTCGCGGCCTGCACCTCGTCCGGGGCGAGCGTAAGGGACTTCGAGGCGGTGTCGTCGAGCGTGAACCACGCGGCGGGCAGGACCGTCAGGGTCACGTTCTGCGGGGTCGTCAGGTAGTTGTGAACGCTGACGGGCACTACGATCTCGTCGCCGCGGGTGATGGTCGGCGGCAGCGTGGTGTCGGCAAAGAACTGCTGGTAGACCGGAATGGCCGTCGAGGCGCTGCCGACATCGCCATCGGCGCTGGACGCGACCGTCGCCATCTGCCAGGTCGTGATCGAGTCGGCAATCGGCACCGAGATCTCGGCGGTGCCGCTCGCGTCGGTAATCACGTCGGGATCGGACACCAGCGTCTCCGGGAACCAACTTCGAACGCGCGGCGCACTCGACGTTCCACCCGGCGTCGGCGCCGGAGAACCTCCCGCTGCCGTGCCCTTGTCGTTTCTTTCACCACCCGCGGCGTCCATCGGCGGGCCCCCATATTGCCCTCCGCCATACCAGAGAAACTCCCAGACCGGCAGCGACATCGAGTAGTCGTCCGCGGTGCCCGCCCGCTCGTCGAAGCCGCGCGAGGTCACCGTGAGGTTCCACTGGCTCGCATCGACGGTGCCCGCGTAGGGCTCTCCGAAGGCGTCGACGAAGGTCGAAACGACACGCGGCGCTACGGTCCGGAAGTTGTCGTAGGTGATCTGCCCGGACTCCGAGGCGGTTCGCAGGAGGTTGACCAGGGCATTCTGGTCGACCGCTTCACGCGGCGCGAAGGTCGAGAGCGCCGTTTGCACGACCGCCGTCTCGCTGTCGAGCTGCACCGACAACCCCGGAGGCGCCGGGCTCGCGGCGAAGAGCAGACGCGCCGCCTCGTCGCGGGCGTCGCCGTTGAAGAGATCCGAGCTCGAGAACCCCGCCGCCGAAGCGTTGGCGGAGAGCGCGCCGCCCAGGTCGAAGTAGAGCTGGGGATTCTGCGCCTTGGCGTCGGTCAGAGCGTACACCGCTTGATCGACCGCGGTCACGCCGAGCGCCGCGACCTTGGGGGTCCCCTCTTGATCCTTGACCGTGAACCGGACGCGCGCCTCCTCGCCCGGGCGGTACTGAGTGCGCGACGCGCCGGTCGGGTCGGACAACGTCACCTGGAGGTCGAGATCGTTCTGCGGGTCGACGTAGATGGCCTGCGACGCGTGGACGACGCCCGTCGCGGCTTGATACGAAGCGTCGATCTGGAGCGCGCCGGTCATCTCGGCATCGAGCGGCACGTCGAAGCTCGTATGGCCGCCCGAGACCTTGGCGCTGCCCGCGGTCGCGGTGGCGCCTTCGCGGATGATGTCAAAAGCGATGTTGGTAACGCTGGCGGGCACCAGCGCCACCACGTGCGCGGTGTCGCCCGCTTTGTAGGCCGCGCGATCGGTGTGCAGCACCAACTCCGGCGCGGTCGGGTCCGCGCTCGCCGTCGCCGAGGCCGAATGCCCATTCGCGTCGGTCGCGGTGGCCGTCAGGGTGTCGCCCGGTTTCTGGGGGGTCCAGAGGGCGGTCGCGACGCCGTGCGCGTCGGTCGTGAGATTGGCGTCGAGACCCGGCGCGGTGACGTTGACCTTGGCAGAGACCGGCTTGCCCGCGGGGTCGGTGACCGACACGTAGACGTGGTTCTCAAGCCCGACTGCGACCTTGCCGTTCTCGGGAAGAATCGTCACCGCGAGCGGCCCCGAGGCGACCGGCAGCGTCGCGGTCCCGGTCTGTGGATGTCCAGTCGCGTCGGCCACGGAAGCGGTCAGCGAAACCTGGCCGGTCGTGCCGCTCGGAACCGTGACGTCGAACGCGTAGAGCCCCGAGCCGTTGGTCGTGCCGTCGACCTGAGCGAAATCGGTCCCGGCGCTCGACGCGGTCACCTCGACCGATCCGTTCGCGACGGGCTTGCCGAAGAAATACTGCGCCGACACGGTGCCGTGGAGGTCCGCGCCCGGCGCGACGCTGTCGGCGGCGGTCGAGAGAGTCACCTGGAACTTCGGCAGCGAGTACTGATCGACCTTGACCTGCTTCTCGACGCTGGAGTCGCCGACGGTCGCCCGCACGGTCCAGCCGCCCATGTTGACTTCCGACGCGAGCGCGAAGTCAGTCGCCGCCACGCCGAAGGCGTCGGTCGTCAGGTGCAGCCGCGCCACCTTGTTGCCCTTGCCGTCCTGGATTTCGATGATCTCCGGCTCGTTCGCGTCGGGCAGGAGCTGCGGCCGCTTGAGGGTCAAAGTCCGCAGGTGCATCGTCTGGCCGGGCTGGTAGAGCGGCTTGTCGGTCGTCAGCAGAATCTGCCGGTCGTGGGTGACGACGAGCGGACTGCTCAAGGTCGCGGTGCCATCCGCGGCCGAGACGTTGACCACGAGGTTCGTGCCATCCGCGACGTCCGATGGCGCCCAGAAACGGGCGAGCGCTTCGCCGTCGGCGTCGGTGGCGCCCGTCCAGAGGGAGGTCGCCGCGCCGTCTTTCGGTTGCGCGTCCACCTCGACGGTGGCCCCCGCGATGGGTTCGCCCGACCCGGGATTGCGCACGGCGATGCGGGCCTCGGCCGGGCTCCCGCCGGGCATCGCGTTGGGCGCGAGCAGGGTCGCCGCGACGCTCGGGACCGCTTCGAACAAGCTGCGCCGGCCGCGGATCTCGCCGAAGGACCCCGCCACGTCATAGCCCAAGACGTAGCGCGCGAGCTCGCCCGCCGACGGCGTCGCGGACCATCGCGCCGCAAGCGTGAAGCCGACCGTCGTTCCCGAGGCGCCCATCGAGAAGGTGTGCGTCTGCGCCGCGACCTCGGACTCCGGCGTCGCGAGCGCGTCGATCAAGCTGAGTCGCGCGCTGCCGGCGACGTCGCAACCGAGGGAGCCCAAGGGAAGCGTGACGTCGAGGTTCGAGCCGTCGATGCGGGCCGTGAGCGCCGCCTCGTCGACCATCCGGGAGACGGCGGACTTGCTGCACGCGGCCGGCAGCTTCGGCGAGACGACGACGCAGTCGGCCGCCGGGTTGTCGGCGCAGGTGCCGGACCGCGAGCTCGAGCAGGCGGCGGTCAGGATGAGCAGAGCGGAAACGGACAGACGGACTGGGCGCATGGCGCGACCTCCTCGAAAACGGGCGACAGCAAGGCCCGTGCCCAGCAAGAAAACGCCGGCGATGAGAGATCTCCGCGCGAGCCCGAATGTGGAGGCCATCCCCACATCGCGGAGAGGTTCCTCGACGCCAGCGGGATGACCACTGGTGGCGGACCCGCGCCTTGTTTCGAGTTCGGCTTCGCTCTCCCATCGGGGTGCTTCACCGATCGGACCGATCGGTCGGATCCGTCGGATCGGTCCGATCGTTCTTTGACGGGTGCCTTTGATTTCGGGCTCCCCGGCACCGCCCGGCCATGGGTCAGGGCAGGCTGCCGCAACCCGAGCCGACCGGAAAGCCCTCGCACCGTCGTTCGGGACCGGCCTCCCATCGAGCGCTGCTTGCGTCGAGGGCAGCGCTCACGTAGAAGGCGACCCGCGATGGCCTACTGCGTCCAGTGCGGCGAGCCGATTTCCCTTGATCAGACCCTCTGCCCCGCCTGCGGGCGCGCGGTGGGCGAATCGAGCATCGGGGTCGCCCGGGAACGGCAGCCGAGCAAGACCGCCCTGCGGCTGCTCGGAGCGATGGCCGCTCTCGTGGCCGCGCTGCTCGGCGTCTGGGTGCTCGTGATCGCCTGGCGGGCCAAGCCGACGCTCGATCGCGCGCAGCTCGCGGCGGTCCAGAAGCTCGCCCGGCCCAGCCTCGTCTCGCTCGTCGCTCCGAGCGGACACGCCGGGGGCATCGTCATCACCTCGGTCGGCGGCGGGCTGCTCGTCGCGACCGAAGCCGGCGTCGCGCCGGTTGGATCCGAAGCGCGGCTCCAGAAAGACGGCCACACCTCGCGCGGCGTCGTCCTCGCGGCCGGCCCCGGCCGCGCCGGCGGCCTCGACCTGGTCTTCGTGCCGAGCGCAGCCGGACTCGACACCCAGCCGGCGGGCCTCGCGGCGATGCCGAAGGCCGGCGACCTCGTCGTCACGTTCGGCGCGGGCGGCAGCGCGGCGGGAAGCGGCCGTGTCGTGAGCGTGCAGAAGGGTCCTGGCGCCGGAACGCTCGCCTTCGACGCGCCGCTCTCGGCGGACGGCCGCGGCTTCGGGCTGTGGAGTCGCGAAGGGCGCCTGGTCGCGCTGTGCGCGCTCGATCCGAAGTCCGGCGGGAACCGAGCCGTGGCCGCGCAGGCCCTGTTCGCGCGAACCTACTGGCAGGAGACGCCGCTCATCTCCGGCGCCGAGTGGAGCGAGGTCTCGGTGCCGCTCGTTGCGAACAGCCGAACCGCCATCGCGCTTTCGGGCCCCTCGGCATCCGAGCTCGCCGCGCGGCTCGGCGAGACCGGAGCCATCACTCGCGGCCAGCAGCCATGGCCGGGCCTCGCCGTCCTCCAGCTCGACGTCGTGAAGCCGGCACCGCTGGAGATTTCCGGCGCCGCCCCCGCTGGCGCGCCCGCGACGCGCGCTCTGGTGCTCGTCCTCGGGCGAATCTGAGCGCGGCGGGAGAGCGACGCGCCCCCTTCGATTCGCGGGGTCGGACGAGCGTCGCTTGCGCGAGGGGCACCGAACGTTGTAGGCAAGAGCGGTTCTTCGGTGCGCGCTCACGGCGAGTCGGGCCGGTGGGGACAGGCCAAGGACCTCGATGGCGAACGGGCAGTGTGCGCGGTGCTGGCGGCCGGCCATCAACGGCGGCAGATTCTGCGTGCTGCACGCCGGCGATCCGAGCACCGAGAAGACGCAGCTCGTCGCGCTCGACGGCTTCGGCGTTCCGGCCGGCGAGCAGGCGCCGGCGCCGGTCATCGATGAACACGAAGACACCCTCCGGCTGACCGACCCGCTCTCCGAGGCGTCGCGTTCCGCCGACACGGACCCGACAGCGCTCCCGCTCTCCGGCACGCGGCAGCCGCCGGCGCACCGGCTCGCCCAGGCCTTGCAGCCGGCGGAGACCGCGCCGTTCTTTCCGCTCGCCGACGCGAAAGAGGAGCTTCCCGAGGCGCCGCACATCCCGCCGCGCCGGACCGAACCCACCGCCTCGCGCTCCGCCCTCACCCCGTCTCCGGATTCGGTGCCGACGCTGGTGCCGAAGACGAAGCCGCTGCCGGCGGGCCCGGCGCCGGCGCTCGCCTACCCGCGGCCGAGGAAACCGAGCAGCGCCATCGGCCGGGTTCTCGGAGGTCGGTTCGAGGTGCGCGTGCACCTCGGCTCCGGCGCGTTCGGGACGACCTACGTCGCCTGGGACGCGCGGCTCCGGCGCGACTGCGTCGTGAAGCTGCTCCGGCCGCTGTCTTTGGACCCGAGCCCGTTCGAAATCGAGCTGCGCAAGCGGTTCGCCAACGAAGCCCTGGCGCTCGCGCACCTCATCCACCCGAACATCACGCAGGTCTTCGACTCGGGCGAGGAGGACGACGGCGCGACCTGGATCGCGATGGAGCTCGTGCGCGGCCGGTCGCTCGCGGAGATCCAGCGGGAGCAGGGCCGGCTCGAACCGGCGCGGCTCGCGAGGCTCGGGGCGCAGGTCGCGAGCGCCCTCGCCTTCGCCCACAGCCGCGGCATCGTCCATCGCGATCTGAAGCCCGACAACCTCCTCGTCGTCGACCACGAGACCGGCGGCGAGCAGGTGAAGGTCCTCGACTTCGGCGTCGCGCGCATCACCGACCCGCAGGCGCTCGGGATGGACCAGGCGCAGGCGAACCTGACCGGCATCGGCGCGTTCCTCGGGACGCCGGCGTTCATGAGCCCCGAACAGGCCGAAGGCGCTTCCGTGGGGCCGGCGAGCGACATCTACTCGCTGGGCGTCGTCCTCTTCCTGCTCCTCACCGGCAAGCTCCCCGGGACCCTTCCCGAGGCATGGACGCCGCTTTCGACCGTCGCGTTCGTGTTGAGCCCCGCCGAGCAGGTGCGTAGCCTCCGGCCCGACTGCCCCGCGCCGCTCGCCCGGATCATCGACGCGATGCTGGCGAAGGACCCGCACAAGCGGCGGCTGACGGCGGCGCAGGTCGAGGAGGCGCTGCGCGCGATCGAGCCGAAGACCGCCCCCCGCGCGCCGGCCATCGCCGCTGCCGAGAAGCCGAAGCGCAGCCCCTCGGTCGCCTTGACCATCGGCGCGCTCGTCGTCGCCGCCGGGGCCGTCGCCGCGCTCCTCGTGACGCGACACCAGGTCGAGAAGCAAGCGGCGGCTCCGGTCGCGCGCGCGGCGGCGCGGGTGCCCGCGGCCGATTCGCGCGCCGCGCTGCGCGAGGCGACGGTGCTCCAGGTGCTGCGCGACGCCCAGGCGGGAAAGCCGGGCGTGGTCGTCGACCCCGAGGCCGACGCGCTCCTCAAGGGCGGTAGCGATGCCCGTCTCGAGTACGCCAAGGGCCTCGCGCACCTGAACGAGGAGGATTACGACGGCGCGGTCGCGTTCTTCACCCAGGCTTCGACGGCGACGGACCCCAAGCTCGCGAAGGAGGCGGCCGACGAGCTCGCGACTGCCCGCCAGAAAGCGGCTCAGGCGCACGCCGAACGACCGAAGCCGAGGCTCGAGCATACGCGACGCAAGGCCGCGGTGCCGGCCCCGGCGCCGACCACGCCGCCGGGCGGCTGAGAAGGGGTGGCCGAAGAAGACGGTGACCACTCCCACTCCCACCACCGCCGGGGGAGTGTGGCACGCCCAGTCATCGACGTCGGCGGGATTGGCGCCCACCGCGACGTGGACCGATCGGCTCTGGTTGGTCGTCACCACCTATCCGCCGGGAAGCGTCTGCGTGATCGACGATGGATACTGGAGCGCAGGGTCGGCTGCGAGTTGTCGCTCTTCGTCGCGAGCGAGCCCTTGTCGTCGTAGGTGTAGGTGTAGAGCCCGTAGCCCGTCAGCCGGTCCTGAGCGTCGACGACCGCCGTGCTGGAACTGCTATCCGCCGGGGTTCGCGAGGAGCGGTTGCCGTTGGCATCGTAGGTGTAGGTCACGTCGGGGATCAACGACGGGTCGGTCGGCGGGCCGTCGCCGGTCGCGTTCAGCTTGTCCTTGTACACCTGCCACAGCTCGCCGTCGGGCCAGTAGGTGTACGCAGTGCTGTGCGTCGCGCCATCCTCGGTCTCCTTCTTCACGGTGATGCGTCCGAGGCTGTCGCGCGTGTAGTCCACGTCGTAGATCGCGGCGCCGTTCAAGGTCGCGGTGTAGTGATGCACCGTGCCGTCATCGTAGTAGGTGTAGCTGTCCGCGACCTCGCCGAGGCTCGTGCTGTCGAGCTGGCCCGTCGTCGGGTCCGGCGTCAAGGTCTCGTCGCCCGCGCTCGTCAAGAGGCCGTCGTCATCATAGCCGTACGAGAGGCCGTTCTCGGTTTGGATCCGCAGGTCGTTGTCGTACGTCCAGCTCACGCCGCCTTGCACCTGGCCGGTCCAGGTCTCGCCCGTCAAGAGCGGACCCTGGTAGCTGTAGGTGAGCGTGTTCGTCGCACCCGTGGTCGAGTCGAACGTCGTGATCGTCTTGAGCTGACCGGTCGTCGGGTCGTACTCGCGAGTGTTTGTGACGGTGCCGGTGCCGCGGTTGTAGGTCGTCGTCCACAGCTTCCCGTCTTGGTAGGCGTTCGTCACCACCGGCGTCAGCACCGCGCCGCGCTCGACCTTCCAGAGCTGCTGGTCCGAGTTGTAGACGTAGGTCGTCACGTCATCCACTCCCACCACCGGCGGCGGAGTATAGCACGCCAGGGCGTCGAACGGGGTGTACGCCATCCCGTGCGCCTGCCCGGCCGGCGTCGTCAGCGTCACGACGTTGCCCTTCGGGTCGTACTTGAAGCGCACCATCGGATGGCTCCCGTCGGGAAGCGTCTCCGGCAGCGTTCACGCATCACCGCGTCGGGGCCGACGACAATCTGCCTCACCGCTTCCGGGCCCCGACGTCGGTCGACTGTGCACGAGGTCTGGAGAATCGACTCCCACGCTGCGGCTGGGACGATCTGTGCTTCGACGACCCAGGAGGGTTCCGTGGGCACATCAGATGTTTCCGGGACTGAACCATTGCCCTTTTCGTCCGTTGCTCCACTTCGGCGGCACCGCTGCGAAACGCCGAGTCAGGCTTGCGGGGCCGCCCGTGGGTCCTGTCGCGCTCTTCGACCCTGACCCGATGCTGTGTCGACAATGTCCGTGCAACTGAGCAAACAAATCGAAAACACCGGCGGCCAGTCCTCGAAGCGTCCAGGAACATGACCAATGTCGTGCCGCAGAGGGCTACCGTCGCGCGCGTACTGCGTTTGTCCGTCCTACATTTCCAAGTCTCATCGCGACGGCGATGACACATCTTGTTCGCCCGCATCAAACTAACGATTTCGGCGGCTGGCCGAAGCGTTCGAATCGACACGGCACACGTCGTCCCCAAACGGGCAACGGCCCCGACCTGAACCCAGCCAAGGGACCCGGACGTCTCCTGCTTTAGGTAGAACGTCCACCCGCTGCGATCGAGGCGATCCTGTGGCACGAAGCCATCTGCATGCATCTCATCCACGGTGGCGCCGAGCCTCGGCATAGAATAACCGAGGAAGAGCACGACGAGGAATGGCCCGTTAACGCTCATCGCGAACACCTGCACCTCGCCTGATCGAATTGCCCCCAACGCCCAACGTAGTACTCCCAACGAAAATGCGGCGTAGGAAGCATCCCACCTGGGACATCCGGATCATTCCAAGCCGGATTCAGGAACGACGGAAGGCCTGGTCGCTTCAGGTAGAAGTAATCATAGAGAGCAGCATGGCCAAGCTCATGCCCAAGCGTGGATACCTTCTCCCCATGCAAATAAGAGGGGAGTCCAGCACGCGCACGATCTGGTCCTCAGGTGCGGCGCCGGGGCATTGATACCGCCCGAACATTCCTGCCGGCGGTACTGTTCCTTCCGGCCCACCGGACATCGGCGCTGAGCCATAGACCGTGTAAGTTATCGGTGAGAATTGCAGATACATTAGGAGTTCATCGCCCTCGGGGTAGCTGGACAAAGACTGAAGCAACTCAAGCCCAGCTCTATCACCGGCAACCACGAGGAGCCCAGACGGGTCGGTCCCATTCTGAGGATCCTCGCCAGCGTACCCATACAGGCTCGTCTCGCCGCCAGCGAACAGTATCGGGTCTTTGGCGGTCCACCGTCCGCTCTGCGGGTCGTAGTCTCTGGCGCCGAACCGGACGAGCCCGGTGTCTTGGTCGTACAGTCCTCCGGCGAAGCCGAAGGGGATGAAGCCGGGGCTGGTGTCGCGGGTGACGTTCCCGAACTCGTCGTAGTCGATCTCCTCGACCACCTCGTTGTCGTACGGGTTGTTCGTCCAGACGACGAGCCGGGGGCTCCCAAGCTGGTCGGTGATGATGCGGTAGTCATTTCCGGCGCGGTACATGTAGCTCGGGACGTTCGAGTGCTCCGCGTAGACGAACAGCGCCTGGCCGTCGTTGGCGTCGGTCCACTGGACCAGCCGGCCGAGTCCGTCGTAGAAGTACGTGTCGGTGATCACTCCGTTCACCTGCTTCGCCACCCGCCGGTTCTCGCCGTCGATGATGTAGTCGATCGTCGTCCCGTCCGGCTTCTCGACGTGCGTCAGGTTGCCGAGCTCGTCGTACGTGTACTTCGTCGGCGGCAGGCTCGGCTGCGAGTTGTCGCTCTTCGTCGCGAGCGAGCCCTTGTCGTCGTAGGTGTAGGTGTAGAGCCCGTAGCCCGTCAGCCGGTCCTGAGCATCGACGATCGCCGTGCTGGAGCTGCTGTCCGCCAGGGTTCGCGAGGAGCGGTTGCCGTTCGCGTCGTAGGTGTAGGTCACGTCCGCCACGACCGACGGATCGGTCGGCGGGCCGTCGCCGGTCGAGTTCAGTTTGTCCCTGTACACCTGCCACAGCTCGCCGTCCGGCCAGTAGGTATAGGCGTAGGTGTGGGTGGTCCCGGCGAGGGTCTCTTTCTTCACCGTCACTCGGTCCAGCGTGTCGCGAGTGTAGTCGAGATCGTAGAGCGCGCCGCTCGGCCCGGTCGCGGTGTAGTGATGAATCGAGCCGTCGGGATAATAGGTGTAGCCGTCGTTCACGGCCCCAGCGGTCGTACCATCGAGCTGGCCGGTCGTCGGGTCGGGCGTCAGCGTCATCGAGCCCGAGCCGACTGCAAGGCTCGTGATGAGTCCGTCGTTGTCGTAGCCGTAAGTTGTCGTGCTGCCATCCACGGTCTGCGTGCCGACGAGAAGATCGTTGTTGTAGCTCCAGCTCTCGGATCCCGAGACGGCTCCGGACCACGCCTCGCTCGTGACCAGCGGGCCGTTGTATCCGTAGCTTACGACGTTGCCCTCTGGCGTCGTGATCGTGTGGAGTTGGCCGTCCGAGTAGTAGCCGAGGCTGGTGGTGCCGCGGTCGAACGTGGTCGTCGCCAGCCAGCCGGTTGTCTGGTCGTAGCTGAAGTTCATGGTGCGTCCGCCGGCCTTTCTGTCACGGCGCGCAGAGAATCGGCCTCACGGCGCCCGTCGGGGCGCGTCAACCGTCGCCTGACACCGGGTTGCAAGCAGCATCCAGTGCTTCTCGTATGCGCGTCCAGTCCTTCTTTGGTGGCAGCACCATGTACGTCTTTTTGTCGTCCATCCTGAACCAGACCCGCCCATCGCCATAGACCGTCACGGAGCGCAGTGCTGCCCACGGGTAAGAGCGACCTTTTCGCCACGACGCGCGACGAAAAGTTACTCCTTTCGATTCGATCGAAACGCGGAGTGAGACTCCGTACATGGCGAGTGGGCCGATTGCGATGAGGAGAGTCAAGACCAACGCCGCCACGGGCATCAGACTCGGTTTCAGATGGACCAGACCCGGGACGATAATGAGGTGCCATGCGATCCACCAGCACGCAAAGGTAGCTATGCCAACGCCGATGCGTGAGTACCAGGGAAACTTGAGGTGCATCGGGGCGAGCCTGTGGAGGACGTGCACGAGTGCCTCCTCTACATGCCTTGCGCCATTTGTTGCCAGGTGCCACCGTAGTCTGCGGTATCTGCGCCCGCTTGCCCACCGGCGGCCGCACCCCCGCTTTCAAGTGCATCGGCACCTGCACCGGAGGCCCCCAGCTCTCCAGCAGCACCCCACCCGAGGGCGCCGCCGACGAGCCCCCCGGCGGCACCCCAGAAGGCGTCGCGTCCTGCGTCGCCCCAAGTCTCGGGATGATGACATGGGCCGGCCCAACGGCGGTTGAGGTACCCGCCCGCCGTGCCGGCTAGTGCTCTGCCTGCAGCAAGGCCGGCCCCACCCGCAAGTAGGCCCTCGCCGAGAAGCGCCCCTCCGAGCGGTCCAAGCGCGGCTAGCGCACCTGCGGCCGCTCCGGCGGCAGCTCCCTTCCAAAAGCTTCCCCCGTTTGCTGCGACAATTGCCCCATTGATCAGACCACCGGCCAAGGCGCCAACAGCCATGGCGACTAGGAAAGCAAAGTGCCCATCTCGGTCCACCCAATTGAGGGGATCATTCCCCGCGTACCCGTACAGACTCGCCTCACCCCCCGCGAACAGCATCGGATCCTTCGCCGTCCATCGACCGGTCCGCGGGTCGTAGTCCCTAGCGCCAAAACGGAGGAGCCCGGTGTCTTTGTCGTACAGCCCACCAGCAAACCCGAACGGCTGGAAGCCGGGGCTGGTGTCGTTGGTGACGTTTCCGAACTCGTCGTAGTCGATCTCCTGGGCGACGGAGCCGTCGTTCAGGTTGACGACGAGGCGGACGCTGCCGAGCTGGTCGGTGATGATGCGGTAGGGCACTCCGTCGCGGGTCATGAGGTCGGGCACGTTGACGCGGTTGGCGTAGGCAAACCCGAGTTGGTGAGTACCCTGCGTCTCATGGACGAGCCGGAGTTGGCCATCCCAGAGGTAGGTTTCGGCGAGGGTGCCGTTGATCTTCTTTCCGATGCGCCGGTTGCGGCCGTCGATGATGTAGTCGATCGACGTGCCGTCGGGCAGGCCGACGTGGGTGAGGTTTCCGAGCTCGTCGTAGTTGTAGGTCGTCGTGCCGGAGGTGTCGGTCTTGGTTTGGAGCGAGCCCTTGGCGTCGTACGTGTAGTGCGCTTGGCCGTAGTCGGTCATCTGATCTTGCGCGTTGACGGTGGCGGTCGTCGACGTGCCATCGGCGAGGGTCTTCGCCTCGCGGTTGCCGTTGGCATCGTAGGTGTAGGTCACGTCGGGGATCAACGACGGGTCGGTCGGCGGGCCGTCGCCGGTTGCGTTCAGCTTGTCGATGTAGACCTGCCACAGCTCGCCGTTCGGCCAGTACGTATACGCGTACGTGTGAGTCGTCCCGGCGATGGTCTCCTTCTTCACCGTCACGCGGCCGAGCAGATCGCGCGTGTAGTCGAGTTCGTAGAGCACTCCGCTTGGCCCGTTCGCCGTGTAGTGATGAATCGAGCCGTCGGGGTAGTACGTGTAGCTGTCGTTCACCGCCCCGGCGGTCGTGCCGTCGAGCTGGCCGGTGGTCGGGTCTGGCGTGAGGGTCATCGAGCCGGAGTCGAGCGTCAGGCTCGTGACCAGTCCATCGTCGTCGTAGCCGTAGGTCGTCGCACTGTCGTTCACCTGCAACTCGCCGAGCCGCAAATCGGCATCCGGCGTCCGCATCTCGCTTCCGTTGACGGCTCCGGACCAGGTCACCGACGACAGCAGCGGGCCGTCGTAGGTGTAGCTGAGGACGTTGTTCTCCGGCGTCGTGATGGTCTCGAGCTGCCCGCTCACCGGGTCGTAGGTTCTCGTCGTCGTGCCGCGATCGAATGCCGTCGTCGAGAGCCGACCGTTCACGTACTCGTTGTCGACCACCGGCGTCAGCGCCGAGCCGCGCTCGACCTTCCAGAGCTGCTGGTCCGAGTTGTACACGTAGGTCGTCACGTCGTCCGCTCCCACCGGCGGTGGAGTATAACACGCCACATGGCCCCCGGTCTGTTCTACCCATGCTCCTCGTGCGTCCACAGTGCGATCCGACTACTTCCTGTTGCGGTACCGCAGGTCGATAAGCCTTCCACCACGGCGCACCCGGATGACGCGAATCCCTTTTCGACGCTCCTCAACAAAAACAGTGGCCAGGTTCTCAGATGGACGAAGTCTTCGCATGTTGACTCCAACAAGTACATCGCCTACCTTGAGGCCCAAAGCCAGTGCGGTCGATTTTGGGCAAACCTGTCGAACCACCAGCTCACTCATACCGCCACGTCGCTGCACCCTAGCGACCATCCCAAAAGAGTTGGGCTGACATGGGTACATCGGCCCGCCTGCCATAAGAGGCATCAAAGGTCGAGATGACACCATGACTTGGCCGTGAAGCGTGACGATCCGCGCCCCGCAAAGAGTATAGTAGTGTTGGTCAACGAGGGCAAAGCAAGGACAAAAGTTCATCCAGTCACTTGTCGGGCCGAGATAAGACATCCCCGACACTGGCACCCTTCGGTCGAGCGGCACGGTGTTCGGTCGCTGGGGGTCATCAAAGGCAAAGACCACTCCAGAGTTCCTTCCAGTACGCACTTCCGCCAAGCACGGAATCCGTTCGCCCTTGTGAGCGATGTGGAACTTGACTCCCGTCGCATCAAGATCGAAGATCCATGGCGGGTGTGTCGAGTGGCATGCGCAGTGAAGGTCCGTTCCCCGAGGGACATCCTTGGCACGCGGCGGCGGCCGTCCCCACACAAGCGATTTGTCGGGCGGGGCGGTTGTCGAACCAGCAACGGCCCCAGCAAGCACCAACAGGAGAAGGGTCCTCATAGGCAATAATAACCCATCGTACAGTTGCCGTTGGCAACGGGGAAGGTCAATATGCCCTCAGGAGACAAGATCGGACTATACGCACAGGAACAGAAACACTGACCCACGATGGTACTATGTGCTATTGAAGCGGAGGTGAGCGAGCAGCCTGTGGGTGCGGCGGGGCATTCACAACACGCCCCTTGACCGCAACTGCATATCTGTTCCGGTCCTGGCGAGATCGTAATCGGCCCGATAGTGATAGTCGGCATCGCGGGACACGATTGCGTGGCTGGATTGCAACCAGGGAAGACGCACGACTCGGCGGTTGGGTCGCATAATCCGCGAGAATCCTTGTAGTTAATTGGGTCGCCTCCGACATACCCGTAGAGGCTCGTTTCGCCGCCCGCGAACAAGATCGGATCCTTGGCGGTCCACCTGCCCGACTGCGGGTCGTAGTCCCTGGCGCCGAATCTCACCAGACCTGTGTCTTGGTCGTAGAGGCCGCCTGCGAAACCGAACGGCTGGAAGCCGGGGTTGGTGTCTTTGGTGACGTTTCCGAACTCGTCGTAGTCCATCTCCTGGGCGACGGAGCCGTCGGTCAGGTTGACGACGAGTCGCACGCTGCCGAGCTGGTCGGTGATGATGCGGTACGGCACGCCGTCGCGGGTCATCAGGTCGGGGACGTTGACGTGGTTCGCGTAGGCAAACGCGAGCTTGTGAGTGCCTTGGGTCTCGTAGGTCAGCCGGAGCTGGCCGTCCCAGAGGTAGGTTTCGGCGAGGGTGCCGTTGATCTTCTTTCCGATGCGCCGGTTGCGGCCGTCGATGATGTAGTCGATCGACGTGCCGTCGGGCAGGCCGACGTGGGTGAGGTTTCCGAGCTCGTCGTAGTTGTAGGTCGTCGTGCCGGAGGTGTCGGTCTTGGTTTGGAGCGAGCCCTTGGCGTCGTACGTGTAGTGCGCTTGGCCGTAGTCGGTCATCTGATCTTGCGCGTTGACCGTCGCGGTCGTCGACGTGCCATCGGCGAGGGTCTTCGCCTCGCGGTTGCCGTTGGCATCGTAGGTGTAGGTCACGTCGGGGATCAACGACGGGTCGGTCGGCGGGCCGTCGCCGGTCGCGTTCAGCTTGTCGACGTAGACTTGCCACAGCTCGCCGTTAGGCCAGTAGGTGTACGCGTACGTGTGCGTCGTCCCGCCGAGGGTCTCCTTCTTCACCGTGACTCGCCCGAGCGCGTCGCGGGTGTAGTCGAGGTCGTAGAGGGCTCCGCTCGGGTTATTCGCGGTGTAGTGATGAATGGAGCCGTCGGGGTAGTAGGTGTAGCTGTCGTTCACCGCCCCGGCGGTCGTGCCATCGAGCTGGCCGGTCGCCGGGTCTGGCGTCAAGGTTTCGGTGTTGCTTCCAAGCTGCACACTCGTTACCAGACCATCGTTGTCGTACCCGAACGTGGTGGTGCTATCGTTCACCTGCAACTCGCCGAGCCGCAGGTCGGCATCCGGCGTCCGCAGCTCGCTTCCGTTGACGGCACCCGACCAGGTCACCGACGACAGCAGCGGGCCGTCGTAGGTGTAGCTGAGGACGTTGTTCTCCGGCGTCGTGATGGTCTCGAGCTGCCCGGTCACCGGGTAGTACGTTCTCGTCGTCGTGCCGCGATCGAACGCCGTCGTCGAGAGCCGGCCGTTCACGTACTCGTTGTCTACCACCGGCGTCAGCGCCGAGCCGCGCTCGACCTTCCAGAGCTGCTGGTCCGAGTTGTAAACGTACGTCGTCACGTCATCCACTCCCACCGGCGGGGGAGTATAGCACGCCAGCGCGTCGAACGGGGTGTACGACATGACGTGCGC
>JAJYLH010000084.1:17531-18066 GCA_021787845.1 Myxococcales bacterium | reverse complement strand
CGCTTCCCCGATGTTCGGCGCGGCCACGGCCGGCGTCAACGACGTGATGGTCGGCGGGTTCGAGCCGCAGGGGCTCACGGTGACCGTGGTGTCCAGCGGCGCGCTCGAGCGCCTGGTCGAGTCGGTCACCACGAGTTGCACGTCGTAGTCACCCGCGACGTCGGGAACGAAGGTCGCGTAGGGCGACGTGCTCGACAAGAGCTGAGCCCGGCTCCCCGCTGGCGCCGACGCGAGGGTCCAGGCGTAGGTAAAGGTCTGGATCGCTGGCGGATTCGTCTGGCCCTGGCAGGTCGCGTCGTTGTCCGCGTCGTCGACGGTCGGCACGAGCTGCACCGTCATTCCCACTCCTGCTCCCGCTCCCGCTGGCGGGGGCGCGGGTGTCTGCGCCACCGACTGAATCGTCGGCGGGTTCGATCCGCAAGTGCCGGCGGTCAACGACGGCTGGCCCGTCGTCCCCAACTGCTCGGTCGCCGAGCGGCCGGTCGAGTCGGTCACCGTGAAGGAGAGCGTGTAGGGCCCGGCCACGTCCGGCGTG
>JAJYLH010000084.1:0-17521 GCA_021787845.1 Myxococcales bacterium | reverse complement strand
GTTCGATCCGCAAGTGCCGGCGGTCAACGACGGCTGGCCCGTCGTCCCCAACTGCTCGGTCGCCGAGCGGCCGGTCGAGTCGGTCACCGTGAAGGAGAGCGTGTAGGGCCCGGCCACGTCCGGCGTGAAGGAGGCGACGAGCGAGGTCGGGTTGACGATGGTCGCGCTGCTTCCCGCCGGCGCGCTCGCCACCGTCCAGAGGTAGCTCTCGCCCTCCGGCGCGCCGAGGATGCCCTGGCAACCGGGAGGGGTGCTGCTCGGCGTCCCGGCGACGTTGTCGCGGTCGTTCGCCTGAGCGGTGAGCTGCACCGCTTCCCCGATGTTCGGCGCGGTGGTCGCCGCGGACAGCGAGGTGATGGTCGGCGCGTAGGAGCCGCAGGGATCCACCGCGACGGAGGTATCGACCGCCGTGCTCGACCGCCCGGTCGAGTCGGTCACCACGAGCTGGAGGACGTAATCGTCCGAACCGTCGGCCTTCGTCGGCAGGTCGGGGACGAACGTCGCGTAGGGAGACGTGCTCGACAGGAGCTGTGCCTTGCTCCCCGCCGGCGCCGACAAGAGCGTCCAGGCGTAGGTAAAGGTCTGGATCGCTGGCGGATTCGTCTGGCCCTGGCAGGTCGCGTCGTTGTCCGCGTCGTCGACGGCGGGCGCGAGCTGGACCGTCATCCCGACTCCGGCGGTCGCCGGGGTCTGCGTCACCGACTGAATCGCCGGCGCGTTCGATCCGCAAGTGCCGGCGGTCAACGACGGCTGGCCCGTCGTCCCCAACTGCTCGGTCGCCGAGCGGCCGGTCGAGTCGGTCACCGTGAAGGAGAGCGTGTAGGGCCCGGCCACGTCCGGCGTGAAGGAGGCGACGAGCGAGGTCGGGTTGACGATGGTCGCGCTGCTTCCCGCCGGCGCGCTCGCCACCGTCCAGAGGTAGCTCTCGCCCTGCGGCGCGCCGAGGATGCCCTGGCAACCGGGAGGGCTGTCGGTGGGCAGGCCGGGGTCGTTGTCCCGGTCGTCCACTTGCGCGGTGAGCTGCACCGCGTTCCCGATGTCGGGCGCCGTGCTCGTCGCGGAAAGCGAGGTGATGGCTGGCGCGTAGGAGCCGCAGGTGTCCACCGCGACGTGGGTGTCGACCGGAACGCTCGACCGCCCGGTCGAGTCGGTCACCACCAGCCGCACCACGTAGTCATCCGTCGCCGTCGGTAGGTCGGGGACGAACGTCGCGTAGGGCGCGGTGCTCGACAGAAGCGCTGCCGCACTCCCCGCGGGCGCGGACAAGAGCGTCCACGAGTAGGTGAAGGTCTCCATCGCCGGCGGATTCGCCAGGCTCTGGCACGCCGAGTCGTTGTCCGCGTCGTCGACCGCCGGCACGAGTTGCACCGTCGTTCCCACTCCGGCATTGGCCGGCTTCTCGGTCACCGTCGCCGTCGGCAGGTTCGTGCCGCACGGGTCCGCCACGATGGTGGACGTCACCGGTGCCGAGGAGCGTCCGGTCGAGTCGGTCACCACGAGCTGCACCACGTAGGTTCCCGGCACGTCGGCGGTAAACGACGGCGTCTGGGCGGTCGGGGCGTTCAGGGTCGCGTGGCTGCCGCCCGGGAGCTGGTCGAACGACCAGGCGTAGGTGAAGGTCTGCAGCGGCGTCGGATTCGCCTCACCCTGGCAGGTCGGGTCGTTGTCCGCATCGGAAACGGTGGCCTGGAGCCCCACCGTCTCTCCGGTCGCAGGCGCCGTGGTGGTCGGGGTGATCGCGTTGACCGAGGGAACGTTCCCGCCGCACGCCGACGCGGTGACGGTCAGCGGGACCGCTGCGCTCCTCAGCCCGGTCGAGTCCGTCGCCACCAGGTCGAGCACGTACGGGCCGGCCACGTCCGGCACGAAGGAGGGCGCGGTCGCGTCGGGCGCGTTGAGAGCGGCAGCGCTCCCGGGCGGCAGCGAGTCGAACGACCAGTGGTAGGTAAACGTCTCGGTCTCGCTGCAAGGCAGGACGGTGTCGGCGTCGGTCGCGTCGGCGGTCAAGAGCACCGCCTGGCCGATCGCCGGACCGGTGGTCGACGCGCTCGGCTCCGCCACCGGCGGGTTGTGCCCGCACGCCGGCGTGTCGGAAGCGAAAACGTTCACCGTCGCGGTGCCTTGCCGGCCGGTGGAATCGGTGACCACCACCTCGAGGTCGTACTCGCCCGCCACGTCGGTCGTGAAGGACGGCGCGGCGAGATTCGGGTCGTTCAGCGCCACCCGCGACCCCGCCGGCACCTGAGTGAAGAACCAGGCGTAGGTGAAGGTCTCGAGCTGAGCGGTTGCGGTTCCGCCACCCGGATTGGTGCCCGCATCGGCCGTGCCCGCATCCGGGGTCGTCCCGGCGTCGATGTCGCCCGCATCCGGGGTCGTCCCGGCGTCGATGTCGCCCGCATCCGGGGTCGTCCCGGCGTCGATGTCGCCCGCATCCGGGGTCGTCCCGGCGTCGATTTCGCCCGCATCCGGGGTCGTCCCCGCATCGGCCGCGCCCGCATCCGGGGTCGTCCCGGCGTCGATTTCGCCCGCATCCGGGGTCGTTCCCGCATCGACACCGCCCGCATCCGGGGTCGTCCCGGCGTCGATGTCGCCCGCATCCGGGGTCGTTCCCGCATCGACGTCGCCCGCATCCGGGGTCGTTCCCGCATCGACCGAGCCGCCGTCCGGGGTCCCGCCGTTGCCCGGCGGCAGGTTGAGCAGGTTCAGGCAGGCCGGGTCGTTGTCGAGGTCGTCGACGGTGGTCGAAAGCTGCACGGTCTGGCCGATGCCGAGCCTGCTGTCCGCGGTGCTCGCAGGCTGAGCGGTAGCGGTCACGCTCGGCGGGTTGCCGCCGCAGGTGCTGACGGTGACGGACGCGCGGACGGGCGCGCTCTCGTGCCCCTCGGAATCCGTGACCACCACCGAAACGCCGTACTCGCCCGCCAGGTCGGCGACGAACGAGGGCTCATCGACCGCGCCGTCGTTCAAGGCCGCGAGGCTCCCGGCGGGCACGCTGATGAGCGACCAGCGATAGGAATAGTCGGTCGTCGCCGCGGTGCAGCCGTCCTGGTTGTCGGCATCGCTGATGTCCCCCGGGGCAATCGAAAGCGACACGGTCGACCCGATGAGCGCGACTTTCGGCAGGGTGATCTGCTTGACGACGGGCACGTTGCTCCCGCAGGTCGCGGCGGTGACGGAGAAGTCGAACGGCGGGCTCGAGAGGCCGGTCTGGTCGGTCGCCACGAGCTCGGCGGTGTAGGTGCCCGGCAGGTCGGCGGTGAACGAGGGGTTCGCCGCGGTCGGCGCGTTGAGCTGGGCCTGGCTGCCGGGCGGCAGCGCTACCAGTCTCCAGGCGTACCGGAACGGCGCCTGCGCCTCGTTGCACGGGTCGGCGGTGTCCGGATCGTTCACGACCGCCGAGAGCTGCACCACCTGGCCGCTGTTGGGGCTCGCCGGATCCGCGGCGACCGAAGCCACCGCGGGCGGGTTTCCGCCGCAGCTCTGGTTCGTCGAGACCGTCAGCGGCCCCGAGGTGGTCGACAGCCCGGTCGAATCGGTGACCGTCACCCGCAGGACGTAGTCGCCCGGAACGTCGGGCACGAACGACGGCTGCTCGACCGCCGGGTCGTTGAACTTCGCGTGGCTGCCCTGGGGGAGCGCGACGAAGAACCAGCGGTAGGAGAGCGTCTGGTTCAGGTTGCAATCGGCGGCGTTGTCGGCGTCCGACGCCTCGACCTTGACCGACACCGTCTGGCCGAGGTTCGCGCTCGTCAGCGGCTCGCCGGCCTGGTCGACCGCGACCGGGGTGCCGACCGAGGGCGCGTTGGAGCCGCAAGCGCTGACGGTGATCGTGAGCGTCGCCGGAGAGCTCGCGCGGCCGGTCGAGTCGGTCACCACGAGCTGCACCTCGTAGGCGCCCGGCACGTCGGCGGTGAAGGAGGGCGTCTGCGAGTCGGCGAGGTTCAGCTTCGCCTGGCTTCCGGCGGGGAGCGACAGAATCTGCCACGCATAGGACAACGATTGGGCGAGATGACAGGTCGGGCCGTTGTCGGCGTCGGAGACGGTGGCCGACAGGAGCACAGCTTGACCGCTCCCGGGGTTCGTCGGGGTGGCCTGGACGACACTGACCACCGGCGCCTGGGCGCCGCAAGGCCCGGCGGTGACCGTGACGTAGGCCGGCGGGCTCGAGACCTTGAGGTCGTGGGTGACGAGCATCACCCGGTAGTCGCCCGGCTGGTCCGGTGTGAACGACGGGTTCGCCAGGGTCGGGTCGTTGAGCCTGGCAGCGCTCCCGGGGGGCATCTGCGTGAACGACCACTGGAAGAAGAGGATCTGCCCGTTCGGGTCGGCGCTCTTGGAGCCGTCGAGGGTGACCACCTGGCCGACCGCGACCTGGGTCGACTGGGCGGAGGCCACCGCGGTCGGGGCCTTCAGCGTTTTCGCGCAAGCGCTCGCGACCAGGGCGACCAGCGCGGCATACCGCAGGGCGTGACGCATCACGAATTCTCCCAAGGAGCGGGTCGGGGCAGACCGCCCGCCTCTTTCCCGAAAGCCGCTAGAGAAGAACGTCGAAGGTGAACGCGAGGGCATGCACGAGCCGGTAGGACCGCTCCAGGGTGACGATTTCGCCGGAGTAGCCGAGGTCGAGCCGGGTCCTGGGCGCCAGGCGCAAGCCGAGGTAGGCGTTGAGCTCCGTCACCGCGACCGGCCCCCCGAGAGCGCTGTCGAGGGTCGGGTTCTTGAAGAAGGCGTTGTATGCCCAGGTGCCGCTCCCGCCGATTTCCAGACGCGGGCTCAGGCGGTAGCTCACCCGCCCTCCGACAGCGATGCCGCCCGCCTCGCTGGCGAACGCCTCGTTCTGGAAGAAGGAGACCGCGGGACCGACGAGCGGGGTCAGATGGATCCGCTTCGGCCACTTGAACGCCGGCGCCAGGTCGTAGCCGAAGAGGAGGTCGACCCCGAGGTCCTGCTCGCTCACCGTCGCCTCCTGGGGCGCCTGCGCCACCTGGTCCGGCTCCTTGGTCGCGTAGAGGCGCGAGTAGAAGCGGTCGGCGAAGTCGAGGGAGAGGGACATCGGCTTCTTGAAATCCCACTCGCCGCCGATCCCCGCGAGGAAAACAGGAGCGGTGGTGTCCAGCGTCGTCTCCGAGACCACCCCGGCCGCGACCGTCGGCGAGATTCGCCAGCCGAGCCGTGGCGCCGCCGCAGCTTTGGGCGCGGCCTTCGCCGGGGGTGCGGTGAGGAGCTCGGGGGCAGTGGGCGTCGGAGGGGGCAGGACCCCTGGCGCTGCCTTCGCGGCCGGCGCGGCCAACGGCGGCATCGGTGGAATCGGCGGCTCCTGGACGGGGGAGACGATCTCGAGCCCGCCACTGTCGGAATCCGCCGAGGCCGACGCCTTCTTCTGCGACCGCGGCTCGGCGCGCTCGCGCTTCTCGCGTTCGTGCCGCCGCTGTTCTTCGCGTCGGCGCCAGGCTTCGTGCTGGCGTCGCTTCTTCTTGGTCCGGCGGTGAGTGCCGGTGTCGCTGGTGGAGCCGGTGTCGGAAGAAGAAGCCGACGCCCGCGGCGCCCCCGCCAGAGCGAGAGAGAGCGCCGCGAGGATGACGCCGAACCGCATGCGGATGTCCTCCGTCAGGCGAATTGTTCTACTCGACACCCGAGGGGAGCTGTCAAGAAAGCGGGGACCCGGCGCCGGCCAGCGCCCCCTCCGAGAGGGCCCTGTCGATGCCTTGCGGCATCCGTCTGGCGCCGCGCAGGCCGATTGAGCCCCGGACGCACCGTCGGCTACAACGGGAGTGGATGTGTGACGAACGAGAGCACGTGATCGAAGGCCCCCTCAGGCCGGGCGAGAGCGCTGTCGATTGGCCGGGGATCTTCGGGGGCGCGCGCCCGCTGCACTGCGAGATCGGGTCCGGGCGCGGCGCGTTCGCCTTGGACTTCGCGGCGCGGGAGGAAGTGAATCTCGTCGCCATCGAGCAGCGCCGCTCCGACGCCGAGGACCTGCGCCGCCGCCGGGATGCGAGAGGGCTGAAGAACCTCGAAGTGCTCCAGGGGGACGCGCGGCTGCTCCTGCCCCGCCTCTTCGTGCCGGGGTCGGTGGCGGCGTTCCACCTCCATTGCCCCGACCCCTGGTGGAAGAACCGGCACCATCGGCGGCGGCTGTTCGCGGACGATTTCGGGCTGTGGCTCTATCGGCTGCTCCGGGTGGGCGGCGAGCTCGACCTGCGCACGGACGTCCGAGCGTATGCAGCGGCGATGGTGGAGACCTGCGAAGAGGTGCTGGGGTTCGAGAACGCGGCGGGTCCCGGGGCAGAGCGGAGTGCGCAAGGGCTGGTGCTCTCCAGTCGGGAGCGGCGTTACCAGGCGACGGGGCAGCGGGTCTTCCGGTATCTCTACCGCCGGCCGGACCGGCCGCCGCTGACCGAGAGCGCCGCAGGATCGCGTCGCCGCCGGGGCTGGACGGACGTGCGTCGCCGGTGAGGAGAGGAGCGCCGATGTCGAAGGGATGGACCGCTCTCGTGCTCGTCGCGGTGGCGACGAGCGGCTGCCGGCAGGACCGGCCGGACG
This sequence comes from Myxococcales bacterium, assembly GCA_021787845.1. Taxonomy (GTDB): domain Bacteria; phylum Myxococcota; class Myxococcia; order Myxococcales; family JAJYLH01; genus JAJYLH01. Next base: position 10,978 of record JAJYLH010000084.1, on the reverse strand, counting down.
ACGCCTATCGGGCCTTCGCCAAGGCGTTCGCCGAGCGGAATGCGGACACGGCCTGGAAGCTCCTCTCCAGCTCGACGCGAGCGCTCCTGACTAGCACGGCGAAGGCGACCGCGCTGGCGGAGCACGCCAAGGCGCCCAAGGACGGCCGCGGGCTGATGTTCGAAGGCGAGTCGCTGGCGCGAAAGGTGAAGGCGGTGGCGATCATCCGCGAGGGGGACGAGCGGGCGACGGTGGAGGTCCTCGACGACGCGGGCGGGCGGGCGAAAGTGGCGATGGTGCGCGAACGCGGAAAGTGGCGGGTCGACCTGACGAAGGAGCTCCGCGCGGTCGCCGCCCGGATCGGGAAGCCCGCGCTCCGTTGAGCGCCTGCCCCACCGGCCGGGTTATCGAGGTCGCATGCACGCCACGCTTCAGGCTGCGCGCCAGCCTGGGTTCACCGGCTCGGCCCCCCGTCGACCGCCGCGACCTGGCAGCCGCGTCGCTTCACTGCGGGCACGAGGAGCCGGCGGGCGGCTCCCAGTCGTTCGTTTCCTCGACGCCGTTGCAGACGCCGTCGCAGGTGTTCTCGATTCTCCCGTCGGGCTCGAAGAAGCCGTCGATCATCTGATTGGCGTCGGGCTGCCGGCGAACCAGCTCGTGCGGGTTCACGTCGCCCACGGTGGCGGGCGCGGCGACGAGGTCCGGCTCCGGGACCCCGAAATCCCACTCCACGAGAGCGCTGCCGCTTACCGGCGCGGTGACGTCGGCGAGGCCATAGACCGGGCTCGGCGCCGGGCTCAGCAGCGGCACCCCGATCGACCGGACGAGCAGATCTTCCGCGATGTTCGGCACCTCCGGGTCGCCGAGGCCGATCTGGAACAGGACCTCGCGCGCGGCGGGGCTCCCCGGAAAAGTGTCGGTCAACAGGTGCGGCGCATAGGAGATGGGGTCGATGCGATCGAGCGGCGTCTGGAAGAGCAGCTCGACCTTGAGCGAGGCCGCCTTGTCGCCGGTCGCCTGGTCGATGAAGTCGAGGAAGGCGCCGAAGGGGCTCGCGCGGCTCATCATCAAGCCGAAGCAGGCGCCGCCGACCGAGAGCGCCGCCCGGGCGATGTGCGGCGAGAGCGAGACGTAGGTCGCCCCGAGAATCGAGCCCTGGCTGATGCCATAATAATAGATATTCGATGGATCGTATAGCGGCTTGCCGTTCGCGTCCTGGAGCGCGGGCAAGTCGAGCAGCGCGCCCTTCGCGAGGTACGTGAGGGAGATGAAGTCGACCATCCCCTGGTGGACGTCGTCGATGAAGGCGGGCGCGTGGTCGGGGTCGCTCATCAGGTCGCCGGTGAGCTCGATCGCGTCGGGCCGGGACATTCCCTTCCAGTCGGTGGCGATGAGGATGCTCCCCGTCTCGTCGGCGAACTGGCTGGGGTAGGGGCTGACCGCCTCCGACTGGTTGCCGAAGAAGCCGTGCCCGTACTGCACGAGCCGCCCGGGCTTTTGGCCGGAGAGGACGCTGTTGGGGATGCGGATGGTCAGCGGCGCGTCGAGGGTGCCGTTCTGGGCAGGCTTGCCGTCGGGACCGCGGTGGATGAGCGCCCCCGGGTTCTTCGAGTCGAGGAAGAGCGGCACGTGCATGGTCGCGTCGATTTCGCGGCCGATGTGCTTGGGGTCGCAGAGGTCAGGGCTACCGCTGTCGAGGACCTTGTCGACGGTGATGGTCGGCGGGTGCTTCGCGTAGAGCGCGAGGAGCTGGGAGCGGATGGAGAGCATGTCGCCGGTGGTCGCCTCGTCGCTCTCGGTGGTGAAGTCCCAGGCGAGTTGGAGGCTCTTTCGGTCGACCTTGGCCTTGGCGAGGGCCGGGAAGATCCGCGCGTCGTAGTAGGCCTGCATCCGCTCCTCGAAAGCGCCGCTGGGCTTCTCGTCGCGCAGGTCGGCGAACATCTTCGGGGCGGTCACCGGCGAGCCGTCGGCGTGCTTCAGGCCGTGGAGGGCGACGATGTAGCGGTGGCTGTTCTTTAGGCGCGTGAGCGGGCGAATCACGAGCGCGCGATCGTCGAGCTTCGCCGGCCGCGGATCGATCTCCGCGAAGTGGACGACGAGCGCGCCGGTGTCCGCGTCGAGGAGGAGGGTCTCGCTCTTGGGCGTGAGCGACGGCGCGAGATCCTCGAACACCGAGACGAGCCCGGAAACCTCGACGCTCCCCGGAATCCGCACGGCGATCTGCGGCTCCACCGAAAAGCCGTCGGTCGGGTCGAGCTGGAAGAAATCGATGGGCGTCGGCCCGGAGCTGCCGCCGACGAACTGCGGGAGCGCTCCTGCCGGCACTTCGACCCGGACGCCGTTCGGCATCTTCGCGTCGGGCGCGAGGAAGAAGTCGCTCGGCCACGGGTAGAGGCAGTCCCACTCCTCGGCGAGCGGGTTGCAGCTCATCTTCGCCGCGACGGGACCTTGGTCGGTCCACCGCGCCGGCGGCGATTCTTTCGATGCGCAGGAGAGAAGCAGAGCGGCGAGCACAACGGCCGGGGCGCGACGTCTCATCATGCCCGCGACGATAACGCCAACGGGCCCGCCGGAGGACCGGCCGCGTTCTCGCGCGAGCCGGAATTACGTTACGCTGGCGCGGGATTCGCTGGCCGACTCGAGGAGGCTCCATGCCCCAGAGGCTCGTGGTCATCGCGTTGTGCTTGTCCGTCGCCGGCTGCAAGAGCCACAAAGGCGCGGCCGACGCCGGCACGCCTAACAGCAACACTTCCGGTTACCAGAACCCCGGCGGCACGGGGATACCGGCGCCGGTCAACGGCAGCGCTTGTAAGGCCACGACCCCGGCCGCCGCCGGCGACTGCCTGATGAAGGCTTCGGCAGGGCTTCCGGCGGCCAGGGTGAGCGGGATGGGGGCGGTCGCCGCTGACCGCTTCCTCATCGTCGGCGGCCAGTCCGCGGACACCTCGTTTCCTGGGAACGTCCTCGGGACCGTGATCGGCAGTGACGGCAAGCCGGGGGCCTGGACGACCTCCGCGATTCCGGTGACGCACCCGCATCAGGCGGTGGCGGTGGTCGGGGGCGACCTCTATCTCTTCGGCGGCGAGGTCGTGGGGACGCTCAACGGCTCGGCCGACGTTTTTTCCGGCGCCATCGGCGACCAGGGGGCGGTCACCTTCCACCCGGCCAAGCTGCTGCCGGAGGCCCGAACGTACCTGGCGGCGGCGGCGAGCGCCGACCACATCTACCTCGTCGGCGGCGGCCCGACGACGATCGACCAGGACGCGAAGGTCTACGTCGTCAGCCTCGCGAGCGATGGAACGATCAGCGGATACCGACCGGGACCGCCCCTGCCGGAGCCCCGCGGCCGAGCGGGAGCGGTGGTGGTGAACGGCTATCTGTACGTCGCCGGCGGCGAGTTCGCCGGCGCCTCCGATTCCTGCGCCAAGGATCAGGTGCTGTACGCGAAGGTGAACGCAGACGGCTCGCTCGGCGCCTGGACCGCGACCACCAGCCTCGGCGCCCAGCCGACGGGAGCGGTGCTGGTCGCTAGCGGCGCTCACCTCTACCTCGTCGGCGGGACCGCGGCCTACGGCGACAAGTCGCAGGGCGACGACGTCGGGAGTGTGCTGGAGGCCGACATCCACGCGGACGGATCGCTGGGCGTCTGGCAGCGAGTCGGCTATCTGCCCGACCAGCGCTTCAACCATTCGGTCGGCGTCGTCGCCGGCAAGCTCCTCGTCTTCGGCGGCCTGGTGATGAACCCGACGCCCGACATCGCTTTGAGCGACGGCCTGATGGCGACGATTCAGGCCGACGGCACGCTGTCCTGCCAGTAGATTCTTTCTGGCTCTGCGCTGCTTGGAGTGGGAATCGGAATTCGAGCCGGAGCCTGGCGTGTCTGGCTCCGATCTAGGCGGACTGCTTGTCGGGATGATCGCACCTCGCTCGTCCCTCGACGGTGCTCGGGATGAGCGGCAGTGCCCACCTGGCTTGGCGAGTTCAAGCCGATAAGCATCTCGCCCTCGCCGGTGCGCTACTCGCAGACGGCCGGGCCGGAACGTTCGGTAGATCCTACGCCACCGGCACGAACTTGTACCCGTATCTCAAGATGCCGCTTTCGCCTTCCTTGCCGAGGCGGCGGAACTCGAGGCGGACCTTCTGGCCGATGTCCAGCTTGTCGAGCTCGCAGTCGGTGATCTGCGCGGTGATGCGCACGCCGTCGTCGAGCTTGATGATGCCGACCGCGTACGGGGCCTCGTCGCCAAAGCCGGTCGGCGCGACGCGGATGACCGTGAAAGTCTCGATGCTCCCGGTCTGGGCGAGCGTGGTCTGCGTGAACTCCTTCGAGTGGCACTTGTTGCAGACGAGCCGCGGCGGGAAGAAGACTTTGCCGCACTTCGCGCACTTCGCCGCCTCGTACCGGTACCGCTGGGGGACTTCCCGCCAATAACGCGCTGGTCCAAGCATGATTCGACTCCCTTGGCGCCCTAGGCGCGCTCGAAGATGTGAATGAGGGTGGAGGCTCCGGTGCCGCCCATGTTCTGAGTCAGGCCCCAACGCGGATTCTTGACCTGCCGTTTGTCGGCCTGGCCAGTGAGCTGCAAGAAGACCTCACGCACCTGCGCGATGCCCGTGGCGCCGACCGGATGTCCCTTGCTCTTGAGCCCGCCCGAAGTGTTGATGGGAATCTTCCCGCCGAGCGCGGTGACGCCCGCCTCCGCCGCCGGGCCGCCTTTGCCCTTTTCGAAGAGTCCGAGGCCCTCGGTCACCATGATCTCAGCAATCGTGAAGCAGTCATGGACCTCCGCGAACGAGAGATCCTTGGGCCCGATGCCAGCCTCTTTGTACGCCATCGCCGCGGCTTTGGCCGTGCCCGCGAGCGAGTGGAGCTCCTCGCGATCGTGCAGCGCCAGGGTGTCGGTCGTCTGCGCCGAGGCCGCGACCCGGATGTACGGTCTACCCATCTTCTTCGCAAGCTCGACCGGCACCAGCACCACCGCCGCCGCGCCGTCGGTGATCGGCGAGCAGTCGAGAACGCCCAGCGGATCCGCGACGGGCACGGACGCCATCACCCCTTCCGGCGTCACCTTCATCTGATACTGCGCGAGCGGGTTCAGAAGCCCGTTGTCATGGTTCTTCGCGGCGACGCACGCGAGCTGCCGCCGGGTCGTGCCGAAGGCCTTCATGTGCGCCCGCGCCATCATCGCGTAGAGGCCCGGGAACGTGATGCCGTGGTAACCCTCGTACTCCTGATCCGCCGCCGCCGAGAGCGCGTAGGTCGCCGCGCCGCCGTCGACGTCGGTCATCTTCTCGACCCCGGTTGCGAGCACGATGTCCGACACGCCCGAGGCGACCGCCAGGTAGGCCTGCCGAAACGCGAGCCCGCCCGACGCGCACGCCGACTCGACCCGCGTTCCCGGAATGGGACCCATCCCGAGCTGGTCCGCCAGCATCGCGCCCAGGTGTTCCTGCCCCACGAACAGGCCGCTCGACATGCAGCCCACGGTCATCGCATCGACCCGGTCGACGCCCGCGTGCTCCACGGCCTCCAGCGCCGCTTCCGTCCAGAGGTTGCGCAGCGACTTCTCCCACAGCTCTCCCCAGTGGTTCATGCCTACGCCGATGACTGCCACGTCACGCATCTTCGAATCTCCTTTGAATCCAGGCGAAAGCTACTCGGTGACCTTGTGAATCTTGCCGCGGAACTTGGCGTAGGTTCCGTAGTCCAGATAGATAGGCCGGTCCTCGAGCTGCGCCCGGGTGTGCCGCGCGAGCGGTTGCAGCTTCGTCACCTGGTCGGTCACCCGCCAGACGAAACCGTCGCTACCAGCACCGCTGCCGTAGCTCACCATCAGGATGCGGTCGCCCGGCTTCGCGACGTCGAGAATCGCGGACAGCCCCATCGGCGACGCGCCCGAGTAGGTATTGCCGAGCGTCGGCGCGAGCCAGCCCTGCTCCCACTGCGACTTCTGGAAGCCGAGCTCGGTCGCCGCGCGCGCCGGGAACTTGCCGTTCGGCTGATGGAACACCGCCCACTGGAAATCCTTGGGCGTCAGGTTGGCGATCTCCATCGTGCGCTTCGCGCAGGAGAGGACGTGCTTGAAGTACGCGGGCTCGCCGGTGAAGCGGCCGGCGTGGCGCGGATAGAACTGGTACTCGCGGCGCCAGAAGTCCGGGGTGTCGGTGGTGAATGAGTAGGTGTGCTCGCAGACCGCGGCGATTTCTTCTGGCTTGCCGCCGAAGAGGAACGCCGCGCCGCCAGCCGCCGCCGAGAACTCCAGCGCGTCGCCGGGCGCGCCCTGCGAGGTGTCGGCGCCGATGCCCATCGCGTATTCGACCTGGCCGGCTTTCACCAAGCTGAGCGCGACGAACATGCCTTCCGAGCCGGCCTTGCAGGCGAACTCGAAGTCGGCGACGTGGATGCTGGGGAACGCGCCGATGGCCTCAGCGACAACGGTGCCGCTCGGCTTGACCGCATACGGGTGGCTTTCGGAGCCGATGTAGAGCGCGCCGATCTTCTGAGGGTCGATTTTCGCGCGCCGCAGGGCGTTGCGGGCCGCCTCGACCGAGATGGTGATGGTGTCCTGGTCCGGTGTCGGGACCGACTTCTCCCGGAGCATCAGGCCCTTCTTGTATGCCTCGGCATCGCTTCCCCAGACCTTGGCGATCTCTTCCACCTTGATGCGGTGGCGCGGCACGTACGCGCCCCATCCGACGATCCCGACATCCATGCTGCTTCTCCTCGTCGCCCGGCCGCGAGCACCGGTTCAGGTCAAGAGCCGCGCGGACCCTAGCCGCAGCGGCGCGCCAGCGTCAACCCCGCGCCCACTCGCCCGCCAATCGGATCGATCAGACCGATCGGTCGGATCGGTCCGATCGGTCTGAGCCGCGCCTCCCTCTGCCGCCCTACGGTTTCCCTCGCGCCAGCTTCTGCCGCGCCTGAAAGACCAGGAACGGATGCACGCCGAACTCGATGGCCACCGCCTCCGGTGAGCCGCGCTGGAAGAACTCGAGCCCCAGCGGGTGCCGGGAGGCCTCCTGCAGGAGCGCATCGGCGTCGGCCGGCGGCACCGGCGCCGCCCTGCGCACGCGCGCGGGCCGCGTCGGGCGCGCGCGAGCGCGATCGATTTCCGCAATCAGCAGCTCCCGCCGCTCGTCGCCGCGGAAGAAGGTCCGGGCGTCGTCGAGCAGGAGCGGATGGACTCCCAGGATCACGGCAGCGCTCTCGAGCAGGGCCTCGTCGAAGAGCGCGAGACCGTCCTCGCGTTCCGCGAGCCGCTGGATGAGGTGCGCGAGGTCGGGCGGGAGAGCGGCAGCGGTCACGGCTTGCCTTTCACGCTCCCCGGCAGCCTACCAGTCGAGCGTCGCGGCGACCGGGAAGTGATCGGACGGCGGCCTGGGCGGGTCGCCGTACAGGTGCATGTCCACGGTCCAGGCCGGCACCTTGAACGCGTGGCCCTGGAACCAGATGTGGTCGATGCGTTGCGACGGGTCCCAAGCCGGCGTCGGCTCGGTGCCGACGTCGATGAACAGCGAATCGGCGAGGTCGTACGAGTTGGTGAAGGTGCCGGCGAGCGTGTGGTAGGCGTCGCTCGACGGCGTCGAGTTGAAATCGCCGACCAGGATCACCGGCATCTTCTTCGCCCACGGCGCCGAGCGCGACACCACCAGGGGCGCGCTCTTCGCCTGGCTCGGCGCGTTGTTGTCGAAGTGCGTCGCCGCGAAATAGAGGTGCTGCCCGCTCGGCTTGTCGACGAGCTCCGCCCAGTCGACCAGCCGCCATTCCTGCACGTGCGTCGCGAAGCCCTCGGACCAGGCCGCGTCGGGCGTCGGCGAGAGCCAGTAGACGCCGTGCTGGACCAGCGTGAAGCGCGAGGTGCGGTAGAAGATCGTCGCGTCGGGGTAGATGGGGAACGGCGCCGGTCCCGTGCCCGGGTCGATGTAGTAGACCGGCGTGTACTGCGGGTTCGCCTTCTCGAACGGCGCGAGGTCGTTCTGGCTCAAGAGCTCCTCGAGGCCGAAGAGGTCCGGGTCGTGCCGGGTGATGGCCGCCTGGAGGTGCGGCAGGCGCGTCGCCCAGTCGTCCATGCCCTCCTCGACGCAGAACGAGCACATCACGTTGTAGGTCATCACCTGGAGCGGTGCCGGAGAGGGGTGAGCGCTCCCGCTCGGCCCGCACCCGGCGGCGACGAGCGCGGCGACGACGAGGGGCATCCGCATGGCGCGGGGAGCGTACCGCGAGGCTGCGCGCCAGCCAACGCGAGGGCGAGCCCGCATCGCCCGGCGGCAGGACCAAGTCCGATCAGACCGATCGGTCGGATCGGTCCGATCGGTCCGATCGCTCGCGCCGGCCCCGATGCCGCGCGCTGCCGGCAGCCGGTCGTCCGCCCCCGCTTCGTTTTCGGCTAGGGTCCGCTCGGGCTCGTCGGCCCGCGGGAGGTGTCCTTGAACCTGCTCTTTCTCATGCCCGGCGATGCCGCGCCGCCACGAGCCGACCTGGAAGCGGCCGGGGTCGACGCGATCCTCGCCCAGGAAGCATTGCCCGGCGCGGAGCCCCCGGCGAGACCGCTGGTGCTCACCGACGCCGGTTCCGCCCCCGAAGCCGAGGCCTGCCAGGCCGCAGCGGGCACGGTCGCTCGCGACGCGGCTGGGTTCGTCGGCTGCGTGCACCGCGCGCGCGCGTTCGCCATCCACGAAGCGCGGGTGCTGGAGGCGGCTCGCGCGCCCGCCGCGGGCGTCGTGCTCGACGGCGCCGACCGCTGGTACCTCGCCGGCCCGCGGGGCGCGGGCTTCTGTGATGCCTGCGCGGACCGGCTCGACGAGCGGCTCCGGCGGACCTACGGCGAGATGCTCGGCCCCTCGCGGCCGCTCCAGAACCTCGCGGCCGACGAACGGGCGCCGTTCCACCGGGAGCTGTCGGCTCAGCGCTGGCACGGCGGGGTCGAGACCGCGGCCCGGCTCGTTCGCCGCGCGCGCGACGAGGCTCGGCGGGCGCGGCAGGTCGAGGCGCTGGTGGGCGCGCGATTCGCGGCGTGCTCTCCGGCGGCGGTGGCGCTGTGCAGGCACCTCGATTTCGCCCTCGTCCCGGTTCCGCCGCCGGCGAAGGAGCGCTCGCGGGTCGCGACGTACGAGATGTTCCTCGCCGCCCTCGGGCGGCGGGAGCTGGTCGGGCTGGTGGAGGAGGATCTGGGCGCGCCGGGAAACGTGGCCCAGGCGGCGAGGCTCGCCCAGGCGGCGGGCGCGTCGGTCGCGCTCACCTCCTCGGCGACGGCGCCCGCGCGGGAGGCGCTGGCCGCGCACCGCAAGTTCTGGGCGACGCTCAACGGCCACTACCGGCCGCCCGATCGGCTGGCGGAAGCGCTGCTCCTGTATTCGCCGGAGTGCGACCACTGGACCGGCGGCCGCCACGGCGCCGGCACCCGGGCGGCAGCGGAAGCGCTCACCGCGCTGGGCGCGCAGTATCGGATAACGACGGCGCTGCCGAGGAGCGGGACGGAACCCGTGGTGCTCGCGGATGCGGGAGCGCTCCCGGAGGCCGAGGCGAAGGCGCTCGACTGGCGGCTTCGCGCCGGGGCGAGCGCCATCGTCATCGGCGGCTGCGGGACGGTCGACGAGGAGGGGCTCGCGCTGGAAGGTCCGTTCGGATCGCTCCAGCCGGGCCTCAACGTGTCGGATCATCGGACGCTCTTCGCCATCGACCCCGCCGGGAACGCCGAAGGCCTGGCGGAGCGCCGGTTCGAGCCGCTGGTCGGGGAGCTCGACCGCGCGCTGGAGTCGCTGATCGGCCGCGGCCGCCGGGCGGCGGGCTTTCGCGGCGCCGACCTCGTCGTCAAGTGCTACCTCGACCCGGACCGGAAGCTGGACGTGCAGCTCGTCGGCCGCTCGTTCGACCCGGCGAGCGGCGCGGCGGCGAAAGTCTCGGGAGCGGTGCTGTACCTTTCCGGCGCGGCGGCGAGCGGCGCCCGTTCCGGTCAGTTCCTCACCGAGGACGGCCAGGCGCGCAAGGTGACGCTCTCGCCGTTCGGGATGGGCGTCCAGGTGGCGCTCCCGGAGTTCGCGGGCAGCGCGCTCCTGACCGTCGCGCGGTGACGGGATTGCGCTGGCGGGCGCTTCCTCGGGTTCGGCGGCGGTGCCGCGCCGATCGCCCATCCTTCGTCCTTCGACTGGCGCTCAGGATGACCGCTCAGGACGAGCGGCCAGAAACGCGAGCGTGGTGCGGTGATCCCGATAAGCAGTTCCATGCCCATCCAACTGACGCACTCGTGATGGCCATTGGGCTTGAGCCGCGTGGCGTTAGCCCGCGGTTTCGAGGCGGCGACCGCGGGCTGACGTCGCGCGGCTCAAAACCGGGGCTCCGCGCTGTTTCGAATGGGAATCGAAATTGGAGTTGGAGCCGGACACGCCAGTGTCCGGGTGCAGGCAGGTACTTCAAGAACCGTTGGGCGGGGGCTTGCCCCATAAGCGCTAACTGGGTATCCAGACACCTCAGGTGTCTTGGTCCCCGATCCGCTCACCCTGAGGTGCCCGCGCCCACGGAGCATGAATGGAGCACGGCAAGCATGCGCGGGCCTCGAAGGGCGAGCGCGAGGGTGGCACAGGCTGTGCCGAGCCCTCACGGCCCTTCGAGGGCCGGGCACGAGGGCGGTGGCAACGAGCGAGGTCCGTGTGCCCGGCCGCCTCAGGGCGAGCGGGAACGACAACCTGAGATGTCTGGATACCCAGCAAGCGCTAACCTATCGCCCGATTCGCTCGGATTCCCCGCGTTTCGCGACATTCCGTAGGGCGGGGGCTTGTCCCCCGCCGCGGTGCCGATGCCGCGGAAACGGCGGGGGACAAGCCCCCGCCCTACGATGCCGGTCCGGCCCGACGCGACGATAGGTTAACGCTCATGGGGGAAAACCCCCGCCCTACAATCCTCATTCGCGTTGCCGTGCCTGCACCCGGACACTGACGTGTCCGGCTCCAATTTCGGCCGAGAAAGAGCATGATCATGAACGTCATCTCGTTCCCCGCCACC
>JAJYLH010000020.1 GCA_021787845.1 Myxococcales bacterium | reverse complement strand
GCCTCCATGACCGCTCCCGTGGACCAGCTTCCCGGCGTCACGCAAGGGGGGAAAGTTTTGGAAGTCCGGGGGGGAAAGTTTTGAGAAATCCCCGGCTCAGGGGGGGAAAGGTTTTGAGAGTCTACAGGCACGGGCGTCCCCGTCCGTGTAGCCTTCGTTGTGGCTTTCACAGGCGAGGACGCCTGTGCCATGAGACTCCGACTGCGACTACTTTCGCAACGATTAATTTCCAGACGTGTCGGGTTCGATTTCCCGCGAGCCCTGAGCGGCCGGAGTCGAAGAGCGGGCTCGGGAGATCCCTCGAGGCCCGCCCTTCGACTGCGGTCCGGCTGCCGAGGGCCGCCGTCGGGTTCGTCCTCATCTCCGCGGACGTCGTCACGAGCCTGAGCTTCGGTCCGTAGCATGCGTCGACCCGCTCGGACACTCAGCTCTTCGGTGCCTGCTCGGACTCGCGCGAGGAATCAGAAGGGCGCGCCATCTCGACGTACGGCGCAAGGAAGGCCAACACCGTACGTTCTGCAACCCTGCGATCGTCATAGACCACCACGAGCACCCATGTCGGCTCGGGCCGCTCCCGCGCGCATCCCACGACGAGCATCAGAGGCGTCGCGACCAGAGGCTCTGCGTGGCTTGCCACAAACTCGAGCAACTTCATCGGTGCGGGCGGTGCGTGGGCCCGCAGCTTCTCGAGCGTCGCGCGCCAATCGCCAGAAAGCGGCTCGGTCACCCGGAGATCGGCTAGGCGCAAGGAGACGACCGCCACCTTCTTCCCGCGGTGCCTTTCCACTCCAGCCTGCAGCGTCCGTCGCTGCGAGGCGTCGATGAGGAGTGAATCCAGCGCACCCGGGAGCCGCTCGCGTGCCGCGCCGGTGTATCGCAACCAGATCTGATCGAACTGCTCCTCGGTCACGCCGTGGCCGCGCAGCCGGCTTTCCAAGGCAAGAAGGGGGCCGAGGCGGAACGATTCATCTCCCGTCGGCGGCCGGCTCAGTATTTCAGCGATTTCGTCTTTCACGTGATGCGGGCGGAGCGTACCGGTGAAGCGCTCTTCATAGCAGCCTTCGAGCTTTACGCAGACAGAATGGAAGTCGCAATCGCGACACGCCACCACCCCGGGACGGATCCTATCGGCGATAGGTGTTTCGTCGCCTTTCATCCGCCGCGCCGAGCTCCCGTGCAGAATCTGATTGTGCTCCACGTCGTGTAGCACTTGACCGAGATGACCGAGTGGCAGAAGACAGTAAAAGATCTCCGACATCCAAAGGTGCGCGTCGCCTTGGACCTGGACGAAATCCAATGCCTCCGCCAAGGGCTCGCGCAGGTTGGCGAGATCGAAGAACCAATCCTCCTCAGGATGAAGCCTGGTGTTCCAGGTTTCGCGCAGGAGCCGGACAGTGAAATGACGAAGGCCACGGGCATGCCAGAAACGCACAGTCTCCGGGAGCACCGCGTAGTTCTTCGCGTGCAAGGAGATTTGACAGACGAGGAGCGGTCGCGACGCCTCAGGCATGTTGGCCATGAGGCGCAGCAGGTTGTCGACACCCCGAGCCACATCCGCGAACGCGCCGCGGACGCCCGCCGACAGGTCATGCGTGCGCGCGGTGGCGCCAAAGATGCTGAGCACGATGTCATGGGGGCGCGCCGCGAGCACCCTCTGGGCGAAAGCGGGGTCTTTGAATCGCCGCCCGTTGGAAACGATCTCCTGTCGGAGCCCGAGCGCATGGCCATAGGCCATGAGGTCGCACAACGGGTTCCAAAGCGTGGGCTCGCCGCCCTGGATGCTGATGTGGCGGACCCCACGCGCGAAGAGCTCGGCGTACGCCCGCTGCGCCTCCTCCAGCGTCTGCCGGAATTTCTTGATCGAATGACCGGCGAGGCCGGCGCTGTAGCGGCTCGCGGGCACGACGCCGGGCCTCGTGAAGACTCGCTCGGAGCAGAACGGGCAGCGGGCGTTGCAATCGAGCAGAGGCAAGATCGTCGCGTGAGCGCCTCGGCCGCCGGTCACTCCCGCGGCGGCGGGCTTCCTCGCCCCTCGCGCGAGCAGCGCCTGGCTGCCCGCGTCGGCGGCAATCGGTGTCACCTCGTCTTCCCCGCAGGTCTCGAGATAGGCGCGCAAGAAACCGGGGCACCGTTCTATCTCGCGGCAGCCCGCACAGCGCTCCGGGTGGGCAGAGAGAGCGCGGGTCTGCGCGTCGGGCGGCGAAACCCAAACCCGAACTGAATCTCCCACCAGCCGTGCGACACACGGGGTCGGGACGGCCACCCGAACGTGCCCTCCGAAAGCCTCGGGATGCGCTGCGATTGCGGCCGCCAGCTCCTGGTAGCGAGGTATCAGACGGGACAGCCGGGATGCGCTGAAAGCATCTGGCTGCCACGTGTAGACTTGCAGATCCAGCTTGCGAGCGAGCGCCAGGGCAGCGATGCCGTGAAACGAGCTCTGATTCTGGAGCAGAAACATCGTGTGCAGTCGAATTTCCAGACCGGTGGCCGCCAGGTTGTCGAGCGCCGTGAGCACCCGGCTGAAATCGTCTTCGGCCCCGACGATCGCGTCGTGAACCTCAGCGGACGACCCATAGAGCGAGAGATCGGCCAGCGACAGTCCGGCCGCTCGCAAGCGCTTGACCAGGCCAGCATCCGCCAGCGCAGGCCCTGGCGTCAGCAGCTCTACACGGCGCAAGCCCTTCGCTTTCGCTGCCGCCACCAGCTCGACGATCCCGGGCTGGTGCGCCGCATCGTCGCCTCGGAGCAAGAGCCGTTCAGTGTCATCGGGAACGCGGGAGAGCAGCTCGGCTGGCGTCCATGCCGGGACGACGGACAGGCTCGAAGGGGGCGTGGTTCGGGCTGGAACGGGGAACGTTCGGCAGAACACGCAACGGCGCTGGCAAGGGCCCGGAACGTCGAGCTCGAACGTCTTTTCTTCCTCCACGAAACGTTTCTCCAGCCCGCTGACCAAGAGGTCTTGCCTACCCCCTTAGCAGGAAACCCATGGGCCGAAAGCCTAGGCATGGTTCGATCTCGCGGTCAAGGATGCCTGGATACCCAGCCAAGGATGAGATATGAAGGGCTTTCCGGTTCGGCGGGTAGGACGCCCAAGCGGTCCCCGGGGGCGAGCCCGGGTGGCGGTGGCCTCGCGGTCGAGGTTGCTAGCGTCAGGGAGCGGCGCACTGGGTCAGCGGCTCCGACTTGCGTCAACCGCACAAGCAGATCGGCATCGTTCACGAGGGAAGAGGGCTCCGGTGCTGCTGGGAAGCATCGAGTCGAGCGCCTCTGGTCGGTGTCGAGACGAAAGCTCTCCCGACGGGTGCCTGAGAGCGCCCGTTCGAGACTTGTCTTGAGCGGGAGGTGCGGTGCCAGGAATCAGACTGGCGAGCCGCATCAAGAGCCCCTCTCGAGAACCGGGGTTGCGCGGCTTCGCCCCGATGTGATTTCCGCAGCCTTCATCGCGCGATCGGGAGCTTTCCCGGGGCCGCGGTCAGCTCGGCGAAGAAGTCGTGACCCTTGTCGTCGACCACGATGAACGCCGGGAAGTCGACGACCTCGATTTTCCAGATCGCTTCCATCCCGAGCTCGGGGTACTCGAGCACCTCGACCTTCTCGATGCAGTCCTTCGCGAGCCGCGCCGCCGGTCCGCCGATGGAGCCCAAGTAGAAGCCGCCGTGCTTCTGGCAGGCTTGCGTCACCGCCGCCGAACGGTTTCCCTTCGCGAGCATCACCAGGCTCGCGCCGTGGGACTGGAACAGGTCGACGTAGGAGTCCATCCGGCCGGCGGTGGTGGGGCCGAAGGAACCAGAAGCGTAGCCGGGAGGCGTCTTGGCCGGGCCGGCGTAGTAGATGATGTGGTCCTTCGCGTACTGCGGCAGCCCTTCCCCTCGGTCGAGCCGCTCCTTGAGCTTCGCGTGCGCGATGTCCCGCCCGACGATCAGCGGCCCGTTGAGCGACAGCCGGGTGCGGACGGGATAGCGCGAGAGCGTCTGGCGGATTTCGGCCATCGGGCGGCTCAGGTCGACCTGCACCACCGCGCCCGCGAGGTCCGCCGCCGTCGTCTCCGGCAGGTACTTCGCCGGGTCGCGCTCCAACTCCTCGACGAAGATCCCTCCGGCCGTGATCTGGCCCAGCGCTTGCCGGTCGGCCGAGCAGGAGACGCCGACGCCGACCGGACAGGACGCGCCGTGCCGCGGCAGCCGCACCACCCGCACGTCGTGACAGAAGTATTTCCCGCCGAACTGGGCGCCGATGCCGCTGTCTTGCGCGAGCTTCAAGACTTTCGCTTCCAGCTCCAGGTCGCGAAAGCCCCGACCGAGAGCGTTGCCGCTCACCGGAAGCCCATCCAGGTAGCGCGCGCTGGCGAGCTTCACCGTCTTCAGGTTGAATTCCGCGCTGGTCCCGCCGATGACGATGGCCAGATGGTACGGCGGGCAGGCCGCGGTCCCCAGCGAGCGCAGCTTCTCGCCCAGGAAGGCGAGAAGCCTCTCGGGGTTCAGGAGCGCTTTCGTCTCCTGGTAGAGGTAGGTCTTGTTCGCCGACCCGCCGCCCTTGGCCATGAAGAGGAAGTCGTAGCGGTCCCCGTCGGTCGCGTAGATTTCGATTTGCGCCGGGAGGTTCGTGCGCGTGTTCTCCTCCCGGTAGACGTCGAGCGGAGCGTTCTGCGAGTAGCGCAGGTTCGAGGTCTGGTAGGTCTCGAAGACGCCCCGCGCGAGCGCCGCCTCGTCGCCGCCGCCGGTGAAGACCCTCTGGCCCTTCTTGCCCATCACGATGGCGGTGCCGGTGTCCTGGCAGCTCGGGAGCACGAACCCCGCCGCGATGTTCGCGTTCTTCAACAGCTCCAGCGCGACGAACCTGTCGTTCGCGCTCGCCTCCGGGTCTTGCAGAATCTTCGCGAGCTGCTCCAGGTGGCCCGGCCTGAGCAGGTGGGCGATGTCGCGCATCGCCTCCCGCGCCAGCGAGGTGAGCCCTTCCGGTGCCACTTTGAGGAAGCGCTGCCCTAAAGCGTCGAAGGTCGAGACGTAATCCTTGGTCACGAGCCGCATCGGCGTGTCGCGATGGGCGAGCGGGAGCAGTTCCTGATACGCGAAGTCGGGCATCGCTCCTCCGAGCGGAAAAAAGCCGGCGGGAGCTTAGTCCCGGCTCGGGCGACGGTCACGTGCGGCAGATCGGAAAGGGCCGCCGACGGAGCGCCGCCGGGAATCCGAGGGGAAGAAGGGCGGCCGGTCCGGCGCCTAGCGCGCGAATGCGTAGGCGTGCGAGCCGGGCTGAATCGCGATTTCGGCCGTGAAATGGCGCCGGGCGCGGGCGAGGCTCTGCTGCACGACGATGGGGTCGGGATAGGTCGGCAGCGCCTGGATGTAGCTGGCGATGGCGTCGCCGTAGTCGCCCTGGTCAGCCAAGCAGGTGCCCTTCTGGTAGAGGGCACGGGCGGCGGCCGGCGTCCCGGGCCAACGCTCCCCGACAGCGCTGAATGCCTTCGTCGCGTCCTGCAGGCGGCCCTCGAGCTCGAACGACTGGCCGACGATGATCTGCGCGTCGGGCGCCCGCGGGCTCGTCGGATACTGCGCGACCAGCCGCGCCGCGTCCGCCCGCGCCGCCTCGGTGCGGCGGCTGTCGAGGGCGATCTCGGCCGCTTGTAGCACCAGCCGGTCGATCCCGGGCCGATGGGGGAACGCGTCCACCACCGCCAGGTATTGCGCCTCGGCGTGCACGTCGTCGTGCATGCGCTCGTGCAGAATCTGCGCGATGCGCACGCCAGCATGGTAGGCGGCAGCGGTACCGGGGCCCAGGCGGACGATCTGCTGGTAATAGCGAAGCGCCTCGGGCAGGTAGGCGCGGGACAAGTGGAAGTCGGCGATCTGCGCGGTGGCCGCCAGCGCCTTGAGCCGAAGCGCCGGGTCGCCGCGGTCATCGAGCGAGGCGAGCGCGCGCCGGGCCTCCGCGAGCGCGGCGTCGGGCCGGCCCGCCAGGACGAGCCTACGCGCAAGGGCGAGCCGCTTGGCGGGTCCGACAGGGCGTCCGGCGAACCAGGCGATGGCGACTCCGAGTGCGGCCGCGACGCCGACGGCCGAGAACGCCAGGCGGCGGGTGCGCGAGCGGTGGTCTACCGGCATGCAGCCATCGCGTTCTTCCTCGAGGCGGTCGCCCGTCCGTCCACCTCGGCGGCTTCCTCTTTCGACCCCGAACGACCGACCCCTAACACGCGCGCGCTCGCGCCTGCAAGGCACCGCGCGGCGGCCATGTCGCAGCTTGTCCGACCGGGCGGCCGGCTGGCGCCTCTCGACATGGCCCCTCGCGCGCTACCATGGCGCCCGCGAAACGAGCCGCTTTCGCCGGCGCGCGGCTTGTCGGTTCTCCCCGAGTGCCGGCGAAGGACTTCGAGTACGAAGTTGCCTCGCCGCCGTACACCTGCGCAGCAGCTCTCCTTGTCTTTCGGCCCGCGCCCGTTGGAGCGCGCGCTCGCCGTCACCGGGCCGACGCCGGGAGCTCCGCCAGATGCGCCCCCGGCGATCGCTCCGCCTCGGTCCGCGCCTTCCCCCGCGCCGATCGCGCACGATGCGGCCGGGCTCCAAGCGAAGCTGCGGGCGCTCTTAGGGGAAGCGGTGTCGGTCAGCATCCACGACAACCGCTCGACGATGATCTCCTACCGCCGCGCCCGGAACCGGCTGCACCTGCGCGTGCACCACATGTTCCTCTTCGCCGAGCCCCTGGTGGTCCGCGCGCTCGCGCAGTACACGCGGCGCCGGACCGGGCAGGTCGACCAGATTCTCGACGGCTTCATCGACCGGCACCGCGGCCGCATCGGACGGGGCGGCGAGCGAAAGCGCGCGATGGTCCCCCGCGCTCGAGGCCGCTTCCACGAGCTGCAAACGATCTTCGACCAGGTCAACCAGCGCTACTTCCAGAGCACCATCGAGGCGCGCATCGGCTGGGGACGCGGCACCGGCCGCCGGCGGCGCAAGAGCATCCGGATGGGCGCGTACTTTCCCGAGTCGCGAACGATCCTCATCCACCCCGCCCTCGACCGGGCCGAGGTGCCGCGGCTGTTCGTCGAGTTCGTCGTCTACCACGAGATGCTGCACCAGGCGGTGCCGCAGTATAGGACCGCCGCTGGTCACCGATCGGCCCACTCGCCGGAGTTTCGCGCCCGCGAAAAGCTCTTCGCAGAGTACGCGCGGGCGCGGGCGTGGGAAAAAGCGAACCTGAAGCTCTTGCTCCGCGGCGGACAGCGCCAGGTCGAAAGAGCGGACATCGGCACCGGCCGGACGTAAGTTCGGTCTTCGGATGCGCTCGGCCTTCCGATCGCCGTGGTGGTTGGTCTGCCTCGCAGCGCTGCCGGGGCTCGAGAGCGGTTGCCTTCTGCACGCGGCGAAGGGCGCGCCGCCCGCGACCGGGTTCGTCCACATCCACGGCAACCACGCGCTCTCCGACGACGACATCGTCAGCCACCTCGCCCTGACCCCGTCCGGCCGCTGGATGCCGTGGAACCGCGAGCCGCATCCGTTCGACCCGACCGTCGTGCCCGGGGACGTCAAACGCATCGAGCGCATCTATCAGGCGAACGGCTTCTACTCGGCGTCGGTCACCCGGGTCCTGCTCGACCGCGACGACGGGCGGATGAACGTCGATTTCTACGTTCGCGAAGGCCCGCGGACGCTCGTGTCCTCCCGGTCGATCGAGGGCTTGGAAGCGCTGCCGCCCTCCGTGCGGGCGAAGGTGCTCTCAGGGCTACCGCTGCCGCCCGGCTCGGCCATCGTCGAGGACCGGTACGAGGCGCTCGAGGCCGAGCTCGTCCGGCGGCTGAAGCGGGCGGGCTACATCCAGGCGGCGGTCGAGGGCAAGGTGGTCGTCCACCCGAGCACGAGGCGCGCCGAGGTGAGCTTGACCGCCACGCCCGGCCGCCGCCTGCGCATCTCGCGGGTGCTCGTGTTCGGCGCGGTCGCCCTCAGCCGCGACCGGATTGCGCTGGTCAGCGGCCTCCACCCCGGACAGCTCTTGACGCCGCAGGCGCTCGGCGAGGCGCAGCGGCGGATCTACGCGCTCGGCGTGTTCACGGTGGTGCAGGTGGAGCCGGGCGCGCAGGAGCGCCCGGGCTTCGCGCCGGTGGCGATCACCGTGCACGAGGCGCCGTTCATCACGGTGCAGGCGGGGGGCGGCCTCGAGTCGGACCCGTACCGCTCCGTCGCCGAAGTGACCGGGCTCTGGCAGAACAAGAACCTCGCGCGCGGGCTGCAGCGGCTGACCTTTTCGGGCGGTCTGGGCTACGCCCTGGTGCCGGGAGTCACCAGCCTCTTCGGGGGCGGCTTGACCGCGCAAGGCGTGGTCGCCGACGGCCGGCTGGAGCTGGTGCAACCGCGCATCCTGCGCTCGCCGGTCGACGTCTCGAGCGCGCTCGACTACACCAAGGACATCACCAGCGCTTTCGCCTACCAGCGCGTCGGCGCGCACCTCGGCTTCCCCTGGCACCTGGACGCTCTCCTGCCGACGCTGACCTGGACCACCAGCGTCAACTACGATTTCTACTTCGGCGTCTCGCAGGAGGGCGTGTCGCCGGTGGGGGTGGCGAACGCCCTGGAGACGAGCGGCTGCGGTGCCGCTACCCCTGGTTTTCCTTCCAGCCGCTGCCTGCTCGGCTACCTCGAGGGCCAGCTCTCGATCGACCGGCGCGACAACCCGGTCCAGACCCACCGCGGCTGGTATCTCGCCTCGGACTTCCAGTACGCGGGGCTGCCGGGCTCGGAGTTCTCGTTCGTCCGGCTCGTTCCCGAGCTGCGCCTCTACCTCCCGCTGTGGGATGGGGCGACGCTGGCGCTGCGCGGCCGCTGGGGGATGCTGTTCCAGGTCGGAAGCTCAGGCAGAGCGCTGCCGGGGGTCGCGAAGTTCTTCGCCGGCGGCGCGAATTCCGTCAGGGCGGCGGGAGCGCAGCAGATAGGCCCGCGGGAGTTCTTGGTCGAGAACAATCCGGACGCGGGCAAGCCGGGGGTCGACCCCTACATCGCCGGGCCGCCGATCCCGCTCGGCGGCGACCGGCTCCTGGAGGGCTCGGTCGAGCTGCGGCTGCCGACGCGCTGGCGGAACTTCGGGGTGGTGCTGTTCGCGGACGGGGGCGCGGTGGACGAGGTGCCGGAGAGGTCGACCGGGCTGTGGCCGAAGCGCTTCTGGGAGGCGGACTGGGGCATCGGCCTCAGGTACGCGACGCCGGTGGGGCCGATCCGGCTCGATTTCGCGAACCGGCTGAACGGTTGGAGCGACGTTCCGGTCGCCGTCCGGACCAGCGCTCCGGCGGGCTTTCTCGCGGCGCACCCGCTCGACATGAACCAGAACGACTACCGCATCGCGACCTCCTGCTCCGCTGCCGGTTACCCCACCGCGCCGGGCCAGAAGGGCTATGCGACGCGGTCCCACGAGTGCTACGACGAGGGCGGATACCTGTGGGGCTTGCAGATCTTCTTCAGCATCGGCGAAGCGTTTTGAGCGCTCTTCGCCGGGGCTCGAATGCGCCCGCGCCGTGCGGCGTTGGAGGAGCGTGAGCGAGCAAGCGCGAGACTCCGGGACCCAGGGGAAGCGGCACCGCAAACGGTGGCCGTTGTGGGTGGCGGCGGCGCTGCTGCTCATCATGGCGCTGCTGCCGTTCGCCGGCTGGGAAATCCTCACCTCGTCGGTCGGCGCCCGCTTCGTGCGCGAAGAGGCGCTGGCCGCGGCGCGCCGGGAAATCGCCGGGCGCCTCGAAATCGGCCGGGTGTCGCTCTCCGGCCTCTTGACGCTCGAGCTGGACGGGGTCAAGCTCTACGCGCCGGGCGACAGCGCTCCCGTGGTCACCATCGACCGGGTCGTGGCGAGCGTTCGGGCCATCGGCCTCTTGGGGAAGCGGCTCGACCTCGCCGAGCTGACGCTGGCGCACCCGGTGGTGGACATCGTGCCCGAGGACGGTTCGACCAACCTCGCCCGGGCGCTCGCGTCGAAGAAGCCGCCATCGCCGCCGGCGAAGCGTAAGTCGCGATTCACGATTCACGCGCCGAACGTCCGCATCGACAACGGAGCCTTGGCGCGCGCGGGAGCGCGGCCGCTGGCGGTGGCGGGGCTGGACCTCGCCGGGGCGTTGGACGGCCGAGCGGATGCGCTAACGACCTCCATGACCGCTTCCGCACACCTGCTTCAGCCGATCGATCGCGCGGCCAATCTCTCGGTCTCGGGAAGCTTTTCCCGCCATCGGATCGAGGTCGGGCTGCTCTCATTGGCGATCGGAGATTCGAGCCTGCGCCTGCACGGACACGTTTCGACCGACCTGAGCGATGGCCGGCTCACCTTGGACGCGCTGCGTGTCGCGCCCGCCGACGTCGAGGCGCTCTGGCCGAAGGTCAAGCTCGCCAGGCCGCTGAGCGCGACCGGTGCGGCATCGCTCACCTGGCCCGTCGCGCAGCTCGTCGTCCGCGCCCAGCCGCCGGTCGGGAAGGTGATCGTCTACCTGGACGCCCGGCTTGCCCGGCCGCGCAAGAACCGATCGATTGCCCACTACGGCGTCACGGTGGTGGCCAAACGATTCGAGCCGCGGGCGCTCCTGCCGTCGCTGCCGGCGGGCTTTCTCAACGCTCGGCTCACCGTCGACGGCACCGGGCTTCCGGGGAGCGGGAGCGCCGATGTCCAGTTGGATGCCTCGGGCAGCCGCTACCAGGCGCTCGCGCTCGAGTCCGCGAAGCTCATGGCGCACGTGGTCGGCACGACCGCGACGATTCGGACCTTGCACGTCGTCGCGGCGGGCACCACGGTCGACGCCCAGGGTCAGGCCTCCAGACGTGCTGCTGCGCTGTCGCTCAACGTCGAGGTGACCGACCTCGAGCGGCTGGAGAAAGCGCTGCCGCCCAGCTTGACGCGCAAGCTGCCGCCGATGTCCGGTGCGGCCGCGCTCCAGGGTCACGTCGAAGGACCCTACGCCGCGCTGCACGGCGAGCTGTCGGTGACCGTGCCGCGCCTAGCGTACGCGGACGACACGCTCTCGAACGCGCAGGCGACGGTGAAGGTGGTGCAGCTCTCGCCGCCGCTCGGCTCGATTCCGTCGGCGCACGTCGGCGCGTTTGCCGCCGGGACGCTGCGGGGACGGGCGCTCGACCTGACCGCGACGCTCAACGGCCACGAGACGCACGTGTCGCTGAAAGGAGACCTCGCGCGCGTGCGGGCGGGCAAGGCGCTCCGGTACCGGCCGGTCGCGCTCCAAGTGGACGGCAAGCGCCTTCGTTCGACCGAACCGGGCGCGCAGGACTGGCGGCTCGACCGATTCGCGGTCAGCGTGCTCGGGATTTCGCTCGCCTCAGAGCAGCCGGCCACCATCGAGATCGACCAGTCGACGAAACGGATCGATCACCTTCTCGTCGGCGGGAGCGTCGGGCGCTTCGCGCTCAGCGGTGAGATGCGCGCGTCCGGTGCCCTCCGGGGCGAGCTCGCCGTCGACCGGCTGCGCCTCGACCGCATCCCGAAAGCGCTCCTGCCGACCACCCCCGCGCTCAAAGGAACGCTCAGCGGCTCGGCTTCGGTGCGCGGCACCCTCGCGGCGCCCGCGGGGCGCGCGCGCCTTCGCGTCGTCCGCGCGGGATACGGGAAGCTCGCGCCGGTGTCGGCGACGCTGGCGGCGAAGCTCGAAGACGGCCTCGTCACCGCCAGCCTCGAAGCGTCGATTCCCCGCGGCGGACGGCTCGCGGTGACCGCGAGGCTGCCGGCCTCCTCGCCGCGGGCGCCGGTTCTGAAGGGGGCGGTAGCGCCGCCGATCGCCGCGAAGGTGTCCCTCGACGGCATCGACCTCGCGTTCGCGTCGCTGGTCGTTCCGAAGGCGCCGAAGGTTTCCGGTCGCCTGGCGGGAACGCTTGCGCTCGCCGGGACGTGGCAGGCGCCGGACGTGAGCGGTCTCGTCCAGCTCGAGAACGGGCAGGGTTTCGGCGTCGACCGGCTGGGCGCGACGGCGAGCCTCCGGTGGCGGCGGGGGCGGGCCGCGCTGGCGCTCGACCTGACGCGGCCGCAGCTCTTGGAGGCGCACCTCGACTTGTCGGCGCCGCTTTCGGCGGAGGCGGTCCTTGCGGGGGCCTGGCCGAACCCGCGGACTTTGCCCCTCGAGGCGACGGTCTCGCTCGCGCAGGCGGATCTGGGGGCGCTCTCCGAGCTGCACCTCGCGCCGGCGGGAGCAAGAGGGCTCCTGGCCGGCAAGGTGCACATGACCGGGACCTTGCGCGAGCCGCGGCTCGACGGAACGCTCGCCGCGACCGCGATGACGCTGGGGCGCTACCGGGATCTCGACGCGACGCTGGAGCTCTCGGCGAACCACGCGCTCCAAGCCCGCCTGCTCACGCAGCGCGCCGGACGGGATTTCGTCACGCTCGACGCGACCGTGCAGGCGCCGGCGTCGCGGGCGAGCGAGCTGACGACCGAGGATTGGCTCCAGGTTCCGGTCGACATCGAGCTGCGGCTGATGCCGACCGCGCTCGCCCGACTGTGGCCGGAGGCGGCGCCGACCTCAACGGAAGCGGTATCGTCCTACGGAGGCGATGCCGATGGCCGGCTGTCGCTCACCGGCAGCGCTGACGCTCCGATTTTGCGCGCGTCGTTCGAGGTCCCGGCGGTGACGCTGTCGGGGAAGCCGATCGGCGCGTTCCATCTGACCGCGCAGTCGGCGGGCGCGCGGACCAGGGTGGCGGGCGACTTCACCTCGCGCTCGGCGGGATCGCTTCAGCTCGACGCGGCGCTGGCCGGCTCGTTTTCGGCCAAGGACCTCGCGGCCGCCGGGCGGGCGCGGCTGGTCGCGGCGAATCCGCAGGCGCAGCCGACCTGGGGAGAGTCCTTGAAGGCGAGCGAGCAAGACGTCCTCGATCGTCGGCTGGACGCGTCGATTCAGGCGCGGAAGCTGGACCTCGCGCTCTTGAACGGCGTGGTGTCGAGCGCGCGCAAGCTGGGCGGCCGGCTCGACGCGAGCCTGTCGAAGCACGGCCCGTTGCGTTCGCCGCGGGTCGACGGGCGGGTCGCGCTCGTGAACGGGTCGGTAGCGGTGCCGGGGTTCGGGACCTTCGACGCGATGAAGCTCGAGCTGAACGTCGCCTGGCCGCGGGCGACCTTGGCCGACTTCTCGGGTCGCAGCGGCACCGGAACCTTCCGCATGAACGGCGCGCTCGGTCCGCGCGCGGGCACGGCCGGCCTCTTCGGCGACTTTCACGCGCGGCTCGACGCCCTGCCGATCGTCGAGGAGTACCAGACGCGCGGTTACCTTTCGCTCCGCGTCGACGCCCCGCAGATCGTGTGGAAGAACGGCTTTCTCGACGTGCCGAAGGTCCTGCTCTCGAAGGGGCTGGTGCGGATTCCGGAGCAACCGCAGAAGGACGTGCAATCGCTCGCGCCGAATCCGGACTTCGTGATCGCCGGAACGAAGGTCGTGAAGCCTGCCGCTCCCTGGAAGCCCCGCTGGAAGGCGCAGGTCGGCCTCGTGGTTCCCGACGATTTCCGCATCGACGCGCCGCTCGGCAACACCGTGGTGCTCGGCGCGAAGGCGACCGCCCGGGTGGACGAGGCGCTGGCGAAGGACGGCGGCAGCCCCTTCGACCTCAAAGGCCGGGTGAGCGTCGTGCGCGGGACCGTGCAGCTTCCGCCGCTGCCGCCGCAGTTCGAGGTGCAGCCGAACAGCGCGCTCACGTTCTACTCGCGCCAGTACAAGAACCCGACGCTGGACGTGACCGCCCGCTACCAGAAGGCGAACGTGACGGTGACGGCGACCATCACCGGGACTCTCGACCATCCGATCAAGAACTTCACCTCCAAGCCGTCGATGGACGAGTCGGAGATTCTCTACTTCCTCGCGACCGGGCAGGTGCAGAACCGCGCGCAGACCGACCCGTTCGCGCTCTCGCAGCAGAACGTCAACGACACCTTGACGAGCCTCGCGACCTCCATCGGCTCGGGCATCGCCAAGAGCTTCTTGAACAAGTACCTGGGCGGCGCGGCGGACATCGACGTGCTGAGCGTCGGCGCGCAAGGGTCGGTCAAGCTCGGCACCTACTTCTGGAATGGCAAGCTCTACATCGGCGGCGAGCGCCATCCGAACGCGAACATCCTGAACGGCGAGAACACCTGGGAGGTCGACGGCGAATACCGCTTCAACGACACCACCTTCGGACGCCTCAAGGTGGGGGACCAGAACCACGACCAGCTCGAGCTCATCTATCAGAATAACTTCCCGAGCAAGGACCAGAAGAAGGCCGGGCTCGGAGTGCCGTAGCGCTGCCGGCCGCCCCTGCTGACCGGCGGCTGGGCCTTTGGCCGGCCGCCCGCGCCGGGCTCTGCGGGACACGCCAAGGAAGCGCCGCGCCAGGCGATCTCGAGGCGCTTGCGTTCAAGGTGCGGGGTCGGGTAAGGTGCGCGCCCGCTCGTCAACGTTCGTCAACTCGATGTCCCCCTCGCGGGACGAAGGAGCAAGGCCATGGGCGCAATTGTGAGCGTCATCTACCTGGCGATCGTCATCCTGATGATCGCCGGGATGTGGAAGACCTTCAGCAAGGCCGGCCAGCCCGGTTGGGCCGCCATCATCCCGATCTACAACGTGATCGTGCTGCTCCAGGTCGCCGGCAAGCCGGTGTGGTGGATCATTCTCTTCCTCATCCCGCTGGTGAACCTCATCGTCGCGATCCTCGCCTACCTCGCTCTCGCGGAAAAGTTCGGCAAGGGAGCCGGATTCGCGGTCGGCCTGATTCTCCTGCCGTTCGTCTTCTGGCCGATGCTCGGCTTCGGCGACGCCCAGTTCCAGGGCGGCACGAGCGGCGGTGCCTTGGCGGCAGCCTAAGCTCACTTGCACCAGCGTTCGGACAGCGGCGCCCCGGGGAAAGCTTCCCGCGGGCGCCGCTCGCGTCCTGTACCGCACGCCGATCGATTCCCGACGAGGTGCCTGTCGGGTTCACCGCACCAGACCGCGTGAGCGAGGCCGCTCATCCCGAGACGTCATGAGCCGATGGCTCAGCATGTGCGATGAGAAAGGACGGTGGTTCCAAGCCGCCGGCCTGGCGCCGGGCCAGCGGCCCGATACCCCCTTTTTCATGGCAGCGCAGTCGAAGGACGAGCGGCCGAGAATTCAAGCGACGTGCGCAGGCAAGCCGTGACGAAAACGCGGAGCACGGCCGGGCTCGGGGCACGGTAGCGCTGCCGGTCCTCGCCGCCGTCAGAACCAATAGCGGATGGCACCCTGCCCGGCGAGCCGGAAGTAGCCGAAGTGCGTCGACCCGAAGAGCACCGTCGGGCGGATGTCGAGGGTGAGCTCCAGCGGAATCGGCTTGAAGCGCGCCTCGAGGCCGGCGATGGCGTCCGCGCCGACCGCGGCCAGCCCGTCGCCGAGCGCAAGCAGCGGGCCGATGCCGGCGTACCAGTCGAGGCTCGCCGTGTCGTTCTGCGCGAGCGGTGGCTGCTCCCAGAGCGCGTCCGCGGACAAGGACAGGCCGTAGCCCCACCAGGAGCCCAAGGTCGCCGCGCCGGCGAACGCCTCGGTGAACGCCGTTTTCACGGTGACGCCGCCGGTGTACCAGCCGCCCGCGAGCCCGACGCCGAGCTGGCCTGGCTTGCCGACGGGGTTCTTCCCGCCGATGACGCTAGGCTCGCCGACCGGGTGCGGCCCCTGGCTGGGAACGGCGCGCGCGGAGGAGGGCGCGACGAGCGGGGCGAGCAAGACGAGGAGAATCGAAAGACGCTTCACGGTTGGGCTCCGGTCCGGTTTCCGCTCGCAATCTAGACGAGACTCCCCGGTCGGTTCCAACTTCCGGTCGAAGGCGCGCTCGACGGCCCATCAACGCAGGGCGGGAACGCTGTCGAGCCTCGACGCGACCTCGCTCCAGTGGCGGATGAGATACGCGGCGGTCAGGAGGCCGGCGTCAGCGCTGCCGCTTCCCCCCTGGGGCGGAAGGTCGGGCATCAGCCCCGCGCCGTCCAGCGACCGGCCCCGCGGCGTCAGGAAGCGCGCCTTGGTGATCTCGAGGACGCTCCCGTCGGTCAGCGGAACGAAGTCCTGCACGGTTCCCTTGCCGAGCGTCCGCGTGCCGACGAGGAGCGCCCGCCGGTTCTCGCGCAGCGCCGCCGCGAAGGCCTCGGCAGCGCTCGCGGTCCGCTCGTCGACCAGCACCACCACCGGATAGCCGGTCTCGGTCGCCCGGCCCGACGCCTTCATCACCTCGGTGTGGCGGCCGTTTCGTTCCATCACCGTCAGCAGGGTGCCGTGGCGGACGAACAGGTCGGCCAGGGCCGCCGCCTGCTCGATGAGCCCGCCGGGATCGTGCCGCAGATCGATCACGAGGCCGCGGAAGGCGCGTCCGGCGCGGGCGTGGATTTCCCGGAGCATCCGCCGCGCGCGGCTCTGGACCCCGTCGGCGAAGACCCGCACCCCGAGGTAGCCGATCTCGTCGCCGTAGAGGCGGGTCACCAGCGGGCTCGCCGGGCTCGCGCGGTGCTGGAGGACGACTTCCCGAGCGGGCGCGCCGAGCGCGGCGAGGGTGAGGGTGGTGCTGGTTCCGGGCGCGCCGAACAAGAGGAGCGACGCCGGTCCCGCCCCCAGGCAGCGCAGCGGCCTCCCGTCGACCGCGAGCGCGGTCTCGCCCGCCTCGATTCCGGCGGCGGCGGCGGGTGAACCGGCCTCCGGCCGATCGGTCACGAGGCGCCCGTCCTCCTCCAACAGGTCGAGCCCGACGCCGGCCTCGTCGCCGCGGGTCGCCGCGTTCGTCTGGCGCCAGTCGGCGGCGGAAATCAGCCGGGTGTAGGGGTCGACCGTCGCGAGCATTCCGTCGATGGCGCCGCGGTAGAGCGCCTCTTCGCCGGGTTGGTGGAGGGCGAGGTTCTGGACGGTCCGGTACACCTCGGCAAAGGCGGCCGGGTCCGGGCAGGGGGTCCCCAGGGGCTCGCGCGACGCGCGCGCGGGACGCACCGCCGACATCAGCGCCGCGCCGAGGCCGACGCCGGCGAGGAGCATGACGAGGCCGCCGCGGGAGGAGCGAGGGCCCGAAGGGCGGCTGCGCAACAGGTGGGCTCCGGCGAGAACGCTCTTCGGCCAAGCGCCGAACGGACGAAAGGGCGAGGATTCCCTTGCTCGCGGGCTCAAGTCAACCGCGGCCCCGGGCTTAGCGGCGTGGTACATTGCCGCCGGCCCATGCTCGCCTGCCCACGGTGTCAGACGCAGTTGCCCGCCGGCCCCGCGCGCTGCCCCGTCTGTGGCGCCCGGGTGCGACCCCCGGATGGTCCGACGGTGCCCGGGTCCACGGGCGGTCCCGTGCCGCTCGCCGCGCGCGGTCCGGGCGCGCCCCGGCTGGTCTTGCGCGGCCCGAGCGGCAACGCCATCGAGTTCGCGATCGCCGGCCCCACCGTGATCGGCCGCTCCACCGGCGCCACCGTGCAGCTCGCCGACCGGGAGGTGAGCCGCCGCCACACCGGCATCGAGCCGGACGGCAGCGGTTTCGTCGTCCAGGATCTCGGCAGCTCCAATGGCACCTTCCTGAACGGCCGCCGGCTCTACTCGCCGTTGCGGCTCAAGGACGGGGACGAGCTCCTGGTCGGCACGACGCGCCTCGTGTTCCGCTCGGGCGAGGAGAAAGAAGGCCCGGTCTATCGCACCACCGACGAGAAGGCGCCGGTGGTCGCGAGCGTCGAGGCGGCGCGGGTCTTCCAGAGCGCCGAGGAGGTGAAGGACGCGGGCCAGCTCAAACGGGACTACGAGCGGCTGCGCATCGCCCACGAGTTCCAGCGCTACGTCCGGCTGGAGCGGGACCTGCACGCGCTCCTGTCGCGGATTCTCGAGATCGCCTTCGAGCTGATTCCCGCCGACAACGGGGTGATTCTGCTGAAGGACGACCGGACGAGCGAGCTCGTGGTGGAGGCCGTCCGGCAGAAGCGCTCCCACGGGGCGAAGGTGCTGATTTCGGAGACCTTGCTCGCGCACGTGGCGACGACGAAGCGCGGGGTGCTGACGAGCGACGCGCTCGACGACGCCCGGTTCAACGCCTCGGAGTCGATCATCGGCCTCGGGGTGCGCTCCGGGATGGCGGTACCGCTCCTGTCCGGCGACGAGGTGAAGGGGGTGATGTTCCTCGACAGCCGCGAGCGGATCGGCGCGTTCACGATGAAGGACCTGGAGGTGCTGGGCGCCATCGCGAGCCAGGCGACGATTGCGCTGGAGAACTCGGAGCTGGTCCGAAAAATCGAGGAGTCCGCCGCGAAGCGGTCGTTCCTGGAGCGCTTCCTCTCGCCTCAGCTCGCGCGGCAGGTCGAGCAGGGCCAGATCGAGCTGACCAAGGGCGGCACCCTCCAGGAGCTGACCATCCTCTTCTCCGACATCCGCGGCTTCACCACGATGAGCGAGCACTCGCCGCCGCAGGAGACGGTGTCGATGCTCAACGAGTACTTCGAGCTGATGGCCGACTGCGTCTTCGCCCTCGACGGCATCGTCGACAAGTTCATCGGCGACGCGGTGATGGCGCTCTTCGGCGCGCCGGTGAAAGGGACCGACGACGCGGAGCGGGCGATCCGCTGCGCGATGCTGATGCAGGAGAAGACGAAGGAGTTCAACCACCACCGGCTCCAGCAGGGGAGGGCACCGGTGTCGGTGGGCATCGGCCTGCACACGGGCGAGGCGGTGGTGGGGGTGATCGGCTCGTCGAAGCGGCTCGAGTACACGGCGGTGGGGGACACGGTGAACGTCGCGAGCCGGCTGTGCGGCGCGGCGGAAGGCGGGACGATCGTGCTCTCCGACGCCTGCCTCGCCCGGACGGGCGGCAAAGCCTTTCCCGTCGCGCCGCTGCCGCCGATGCTGGTCAAGGGCCGCACCGCGCCGCTCAAGGCATTCGTCATTCGGACGTGAATCGAAAGCGCGGGTCGTCGGCTCAGGACACGTGCACGAGGTAGCGGTACCAGCCCTCGTCGACCTGGGTGAGCTGCAGGCCGTGGCGGTCGGTCCGGGCGTCCGCCCGCGACCAGATCACGGTTCCCGCTCCGGCGAACGGCCCGGCGGGGCTCTCGGCGGCGAACTGGAGGCAGGTGCCCACCTCGACCACGCGGTTCGACCGGAAGCACAGCCCGCCCTGGGAGACGTTGAGGACCACCCCGGCGAGAAAGAGCGCTCTCGCTTCTCCGAAATGGAACGGCAGGGTGACCCCGCGTCGTTCCGCGCGCGGTCGGAGCGCCTCCGGCTGCACGGGGACCACGGGCGCCGGGGAAACCGTCCGCGGCGCGGGCGCTTCGCGCGGCGGTTGGGGCTCGGCCTTCGCCGGGCTGGCGTCCGGGCCGAACCCGGGGATCGACATCAGAAAGCGGTAGTACGACTCGTCGGCGCGGACGATCTCCAGGCCGAGCTGGTTCGGCAATTGAATCGCGGCCGAGCCGCGCAGGGCCCAGGCGACGCGGCCTTCGATCCGGCAGGCGACGTTTCCGGGCAGGCGCAGGTCGACACGGATGCTCGTGCCCGGGTTGTGCACCGAGGAGCCGAAGATCGCCAGCCCGTGCATCGACACGTTGGCGGTGAAGCCGGCGCCGAGGAGCGGAAAGTCCGCGCCGTACCGAACGGCGAGCCGACGCTTCACCCGGACCGGTCGCACGAGGCGTGCGGTCAACGGAGGAGGGCTCATCGCGCGCCTCCCGGGGATGCGGCGGGCATCCCGCCGTGCCGCACGGAGGCGGTGCCGGAGCCAGGATGGAAGCGACAGCGCCGCGCCGGCAACGTCGGTCCCTTCTCGCCGCCCGCCCCCGGCCGCTCGGCGATCTGACGAGAAGCCCCAAAGTAGAAAAAAAGACGATGCCTGGCAAGCGCGAAGTCGCAACGATGCCGCTCCGGTCGGCGCGCCGCCAAGACCTCACCCGCTGCCGCGCGCCCCCTCTGCTCTCATTTGCTGCGCAAACGCGAGGGGCTCAGAGAATTGGACGTGTCACCGAATCTTGGTGCCCGAAGCCCCTCGCGTCCCGACAGCTCGGTCGTCGGGATGAAGCGGGCGCGCGGCAGCGGGGGGTGAGGCCCAATCACCGACAAGCTGTACGAAGGCGATACCCCTCTCGCGCTGACTCGACCGATCGGACCGATCAGCGCGACGCGTCACCGCCGGGAGCTTCGACCGAACGGCCAGCGGCGATTTGCGCCCCGCCGCCGTTCGGCGGAGATTCTCGGTCCCATGAAAGCTCACCGTCTTTTCGCGTTCGCGTTCGTCGCGCTCGTCGCCGCCTGCGGCTCCCCGGGACCGCAGCCCCTCGCCGCGACGCGGGTCGAGACCCAGGCGTACGACCCGGCGAGCGGCGAGCCCTACTTCGCCGCGCCCTGGCCCGACGATCGCCGCCTTTCGGCCGCCGGGACCCTGACCACCCTCGACTTTCCCAACCCGGAGAACGGCACCCTCTTTTCCACCACGCTCCAGACCGCCAACGGGCTCGTCCACGGGTGGGGCCTGTCGTCGCCGATCTACCTGCCGTTCACCGGCGCCATCGACCCGAATTCGCTCCCCGCGAGCCCGGCGGCCTCGCTCACCGGCAGCGCTTCCCTCTTCCTCGCCGCCATCGACCCCTCCTCGCGGTTCTACGGCCGCCGGGTGCCGCTCGAGTGGGACTTCATCGACCCGCCGACCTTGTGGCTGCCGGGGCACGTCCTCGCCGCGCGCCCGGTGCGCGGCTTCCCGCTGGAGCCGAAGACCCGGTACGCGCTGGTGGTGACGACCGCGGTCAAGGACAAGAGCGGCGCTGCCGTGGGGCCGGAAGCGAGCTTCCGCGATGCGCTCCAGGGCAAGGGCAGCGCTGCCGCCTGGTGGAAGCCGCTCGTCGCCTTCCTCGGCAAGCAGGAGATTCCGGTCGACCAGGTCGCGGGCGCGACCATCTTCACGACCCAGCCGATTCTCGACGAGATGCTGGCGATGCGCGACTACGTCGAGTCGCTGCCGCGGCCACAGGTCGAGAACCTGAAGTTCATCCGCACGTCGAACGGGTTCTCGCTCTTCGAGGGGACCTACCCGGCGCCGAACTTCATGCACGGGACGCCGCCGTACGAGTTCAGCGGCGGCCAGTTCGAGTGGGACCAGCACGGCCAGCCGATTCCGGCGGTGACCGAGGACATGCGGGTCGCCGTCTGCGTGCCCGACAGCGCGATGCCGCCCCGAGGCTACCCGGTGGTTTTCTACAGCCACGGCACCGGTGGCGACTTCGAGACCGCGGCCGACGACGGCACCTGCGAGCTCTTGGCGGCGAAGGGCATCGCGACTTTCGGCATCGACCAGGTGCTGCACGGCACCCGCGCGCCGGCGGGCGCCACCTGCTTCGGGCAGACGGTGGACGTCTGTTTCTTCAACATCGTCAACGCGCCAGCGGGGCGCAACCTGATGCGGCAGTCGGCGATCGACCACGTTTCGCTCCGGCGCCTGGCCGAGGGGCTCGAGATTCCGCCGTCGATCGATCCCGGCGGGCGCGATATCACCTTCGACCACGCCCTCCTCGGCTTTCGCGGCCACTCGCAAGGCGGCCTCACCGGCGCGCTCTACGCCGCCATCGCCCGGCACCTGGACGCGGCGATGCTTTCCGGCGCCGGCGGCCACCTGACGACGACCATTTTGGAGCGCACCGGCGACGTGAACCTGAAAGCGCTCCTCGAGAGCAGCCTCTTTCTCGACATCGCCGGCAAGGAGAGCCTCGACCAGTTCCATCCGGCGCTCGCGCTGATGCAGACGCTCGCGGACGTCGCCGACCCGATCTCCTACGCCCGCTACTGGTTCGAGGAGCCGGTCGGCGAGCGGCGCAGCGTCCTCATGATGAGCGGCACCGCCGACCAGGACACGCCCATCGAGACGCACGAGGCGCTCGCCATCGCCGGCGGGCTGCCGCAACTGGACAACGGGTGCGAGCGTGCGATTCCCGCGTTCGCCCTCGCCGGGCTCCTACCGGCAGCGCCGCCGCTCACCGGCAACATCCCGAAGAGCGGGGACCTGCCGGCGGTGACCGCGGCCATCCGGGAGTTTCCGGGGCAGGACCACTTCGTCTCGTTCAACGACCCGTCCGCCGTTGCGCAAATCGGAGCGTACTTTCAGAGTCTCTTCGCCAACGGGATTCCGACCATCGACGCGGCGGACGCCGCGCCTTGCCACTAGGAGCGCTGCCGTAGGGCGTGAGCGCTCACGGCTCGTTCGACGCGCCCTCCTCGCGGGCGAGCGCTTCGCCCAGGAGCGATTGCTCGCGCGCCGAGTGGGACTGGAGCAGCTCCATCAACCGCTGGAGCTGGTCGAAAGCGGGCTGGTCGAGAGCGGGCTGGTCGAGCAGGGCGAGAAGGCTCTCGCAGAGCTTGGTGAACGCCGGGTGTTCGCCGAGGAGCGCGTCGAGGTCGGTGGCGCGTTCGGGCAGCCAGCGGCGCATCCAGGGGAAGATCTCGTCTTCCTCGAGGCGCAGGTGCGCTGGCAGCCGGTTGCGGATGCCCTCGACCAGGCTACGAATCGTCGGGATGGCGAGCTTCTCGATCGCGACGCGCAAAGACTGCACGTCGGCGGTGAACAGTTCGTGCTCGGCCACCATCCGGTCGATCGGCTGCTCGTCCATGGCTCCTCGGCCGCGAATGAGCGGCGTTGGGCGAACTTATCGCGGACGAACGCGGCGCGCCAATCCATCAGGATGGCACAAGCCCCACCGGACCGGTCCGGTGGGGCTTGCGACTCGGGCGGCGGCTAGTGGCCGCGCCCGACGCTGGCGAGGCCCTTCTTCAGGTCCTCGACGTTCATCACCGGGACGATTTCGACGGTGGCGCCCAGCTCGTCGAAGAGCGGCTCGACGATCGACGGGATCTGCGAGGCGTCCTTGAGGTCGAAGACGATCCAGGCGGTGCGCAGGCCGTGCTCGGGCGCGAACCAGGCGCTCTCCGGATGAATCTGCTCGAGGGTGCGGGTGAGCACCTTCTCCATCCGTCCGTCGCGCACGGCGCGGCTTCCGGCTTCGGTCCCGGGCGACATCTTCAACAGCATTCTCATGATTTGCTCCTTCGAGTGTTGGGTGACCCCTCGGGATGAGGGGCGGCTGAACCTAGGCACCCCGGTCGAAGGCGCAATGCGCAAGAACGGGCGCGCTCTGAGCGCACAGTGCGCTGCCGGCTCTCAAACCAGGCCCCCGGGTCGGAAGCAGCCGTCGACCGCGAGGGGCGACGGGACGGCGACGAACAGCTCCGGCGGCCGGGCGAAGGTTCTCGGCGGTGGTCCTGGAGCTCAGCCGAGCGAGCCGTTCGGCGCCCGGAATAGGGCGGCGGAAGCGACGGTTCGCGTAGCCTGTCGAGGCGCGGCCTGTTAGGGTGTGGCTCGGACTCGGGCTCGATGCGCAGCACACCGCTCCAGCTTCTCAGGACCGCCGCCGCCCGGCATGTGGCGGTGTGGAGCGGCTGCGCGCTCTTCGCCCTCGGTGTTGCCAGCGCCGACGTCCATGACACGCTCGTCGCGCACGGCATCTGCGCGGCGCACGGCGAGGTCATCGACCTGGCGAAGGTCGTGCCGCCGGCCCACGGGCGTTCCACGACGGGGACGGCCTGGCAGACGCCGGACGTGGGCGGTCCCATCGCCGGTGCTCACCAGCACTGCGCGGTGGCGACGAGCCGCGTCTCCCCGCGGCAGAGGCCGCAGCTCGCGAAGATCGCGGCCCGAAACCCGGGCCCCAAGGCGCCCGCGGTCCCGCGCCCGGTCACGGTCGCGCGCTCCCGCGCCTACCTCCTGTGCCTGGCGCCGAAGTCGTCGCCGCCGGCGGCTTAGCCCTCCTAGAGCGCTCTCGCTTTACGTTTTCGCCCTCGAGACGCCTGCGAAGGGCGCCGAGTCGAGAGCGAAAGCGCTCGTCGCCCGCGCAAGGCGCATTCGGCGCCGGCATTCCCGGTCCCGGGGCGCGCAAGACGGCGACCAAACCGTCCCCCCCAAACGGCGACCCGCCGGAGGCCTTTAGGTGGATCTCGTGAGCCAGTCGAAGAACGCCATCCGTTCGCAGCCGCCGGGCGTCCGCCGACGCCGCCATGTGCCGCGGAACGCGCCGGAACGGGGAACCTAGGTGGGCCGGCCGAGCTTGGAGAGGGCGGGCGCAGGAGCCGGTCGCGATTCCGGCTCGATCCGTCGGGCCCCGGGTCCGCTGCTGCTTGGCATCGGGCTCGCCCTCGGGTTGGCGTCTCGATGGGTGTTGGCGGTGCCGCCTACCGTGAGCGCTCTCGTGGGGCACGTGACGCTCGCGCAGGCGGTCCAGCTCGCGCTCCAGCACAACCCGGATTTCCGGTCGACCGGCTACGACGTGATGGCGGCGCGAGGCGCGGTGGTGCAGGCGTCGGTGCTGCCCAATCCGGGCTTCTACCTCGGGGCGATGGGCATCGCGCAGCCGGGGGCGCCGGTGCCGAACCAGTTCGGGCTGACCTGGACGATTCCCATCGGCGGAAAGATTTCGGCGGCGACGGCGGCGGCGACGGCGAGCCTTTCCGCGGCCGAGGCGACCCGGCAGGCGGCGAAGCAGCAGCTCATCACCAGCGTCCAGACCGCGTTCGTGTCGCTCCTGCTCGCCGAGTCCCAGCTCGGATTCGCGAAGGAGGATCGGGCCGGGTTCGAGAAGACGCTGGCGCTCAACGAGCTGCGTTACAAGGATGGCAAGATCGCGTTCGGCGATCTTCTCAAGCTCCGGCTGCAGGCGGTCGCGACCGACGACGAGGTGCGCGAGGCCCGGCTCGGGGTCGACAACGCGCGCGCCGACCTCACCGAGGTGGTGGGCGAACAGGTCCTCGCGCCGGACTTCGTGGCGGACGGCCAGCTTTCGGCACCAGCGCTGCCGCCGAGCGCGATCGCTGAAGCTCTGCTCAGCCAAGCGCTGGCGCGCCGGCCCGATTACGCGGCGCTCCTCGACCAGGAGAAGAGCGCGCAAGAGTCGCTCGTCCTCGCGAAGCGCACGCCGATTCCGGACATTGGCATCCTCGCGGACTACAACCGGCCGACGAGCGGCGAGGTCGGCGACCACGGCTCGACCGACCTTTCGCTCTCGATTGCGTTGCCGCTCTTCGATCGGAACCAGGGAAACATCACCCAGGCCGAGGCGGCGTGGGAGAAGACGGTGCTCGCGGAGGAGAGCCTGCGCGCCCAGGTGCGCGACCAGCTCGTCAAGGCGCTCGCGGAATGGCGGACGGCCGAGGCCCTCGTGCAGGCATACGAAAACGGCGCCGTCGCCGAGGCCAAGCAGTCGCTGGAGATCACGCGCCACGCCTATCAACTGGGAACCGGGAGCCTGCTCGATTTTCTCGACGCCGAGTCGAGCTACCGGGCGACCGAGAGCGCCTACCGCGCGGCCGTTGCTCGCGCGGCGCTCGCCGCCGACAACGTCAAGCTGATCACCGGCGAGGTGGAGCCATGAAGGGAGCCCCCAGCGGGGTGGCACCAGGTCGGCGACCTCGCCCGCCGGCGGGGGCCACCTGCGTTGAACGACCGATCCGACCGATCGGTCCGATCGGTCCGATCGGACGTTCGCGCTTACGAGGAGACCATGCAATGAGGATTCGTTCCGCAGTGGCGCTCGTTCCGCTGGCCTGTCTGGCCCTCGCTTCCGGCTGCGCGAAGCCCTCCGCGCAAGCGCTTTCCGCGCCAGCCGCGGCGTCCGATCGCCCGCGGCTCTTCACGTTGCCGCAAAATCAGCTCTCGCGGCTGAAGCTCGTCAAGGTGGTCGAGAGGGACGTCGCGCTGCCGCTGCACGTGCCGGCGCAGGTCACCTTCGACGATTGGAAGACGACCCAGGTGATGCCGCTCGTCAGTGGGCGGGTGGCCAAAGTGATGGTCCGGGAGGGCAGCCGGGTGTGGGCGGGCGAGCCGCTCTTGACCATTCAGAGCCCGGACTCGTCGGACAACACCGCCAACCTGAAGCGCGACCAGGCGACGCTCGACACCAAGCTCGAAGTCCTGAACCGCGACAAAGATCTCTACGCGCATCAGGCGATTGCCCTGGAGGAGCTGCAGAACGCCAAGCTCGACGTCGAGAGCGCCAAAGCGAGCCTCCAGGACGACCAGGCGCGCATGAAGATCACCGGCTCGGGGTCGGCGAGCCTCGCCGTCGTCCGCTCGCCCCTGACCGGCCTCGTCGTCAGCCGGACGGTCTCGGTCGGCGAAGCCGTGCAGGCCGGCGGCAGCCCGCTCTTCACCATCACCGACCCGTCGCTGGTCTGGGTGATTGCGCACGTCTATCCCGAGGATATCCGGCGGGTGGCGCTGGGCGACCAGGTGGCCATCCATTCGGCGGCGTTGGGGCTGCCGCTGACCGGGCGGGTCACCTACATCGGCGCGGCGGTCGACCCGGACACCTTGACGGTGCCCATTCGGGTCGAGGTCGAGAACCGGAGCGGTCTGCTCAAGCAGGGGCTCTATGTCGACGCGCTGATCACGCCGTCGAACACGCAGCCGTCCCTGCTCGTGCCGAACGACGCGATTCTGCGCGACGAGGACAACCTGCCCTTCGTCTATCTCGCCAAGAGCCCAGGGCGGTTCGCGCGCCAGCACATCAGCCTGGGCGAACGGATGGGGAACGACACCCTCGTCACCGGCGGGCTCAAACAGGGCGAGACCGTCCTCGCCTCGGGCGCGCTCTACGTCCAGTTCGCCGACAGCCTCGAGAATTAGGCCGATGATCCATCGCCTCATCCAGACCGCGCTCAAGCAACGGTTCATCGTCATCGCGGCGGCGGTCGCGGTGCTCATCGGCGGGGCGCTCGCGTTTCGCCGGGCGCCGGTCGACGCCTACCCCGACCTGTCCCCGCCGATCGTCGAAGTCATCACCCAATGGCCGGGGCACGCCGCCGTCGACGTCGAGCGGCTGATCACCATCCCCTTGGAAATCGCCTTCAACGGCGCGCCCAAGCTCCAGGTGATGCGCTCGATTTCCCTCTTCGGCCTGAGCGACGTCACGCTGACTTTCGGCTACAAGTCCGACCCCTACTTCGACCGCGAGCAGATATTCCAGCGGATCGGCGACGCGACGCTGCCCGACGGCGTGTCCGCCTCGATGTCGCCCCTCTTCTCGCCGTCCGGTCTGATCTATCGCTACGTCCTCCAGAGCCCCGACCGGTCGCCGCAGGAGCTCAAGGTCATCCAGGATTGGACGCTCTATCGCGCCTACAAGTCGATTCCCGGCATCGCCGACGACTCGGCGATGGGGGGCACGACGCGGCAGTACCAGGTGGTGCTGGAGCCGAGCCAGTTGAACACCTATGGCGTCACGGTGGCGGACGTGGTGAACGCACTCTCCAACAACAACCAGAACGCGGGTGGCGGCTTCTACCAGCAGGGCGGGCAGTTCTACTACGTGCGCGGCCTCGGGCGGCTGCGCGACTTGACCGACATCAAGAACGTGGTGGTGGCGAACCACGACGGGGTACCGATCAAGGTCTCGAACCTGGGGAAGGTCCGGTTGGGGCACGCGCCCCGGCTCGGCCAGTTCGGCTACATGAACCAGAACGACGCGGTGGAGGGCGTGCTCTTCCTGCGGACCGGCGACGCCGCGCAGACGGTGCTGAAGAAGGTCCGCGCGATGACGGCGTATCTGAACCAGCACGTGCTCCCGCCCGACGTGAAGATTCACCCCTACTACGATCGGACGAGCCTCATCGAGCTGACCGTCCACACGGTCGAGCACAACCTGCTCTTGGGCATCCTGCTCGTGACGCTGGTCCTGGTCCTCTTCCTGCGCAGCTTCCGCACCGGGCTCATCGTCGCCATCACGATTCCGCTGGCGATGGCCACCGCGTTTCTGCTGATTCAGGCGCGGCACGTGCCGGTGAACCTGTTGAGCCTGGGCGCGGTCGACTTCGGCATCCTCGTCGACGCCGCGGTGATCATGGTCGAGAACATCTTCCGCGAGCTGGGCGAGCGGCGGGAGTCGGACCAGACCGGGCATTTCGGGGAGGTGCTCGCCGCCGCGGCCAAGGACGTCGGCCGACCGATTTTCTATTCCACCGCCGTGATCATCGCCGCCTACCTACCGATCTACGTCTTGACCGGACCGTCGGAGCGCCTCTTCTCGCCGATGGCGGACACGGTCGTCTTCGCGCTCCTGGGCACTCTGATTTTCTCGCTGACCCTGCTCCCGGTGCTCAGCGGCCTCTTTCTGCACAAGGGAGTCGAGGACGAGCCCGGGCCGATCTACCGCCGGTTCAAGGGGCTCTACGAGCGCCTGTTGGACGTGAGCCTCGCCCATCCCAATTGGACGATGGCGGTGAGCGTCCTCGCCCTGGGCGCGAGCCTCTTGTGCCTACGCGGCATCGGTTCGGAGTTCATGCCCAAGCTCGACGAAGGGGCGCTGTGGGTGCGCGCGACGATGCCGTACTCCATCAGCTTCGACGAATCGAAGAAGCTCAGCCCGGTCATCCGCCGCATCCTGATGAGCTTCCCCGAGGTCACGACCGTCGCGGACGAGCACAGCCGCTCCGACGACGGGACCGACGCGACGGGGTTCTTCAACTGCGAATACTACGTGGGCTTGAAGCCGTACGACCGATGGAACGGGCCGGTCCGGACCAAGCCCGAGCTGATCGCGCAGATCCAAAAGAAGCTCGCGCAGTTTCCGGGGGTCATCTTCAACTTCACCCAGCCGGCCGAGGACGCGGTGGACGAGGCCTCGACCGGGCTCAAGAGCTCCTTGGCGGTCAAGGTCTACGGGCGGAATCTGAAGACGCTGGAGCACGTCGCCGAAGAGGTCAAAGACACGATTTCGCGGGTGCCGGGCATCGGCGACATCACCATCGTCCGCGAGCTGGGGCAGCCGAACCTCGACGTGAAGATCAAACGGGACGCGGTCGCTCGCTACGGGCTCGATGTCGCCACCATCAACGCGCTCATCGAGGCGGCGGTCGGCGGCGTTCCGGCGACCAGCGTGATTCAAGGGGAACGCGAGTTCGACCTGGTGGTGCGCCTGGCCAAGCGCTTCCGCGACGACCCGGAAGCCATCGGCCGCATCCTGGTGACGACGCCCGGGGGCCAGCGGCTGCCCTTGTCCACCTTTGCGACCCTGAGCATCGGACAGGGGCCGTCCTTCGTCTACCGCGAGGGCGGCGCCCGCTACATCGGCGTGCAATACTCGGTGGTCGGCGGGCGCGACCTGGGCTCGGCGGTGGCGGCGGCCCGGGCGGCCGTGAACGAGCACGTTCCCCGGCGGCCCGGCTACCACATCCGCTGGGGCGGCGAGTGGAAGGACTACGTGGCCGCGAAGAAGCAGATGGCCATCGTGGGGCCGCTGACCGTTCTGATCATGCTGCTCCTGCTCTTCGGGCTCTATGGCAACCTGAAGTACCCGTTCGTCATCGCGGCGAGCGTGGTCCTGACGATGCCGCAGGGCGGGCTGCTCGCGCTCTGGGCCT
This sequence comes from Myxococcales bacterium, assembly GCA_021787845.1. GTDB lineage: Bacteria > Myxococcota > Myxococcia > Myxococcales > JAJYLH01 > JAJYLH01. The sequence continues at coordinate 48,913 of JAJYLH010000020.1, read as the reverse complement.
GGCACACGAACCTCTCGGTCAGCTCGGGGCTCGGGTTTCTCGCGCTCTTCGGAGTCAGCGTCCAGACCGGGGTCATCTACGTCAGCCATGCGAACAAGCTGAGGCAGGCGGGCGCGACCGTCGAGAAGGCGAGCCGCGAGGCGGCCATCGTGCGCCTGCGGCCGATTCTGATCACCGCGCTGGTCGCCTGCGTCGGCCTGTTGCCGGCGGCGTTCTCGCACGCGATCGGATCGGACAGCCAGCGGCCCTTCGCCCAGGTCGTCGTCGGCGGTCTGCTCTCCCGCGTCGCCCTCTCGATTTTCCTCCTCCCGGTGCTCTATCGCTGGGTCTCGAGGCCCGGCGACCGGCTCGAGGTGTGAGCGGTTCCCGGCTCTTCGTCGAATCGCGGGAAGCCAAAGGAGCCGGGCACGGGAGTCCCGGATGGAAGCATGGCGTCCGCCGTTCGCGACGCAGCGTCGGGACTCCATCCCGCGGATGTCCATCGGCAGTGCCTGGTCCGGGCACTCCCACGCCCGGCTCCAATTCCGTCCCCCGGCGTTCGATTCTTGCGTTCGCCCACACCCACACGAAGCCGCGCAGTATTGATCGTTGCGAAAGTATCTGCACCTCGCATCATCAGTCGTGGCACGGGCGTCCCCGCCCGTGTATCCTTCGTTGTGGCTTTCACAGGCGAGGACGCCTGTGCCACGAGACTCCGACTGCGACTACTTTCGCAACGATTGATACCCGGTTCCATCCCTCTTCCGCCTTCCACCGTTCTTGTGACATGCTACCGTTCGCTGCCACGGGCGCCCTCCCCCGGGCGCATCGGAGGCGGCGAAGGAGGAGGATGGCGCTCGGCAGGCCGGCGCTCGCTCGTTGCGGAGGGTCCGGCGGCGTGCGAGGATGCGCCGTCGTCGCTGGCGGTGAGGAGAAGCGATGCTGCACGAGGCTAGCGCCGCCGTCATCCGTTGGACCCGCCGGGTGGCGCGGACGGTGACGGCGGTGGCGATGTTTCTCGGTCTTGTCCTGACCTACTTCCTGGGTGTGCTCGTGGTGCGGCTGCTCGCTGGCGTCGTCGGGCGAGGGCTCCTCGGGCCGCGCCGCCGGGTGGACCGGCCGTCCTATTGGGAGCCGGCGCGCGGGTTGTCGGCCAATCCCGAAGACCTGCTCCACCCCTCGTGAGGACCCTTCGATGAAGCTCTGGTACCTGCTGCGCGAGAGCGCCCGCCTCCTGCGGCGCAACAAGCGTTACCTCCTCGTGCCCTTGCTGGTGCTCCTCGTCCTCACCGCGCTCGTCGCCATCTACGTCGGTCCCAGCGTCGTCGTCGGGTTCATCTACGCGGGGCTGTAGGAACCGATGAACATCCTGGGGATCTCGGCCTTCTATCACGACTCGGCCGCGGGCGTCGTGGGAGCGGGCGGCGAGGTCGCGGCCGCGCAGGAAGAGCGGTTCGACCGGGTCAAGGGCAGCCCCGTCTTCCCCCTCCAAGCGGTCAACGCCTGCCTCGGGCAGACCGGCCAGACCACCCTCGACGTCGACGAGGTCGCGTTCTACGAGAAGCCGTTCCAGAAGTTCGAACGGGTGCTGGTCGATCACGTCCGCTCCTTTCCTTTCTCTTTTCCCGCGTTCCTGCGAACGGTGCCGTCGTGGCTGTCGGAGCGCCTGGTCCTGCCCGACCGCTTGAAGAAGGATCTGGCGCTGAAGAAGCCGGTGCTCTTCGTGCCACACCACCTCGCGCACGCGGGAAGCGCCTTTCTCGCCTCGCCCTTCGACGAGGCGGCGATTCTCACGGTCGACGGAGTCGGCGAGTGGACGACCACCGCCTGGGGCGTCGGCCGGGGTTCGTCCATCGACCTACGGGGCGAGGTGCGCTACCCGGACTCCCTCGGCCTTCTCTACACCGCGGTCACCACCTGGCTCGGGTTCGACGCCAATCGCGGCGAGGGAACGACGATGGCCCTCGCCGGTCTCGGCCAGCCGGCCTACCTGGACCGCTTCCGCTCCCTTCTGGGCCTGCGCTCGGACGGCAGCTTCCGGCTCGACCCGCGCTACTTCCGCTTCTCCCGCGGCGGCGTGATGTTCTCGCCGGCCTTTGTCGAGGAGTTCGGTCCGGCGCGGGCGAAAGGCGAGCCCCTCGCCGACGTCCACCGGGACGTCGCGGCGAGCCTCCAGGCGGTGCTCGAGGAAGCGCTGCTGGCGATGGCGCGGCACGTGCGACAAGAGACGGGCTGCAAAGATCTCTGCCTCGCCGGCGGGGTCGCCCTCAACTGCGCCGCCAACGGCCGGCTCCTCGACGAGTCGGGCTTCGACCGCATCTTCGTCCCGCCGGCGGCCGGCGATGCGGGGGCGGCCCTCGGCGCGGCCCTGGTCGTTCGAGCCTCCCATCGCCTACCGAGAATCGCGCCGATGGCCGACGCGTTCTTGGGACCGGACTACCCGGTTTCGAGGATGCGGCGGGCGCTGTCGGCGGCGGGGCTCGAGGTGCAGGAGCTTTCGGAGCCGGTCCTCCTGGAGCGCGTCGCCCGCCGCCTCGCGGAGGGCGCGGTGATCGGATGGTTCGAGGGCCGGATGGAGCTCGGACCGCGGGCGCTCGGACACCGCAGCATCCTCGCCGACCCGCGCGACCCGGCGATGAAGGACCGTTTGAACGCCCGGGTCAAGCACCGCGAGCCGTTTCGGCCCTACGGAGCGAGCGTGCTCGCCTCCCGCGCCGGCGAATGGTTCGAACGCGCGACGCCGAGCCCTTTCATGCTCTTCGCGACCAGAGTTCGTCCCGACCGGCGCGCGCGCATCCCCTCGGCGCTGCACGTCGACGGCACCTGCCGTCATCAGACCCTGACCGAGGAGGCGAATGGCCGCACCTTCCGCCTCGTCCAGGAGTTCGACCGGCTGACGGGCGTGCCGATGGTTCTCAACACCTCCTTCAACGACCGCGGCGAGCCGATCGTCTGCACGCCGGAGGACGCGGTCTCGTGCACTTCCCGCATCGGATTGGACGCGCTCGTCCTCGGCCCTTTCTATTGCGAACGGCGCCCGGGAGCGCCGGCGGCTTCCGGAGGTTGAGGTGGCGTCCCGGTTTCGAGCTCGTCTTCGCCGCCTCCTCGCGATCGCCGTCGTCGCGCTCGGCCCGTTCGTCGCTGGGGAGATCGCGCTGCGCCTCGCCGGCTATCCGCCCGGAGATCCGTACCTCGCCGGCTTCGCGGGCGAAAAGATCTTTGTCCGCCACGGCGGCTTTTGGCAGGTTCCGGCCGAGGAACGGCGGACCTGGCGCGCCCAACCGTTTGCGGTCGAGCGCCCGGCGGGAGCGCTGCGCATCTTCTCGGTCGGCGATTCCGTCACCTGGGGTTTCGGCGGCCCCCGCGGAACGCCGCTCGTTTCCTACTCGGAGGACTTGCAGGCCCTCTTGCGCGAGCGCGCGCCGGGACGTCCGCACCGGGTCATCAACTGCGGCGCCAGGACCTTCGGCTCCGAGCGCGTCGCGTCGGTCGTCCACCAGGTCGCCAGCCTGTCGCCCGACGCCGTCCTCGTCTACGTGGGCACGAGCGACCTGCTGGAAGCGAAGCTCCATCGATCCTACGAGAGGCGGCTTCGCGACGTCCCAACGTGGATCCGAAACGCCCGCCTTCTCGCGTGGATGACCCAGGTCTTCCGCCACCTTCTTCCCAAGCCGGCATCGAGCGTCGCCGCCCGCGACCCCGGGCTCGTTGCGCGGTTCGTGCCGCAAGCGGACATTCTCGACCGCGCGTCGCAGCGTCGAGCTCTCGTCGAGAGGTTTCGCGCGAACCTGCTCCGGATGGTCGACGACTGCGAGGCCCGGCACGTCCCCCTGGTGCTCGCCACCGTCCCCTCGAACCTGCGCTTTCCCCCGTTCGCGACGAGCTTCCCGAACGCCCACGCGCGGGCGGCGGGAGAAGATCTCATCCGCCGCACCGGGCGCCTCGTCGCTTCCGGACGCGCGACGCAGGCCCTGGCGCTCCTCACGCCGGCGGTGCAGGCCGAGCCCCAGGCCGCCGGTCTTCACTATCGCCGGGCTCAAGCCCTGGACCTCTTGGGCCAGACCGCCCAAGCCCGCCTCGAATACCTCGCCGCCCGAGACACCGACGCGTTCCCGATTCGCGCCAGCTCCGCCTTCAACGATGCCATCAGGAGCATCGCGAACGCACATCCAGGCGTGTACCTCGCCGACGTGGCCGCCGCTTTCGACCAGGCCGTGCCCGACCACATCCCCGACGGCCGGCTGTTCCTGGACAACTGCCATCCCCGCGCCCAGGCGCACCGCCTGGTCGCTCGGGTCTTCTACCACGCCCTCCGCCAGGCGCTCGGCCCGACGCGGGTTCCGTGACCGGACTTCGCTCGGGCTCACGAGCTCGACGCGAGCGGCAATCCCAAACGCGCCAGCACCTCGCGCACTTTCTCCTCGCCGAAGCTCGGCTCCAGGAGCTCGAGCGCCTCGGCGCGGGTCATGAAGCCGCGCCGGACGAGCTTGCTCATTTCGACATGGTAGTGCGTGTACCCGAAGTTCTCGAGCGACCGCCAGGCGGACACGAAGTTCATCTCGCAGTTCGTGGAGCGCCCCGGGTAGCTCGACGAGGGGTAGCGCCAGCCGAGCTCGCGCTGAATCACCTCCACGTACTCGTCGGCGTTGGCTTCCAGAAACCAGTGGGGAGACAGCACCGTCGCGTGGTGCTTCTTGCTGGCGCGGGCGACGACCTCCTCCATCGACGAGGGGAAATCGCGCCAGCCCGGATCCTGCTTGAGCGAGCGGAGAAACTCTTGGCTCGCCACCGCCATCGACGCGTATTCCGGCGCGTCGACGTTGCAGGCGCACTTGGACATCACTCCTGGACGCGCGGACTGGCCCTTGGTCCATCCGGCGATGATCAGAGGAATGTCGAAGCGCGCCGCGATGTCGAAGGTCAGGCGCATGTACCAGATCGAGCAGGGATGGCAGACCACCGCGCGGGACCCGCCCTGAATCAGCCGGCGGAAAAGATCCTTGAGCTCGTCGGTCTGCCAGAAGAGCAGGTCGACCCCGAGCTTGTCCACCGCGCGGCGCACGTTGTCGATGGCGTCCTGCGTCTCGAAGCCGTGATCGAACATGAACGCGAGCGGGTTCATCTTGTAGCGCCGCTTCATGTAGTACAGAGCGGCCGTCGAGTCCTTGCCGCCCGAGCACATGACGAGGCAGTCGTGCCGTCCCTTGCCGCGGTGCTTCTGGAGAAGGCGGACGAAATCGGTCTCGAGTAGCGGTGCGGTCTCGGCGCTCGTCTCCTCGGCGCGGCAGACGCTGCAGACGCCCTCGCCGTCCAGGATGATGTCGGGTGGCCGGTGCGGCAGCACGCATCGCGCGCACAGGCGCGCGGGCTCGATGGACATTCTAGCCCCTCGCTCGAACGAGCAGAATCCAGCGGTCCTCGTGGCGTTCGTGGAGGAGGACCTCGTGCCCTTCCAGCCTGAGCGACTCCGGAACCAGCACGGCCGGCTCGCCGTCATCCAGGGTCAGCTCCAGCACCTGTCCCGCCTCGAGACTTTCCAAGCGCACCAGCGCCCGAGCGGCGTTCGCCGGACAGCGGACCCCGCGCAGGTCCAATCGATCATCGGACTCGATGGTCATCGCGACTCGCTCACTCCGCGTAGCGCGGGCTTGCGCCCGCAACCCAAACCGTCGGGCTTGATATCAGTAGTGCTGGCCCTTGCGAACCAAGGCTCATCACGCTTGCCTCAGCTTGCGAACCGCAGTTTCGATCGCTCCTGCCGCGCGGTCGATCTCCTCTTGCGTCGTGCCGTGGCCGAGCGAGACCCGGATGACCCCGAGCGCCCGCTCGGCAGGCAATCCCAGCGCGATCAGCACCGGGCTCGGCGCCGTCGACCCCGACGAACAGGCCGAACCCCGAGAGACCCGGATGCCCGCGCGGTCCAGCTCCCGCACCAGGTCCCAGGCCGACACGCCCTCGAATCCCAGGCTCGCATTCCCGGGCAGCCGGCGTTCGCGCGAGCCGTTCAGCCACGATCCCGAAACTCCGCCCAGCACCCGCGCGACCAGGAGGTCCCGCAGTCGGCGGATGCGATTGACGTCTTCCTCGGCGATCCGCTCCGCAGCGCGACCGAACCCCACGATTCCGGGAAGGTTCGGGGTGCCCGCCCGGAGGCCGCGCTCCTGTCCGCCACCGAAGAGGAGCGGCGCGAGGCGTGCACCCGGCGGCACCCGCAGGGCTCCGACTCCCTTGGGACCGTAGATCTTGTGCGCGTTGACGGTGGCGAGCGCGCCAGCCGGCACCGGGAAGCGACCAAACGATTGGCAGGCGTCGGTGTGGAAGGGCACGCCCGCCTCGCGGCACACCCGGGCGATCTCGTCGACCGGCTGGATAGTGCCGACTTCGTGGTTCGCCTGCCCGATCGACACGAGTCGGGTATCGGGGCCGAGGGCGCGACGAACCGCGTCGGGGTCGACGAAGCCTTCTCGGTCGACCGGCAGCCGCGTGACCCGCATGCCCAGGCTCTCGAGCCAATCGCAAGCGGTGAGAACGCTCGGATGCTCGACGGCGCTGGTGATCAGATGGCTGGGGGCACCGCCTCGCGAGCAGGCACCGATGAGCGCCAGGTTGTTCGCTTCGGTGCCCCCCGAGGTGAAGACCACTTCGTCCGGATCGGCGGCCAGCAGGGCAGCGACCCGCGCCCGCGCCAGCTCCAGCGCCCGCGCCGCCCACACCCCGTCCACGTGGGTGGACGATGGATTCCCCACGAGCGCCAGCGCCGCGCGCATCTCCTCGATCACGGCCGCGTCCACCGGCGTCGTCGAAGCATGGTCGAGGTAGACGGTCGTCGCCATCCTCGCGAGTATAGCCGACCGACCGGAGGCCCGCGCGCGGGGGGGGGTGTCCCTTTTTCGAGTCGATTTCGCGGGTGGCAGTATACTGCACATCCGCGTCGCCCGAGCTCGGCCCATGCAGCATAGTGCATGCCGCGATTCTGGCTCCGAAAAAAGACCCCCGCCGGCGTCAGTGGCGGACGACGTCGCGGTCGAGCATGTCGAGAAGGGTCGCGAGGAGCCGGTCGACCGGCGCCGGGCGGGTGGCCAGCCGCTGGCCCAGCGATTTGAGCGCCTTCTCGAAGAGGAAGCGATCGATCAAGAGCGCGGTCTCGTCTTCGCTCGTCGGCATGTACACGGCCTGGCGGGCGCGCTCGCGGTAGCCGCTGACGCAGGCGGCGCAGGCCCAGGCGCTCCAGACGGCGGTCCACGCGGCGAGGAAATCGCGGTCGCCTTCGCGGATGGTGACGCCTTCGAGGAGCGTCTTCCACGCCATCTCGTCGATGGACAGGAGCATCCCGGCGAGGTCCCGCAGCGGTGATCGTTTGCGGCGGCGCTCCGGCAGAGGGCGGTCGATGTCGCCTTCGAAACCGACGAAGGTCACGTCTTTGGAGGTGAAGAGCACCTTGCGCAGCTTCATGTCGCCGTGGTAGCGGCAGCGCAGGCTCGTCAGGCGCCGGTCGCGCAGCGGCTCGAAACGCAGGTAGAGGTCGCGCACCCGGTCGAGCAGGACCTCGGCGAGCTTCTGCGAGGCGGGCTCCAGGTCGGGCATCCTGGCGCGCAACAGGCGCAGGACGCGGCCGGCGAGGTTGCGGTTGGTCTGGTAGGCGGATCGCTGGTCGAAGGTCGAGAACGGCTCGGGCGCGAAGTCCGGCTCGTCGATCGCCGAGAGCGCGAGGTGGAGGTCCGCGATGCGCCGGCCCAAGAGCCGCATCGAGTCGAGAAACGCCCCCATCTCGCTGCGGACCGCGTCCGGCGGCTCGGCGTCGGAGAGCAGGTACAAGGACCGGGTCGGCGGCGCCGGCGGCTCCTCGCCCCGGCGGTTCGTCAGCACGCGCTCGAAGAAGCGGCCCAGGTCCTCCTCCGTGTACTTCTCGCCGGTGACCGCGTGGAGGACCAGGCCCTCGAGAATCGCCAGGGTGAACGGCTCGCCCCGGTGCGGACGGAACTCGAGAGCGCCGGCGAGGGGTGGCACCGGAAGCGTGGGGTCCTTCGCGAGGTGGCGGAGCATCTCCAACTCGGCGCTGGTTCCCTCGGCGGCACGGCGGAAGAACTTCACGATGTAGTGCTCCCCGAGGATGGTGCCGGTGAACCGGTGCTCCGCCCGGGGGCGGTGGCTCTCCAGCTCGAGGTCGGTGAGATCTCCCCAGCGCGAGGCGATCAGATCGCCGGACTTCCCGCGCCGGCGCGCCTCCTCGCGAATGGTCTTCAGGAGCGCTCCCGCCTGGTCGCTCACCTGGAGGGCGTCGTAGAGCAGCGCCGGCGGCGAGCCGTCCGGGCCCGCGAGCGCGGCCACCACCGCATCGGGATGGTCGCGCACGAGCTCCTGGGCGCGCCCGCCCGACTCGACGGCGAGCGGCAGCGCATACGTCTCCCCTGGCGGGTGGGCGTACTCGGTTCGTAAGAGCACGACGTGCACCGCGTTCGGTCCGTCGCCGAGCGCAATCACCTCGGTGATCCGGCAGGCGGCGAGCTCCCGGCCCCGACCCGCGTACCAGCGGCGGCTCTCCAGGTATTCCGGGAGCGCCCGCTCCAGCGCCGGTCGGCCCTCGGTGAAGACGGTAGAAGCCGGAACGCCGAGCTGCGGCGCGACCGGCATCTCGCCCAGGATCTCGAACCGGGCCCGCCGCGGCTTCTCCAGCGAGAACCAGAAGAAGGCGTATCCCTGGAGGGTGAGGAAGTAGGGATGCCGGGAAACCGGGGGAAACTCGGTGCCGCCCCACATCTCCACCGGCACCAGGCCGTGGTGCTTGGAGAGGTCGAGCTCGACGTACTGGACATGGCGCGAGAGGTTCGCGACCACCAGCACGTGGTCCCCTTCATACGAGCGGACGAAGGCGAAGACGCGCGGGTTCTCCGAAGGGACGAGGTCCAGGCTCCCGCGGCCGAACGCCTGGTAGCGGCGGCGCAACGCGAGCGTGCGCTTGACCCACCACAAGAGCGAGCTCGGGTTCGCCTGCTCCGCCTCGACGTTGATCGTTTCGTAGTGGTACTCGGGGTCGATGATGATCGGAAGGATCAGCTTCTGAGGATTGGCCTTCGAGAAGCCGGCGTTCTTGTCGGCGCTCCACTGCATGGGCGTGCGCACCCCGTTGCGGTCGCCCAGGTAGATGTTGTCGCCCATCCCGATTTCGTCGCCGTAGTACAGGACCGGGGTGCCCGGCAGCGCCAAGAGGAGCCCGTGCATCAGCTCGATCTTCCGGCGGTCGTTCCCCAACAGCGGCGCGAGCCGGCGGCGGATGCCGAGGTTGACCCGGGCGCTGGGCTCGGCGGCGTAGGCGCGATACATGTAGTCGCGCTCTTCGTCGGTCACCATCTCCAGCGTCAGCTCGTCGTGGTTGCGCAGGAACATCGCCCATTGCGCGCCGTGCGGCAAGGGCGGCGTCTGCGCCAGGATGTCGACGATCGGCAGCCGGTCCTCCATGTGAATCGACATGAAGATGCGCGGCATGATCGGGAAGTGGAAGTTCATCTGGCACTCGTCGCCGTCGCCGAAGTAGGCCGCGGCGTCCTCGGGCCACTGATTCGCCTCGGCCAGGAGCATCCGGTTCCCGAACTTCGAATCGACGTGCCGCCTGAGCTCCTTCAAGAACGCGTGGGTCTCCGGCAGGTTCTCGCAGTTCGTGCCATCCTTTTCATAGAGGTATGGCACCGCGTCGAGGCGCAGCCCGTCGACGCCCATCGCCAGCCAGAAGTCGACGGTCTCCAGCATCGCCTGGCGCACGAGGGGGTTCTCGTAGTTCAAGTCCGGCTGGTGCGAGTAGAACCGATGCCAGTAGTAGGCCTTGGCGACCTGGTCGTAGGCCCAGTTCGAGTGCTCGAAGTCCTTGAAGATGATCCGGGCGAGCTTGTAGCGCAGGGGGTCGTCGCTCCAGACGTAGAAGTCGCGTTCGGGGGACCCCGGAGGGGCGCGGCGGGCGCGCTGGAACCAGGCGTGCTGGTCGGAGGTGTGGTTCAGGACCAGCTCGGTGATGACCCGAATGCCCCGCCGGTGCGCCTCCTCGAGGAGCTGCTGGAAGTCGTCGAGGGTGCCGGCGTCGGGATGGACCTCCCGGTAGTCGGAGATGTCGTAGCCGTCGTCGCGTCCGGGCGAGGGATAGAGGGGCAACAGCCACAGCGCGGTGACGCCGAGGTCCAAGAGGTACGGCAGCTTCGCGGTCAGGCCGTTGATGTCGCCGACGCCGTCGTCGTTGGAATCCGCGAACGAGCGGATGCGCACTTCGTAGATGACGGCGTCCTTGTACCAGTCGGGGATGTCCGACAGCCCCGCGGGCCGGACCGGCAAGATCGGACGGCGAATCACGGGGGCGCCTCCTCGCGACGACCAGGCGCGACCGGCGCGCGCACCGAGCGTGCTCGGGGACTCGCGTCAGCGCCCAGCCCGGCGGCGGCCATCGGGTCTATCCCTTCCGTTCCATCGGCCAGCGGCCGGACACTCGAACCATCTTCGCGAGCCGGCTCGCGAGCTCGGGCGACATCGCGCCGGGCGCGAGCCGCCACTCCCAGTTGCCGCTCGTCGTCGCCGGCCGGTTCATCCGCGCCAAGCTCCCGAGCCCCAAGAGATCCTGCGCCGGCACCACCGCCAGGTCCGCCACCGACCACAGCGCCGCCCGGATCATCGACCAGTGGATCTCCTCCGCCGTCCCGCCGAGGTAGTCGAGCGCCGCGCGCTGCTCCCTCGCCACGCCGGCTCGGGTGCGGGTCGAGTCCCGCCCGGGCTTCTCGTGGAACCATCCGACCACCGTGTCGTTGTCGTGGGTCCCCGTGTAGACGATGGTGCGGCGCCGGTAGCGATGCGGCAAGAAATCGTCCGCCTGGGGGTCGGTTCCGAAGGCGAACTGGAGCACCCGCAACCCAGGAAAGCCGAAGCGGTCCCGGAGAGCTCGTACCTCCGGCGTCGTGAGCCCCAGGTCCTCGGCGATGAACGGCAGCTCCCCGAGCTTCTCCCGCACCCTCTCGAAGAGCTCCCCACCCGGCCCCGGGACGAACCGGCCGCTGACCGCGCTCTGTTCCGCGACCGGAATCTCCCACGCCCGGTGGAAGCCGATGAAGTGGTCGAGCCGGAGCGCGTCGAAGCGCTCGAGCGCCAGCTCGAGCCGCTCCACCCAGAAGCGATAGCCCGTCTCGCGGAGCCGATCCCAGCGGTAGAGCGGGTTGCCCCAACGCTGTCCGGTAGCGCTGAAGTAGTCCGGCGGAACGCCCGCCACCACCGTCGGCTCGCCCCGGTCGTCGAGCCACCACCACTCGGGGTGCGACCAGACGTCGGCGCTGTCGTGGGCGACGAAGATCGGCACGTCGCCGATGAGCCCGACCCCGCGTTCGTGGCACGCTTCCCGAAACGCGCGCCAGTGGCGGTCGAAGCACCACTGCTCGAACCGACGGAAGGAAAGCTCCCCCGCGAGATCGGCGCCGGAGCGCGCGAGCGCGCGAGGCTCACGGGAGCGCAGCTCCTCGGGCCAAGCGGTCCAGCTCGCTTCGCCGTGCGCCGATTTGATCGCCCGGTAGAGCACGAACGGCTCCAGCCACTCGCCCTGCGCCTCGCAGAAGCCTTCGAAGTCGCGCTGTTGTTCGGCGGTGGCCGGAAAGCGCGTGAAGGCCCGCCGCAGGAGCCGCTCGCGCCGGGCGGCGGCCCGCGGATAGTCGACCCGCTCGGTCTCGTCGGTTGTCTGCTCCTCGGGAGCGCTGTCGAGGAGCCCGTCGTCCTGGAGCCGTGCCGGGCTGACGAGGAGCGGGTTGCCGGCGAACGCGCTCTGGGCGCTGTAAGGCGAGTTGCCGAAGCCGGGGGGCGAGACCGGAAGCATCTGCCAGAAGCGCGCCCCTGCCTCGTGAAGCCAGCCGGCGAGCCGCACCGCTTCCGGTCCCAAGTCGCCGGAGCCGAACGGGCCCGGCAGGGACGTCGGGTGCAACAGCACCCCGGCCGCCCGCTCGTCCAACCGAAAACGCGACATCGTGTTCTCACGGGGTCCGCCGGATCCCGACTCTCGGAGGATAACTGTTGCGAGAGGGCGCGCCCGGTGAAAGAAAATGCCCGATCCGCCGGTCGGCCGCCCGTCTCTCGACCGCGCATCCCGTCTGTCGCTGAAGAACACCGGCCATCCCAGCGACGCGCACGCATCCCGGCACTCGCGTGTCCGTTCCGACGATCGGTCCGGGTTGGCGAACCGGATGGGCGTAGCTCTGGTTCGAAGGGCTAGCCGCTTCGCTCGCGTTCGGGGTGGGTTCGTCTCCAGTGGCACGGGCATCCGGTGAAACCAGCGTGGCCCTCCACGGGCGAGGATGCCCGTGCCACTGGAGAATGCCTCGCGAGGTGGGTCCAACCCGAGCGAACCGGACGGACGAATCCCGTTCGCTCCCCGGCACCGCTCTCGCTAGACGAGCTTCTCGCCCTGGACCGGCGCGCCGAACTCGCGGAGGAACTCCTGCACCAGCTTGCGCCTAAAGCGGCCGACGGCGTGCGCGTCGCCCTCCGGCAGCGGTACCCAGCCCCCCGCCATCGAGCCGTGCCCGCCGGCGCTCCCGCCCTCCCCATCCTCGTCGACGATCTGCTGCACGAGCCGGCCGGCGTTCATCCGCCGGTCGTTCGTGCGCACCGAGAAGTAGAGGTGCCCCTCGTAGGCGCCCAGCGCCAGGCTCCAGCGCATGTCCACGAGCGACACCAGCCGCTCCGCGACCTCCGCCACGATGTCCGGCGCGTAGACGTCGCCCAGGTCCGCCACCACCGCCTCGCCATAGCGCATCGCCTTGCCCAGCGCCCGGTGGAAGGCCGCGAAGTAGCTCGTCGGCAGCGACGGGTGCTCGATCTGCGAGAGCGCGAGGTGGTCCACCCGCGGGAACAACCACCGGTAGTTGTCGACGTCGATCGGCCCGAACTCCCGCCCGAGGTCCCGGGTGTCGCTCTTGATGCCGTAGAAGAGCGCGGTCGCCACGCTCCGCGGCAGCTCCACCCCGGCCGCGCGCAGGTACCCGGTGACGACGCTCGCGGTCGCCCCGTAGCCGCCGCCCACCTGCGCGAAGGCCACCGCGTCGCTGCCTGCCCGCGCCGGATGGTGGTCGATCACCACGTCGAGAGGCGCCCGCGCCAGGAGCGAGTGGTTGCCGCAGTCCGGCTGGGTGTCCACCAGCGCCACGAAGTCGTAGTCCCGAAATTCGATCCGCGACACCGGGGTCAACGGGAGCCTGAGCACCCTGACGAGCGCCCGGTTCTCGGCCCGTCCGACGATGCCGCCGTAAGCCACCCGCGCCGGCACCCGCGCCAGCTCCTCCAGGAGAAAACCCAGGCCGACCGCCGAGGCGATGGAGTCCGGGTCCGGGTTGTCATGGGTCAGGACGAGCGCGTGCTTCTTGCCCCGCGCGAGCGCGACCAGGCGCTTCCATCGTTCGGCCAACGGGTCTGGCGATGGGGGCTCCGGCTCTTCGGGGGTCGGAACGCGGTGGGACGAGGAAGCGAGGTTGGTGCCGCTGGGCATGGTGTGGGGGTGGGCGCCGCCAGGCCGGGGCATCAGCTTCTAACCCCGTGCCGCGTTGGGCGCGATGAGATTGGAATGGGGGCTTTTCGTCGGCTTCGCAACTGCCGCCGGTCTCGGCCGGGCGAGCGGCTTCGAGGCCGAACAGCGCGCCCTCGCGCGATTCGCCGGGTCGCGCAGCGCCTTGAGAACCGCCAGCTCCTCCTGCCGCTGGCCAGGAGGGGTTTCGAGAACCGCGGGCAACCCCTCGAACCGCTGGTCGCAGACGAGCCGCTCGAACGCCGCGAGGCCGAGCGTCCCCTCGCCGATGCGGGCGTGCCGGTCGACGCGGCTCGAAAGCCCCTTCTTCGCGTCGTTCAGGTGGAGCGCCCGCACCGCTTTCGAGCCGATTCGCTGGTCGAGCTCGCGCATCGTCCGGTCGTACCCCTCCTCGCTCGACAGATCGTAGCCGGCCGCGAAGAGATGGCAACTGTCGAGGCAGACGCCAGAGCGGGCGGGCTCGGCCGTCTTCTCCAAGAGCTCCGCGAGCTCCTCGAACGAATGCCCGAGCGAGCTTCCCTGGCCGGCGGTGGTCTCGAAGAGCACGCCGGCAGGCGAGCCGGCGGTGGCGTCCAGCGCCCGGCGCACCGACCGCGCGGCGAGGTCGAGCCCCTGCGCCACGTCCGGGTTCGACCCGGGATGGACGACCAGCCAGGGAATGCCCAGCGCCGCGCATCGTTCGAGCTCGACCACGAAACTGAGCGCGCTCTTTTCCCACAGCTCGGCGCCGGCCGCGGCGAGGTTCAGGAGGTAAGACGCGTGGGCGAGGACCAAGAGCCCGGTGCGCTGGGCGGCGGCGCGAAAGTCGCGCGTTTCGTCGGCCACGAGGGGCCGCGCGGCCCACTGGCGGCCGGACTTCGTGAAGATCTGCAGCGATTCGGCGCCGACCGCCTGGGCCCGCTCGAACGCGCGGGCCAGCCCGCCTGCCGTCGACTCCTGGGTGCCGATTCGCATGCCGCCAAAGCGCCGGTCACCGCCGGGCGGCCGAAGACCTTAGCGAACCGCGCGGGGCCTTGGCAAGGCACGATGCGGCAAGAGGTCGAGCGGACGGCACTGGACGGACGCGAGCCGGCCTCGGTCGGATGCCCGCGCCTGGTGAAGCGACCCCTCGATTTTCAGGATAGCGCAGGCGAGGGACGAGCGGTCTGTCGCTCGTTGGCACCTCGAAAGCCCTGGCCCGAAAGGCCTTGCGCTCTACCCGTGCTGGACGCGGCCACGCCGCGGGGTCGCCTCGGTGAAGAACTTGAAGCCGTGGTCGGTCGCGTGCTCGATGGCTTCGGTGACGAGCGACTGGAGCACCCGCGGCTGCTGCTTGAGCGACTCGTAGTAGCGCTGCCGGTCGACGGCGTTGATCACCGCCGGCAGGTACCCCGCGCGCATGAGCAGGATGTTCATCACCAGCCGCCCGACCTTCCCCGACAGCTCGGTGAACGGGAAGATCGCCATGAACCGGTGGTGGAAGAGCGAGGCCTGCTGGAGCGGGTGCAGCGCGTGAAACTCCGCGGCGTTGCCCCACTCGAGCAGCTTCGTCAGCTCCGGCACGATTCTGACCGGCTGATGGATGTCGTGGAAGTAGGTCCGGTGCAGCGGCATGTCCCGGCGGAACTCCATCCGCCCCTTGGGCTCGGCGCCGCCCGTCAAGGTCTCGAAGAGCTTCTTGAGCAGGGTCAGCGACAGCTTCCCCTTCGGCTGCTTCGCTTCGTCCTTGGCGAGGTCGACGGCCTCTTTCTGCCGGCGAATCTCCGCGAGAAAGGCCGCGCGTCCGACCTCCTGCACGCCCGGGTTCGGCGACAGGGCCAGCGCGAGCTCCTCGGCGGTGACGACGATGCCCTCCAGCGCCTGCTCGTGATAGACCCAGGAGAGGTCCAGCTTCTCCCAGAAGACCTGCGCGAGTGCCCGGTCGTCCTCGAGCAGCTCCATCAGGTCGTCCTTGCGATCGTCGATGTCCACCCGGTTCGCTCGCATGACAGGCGGCTCTTTCTCCTTGAAAACCAAGGGCTTGGGGGATTCCAAGCCGCGGGCACCCTAGCCGGTCCGCTCCTCTTGCGTCAAGCTTTCGGCGAGCCTCCCCATGGCCTCGGACGGCCCGCCTCCAGCCTTTCCCGCCCCGCTTCCTCAACCGGGAGCCAAGCAATCGTCATTCCAGCCGTCGCCAGAGGGCCGAACCCGCGCGCCTGCGCGGCTTGGGCGCGGGTTCCGACTCCAGCTCCGAGAACTGCGGTCTGACACCGCTGTCACGGTGCGGGGAACGAGGGGACAGGCTCGAAGCGGGCGGCCGCCGCTCCGGTCGGGACAGGCCACCCTGGTCGTCGCTCGCCGCGGGCCGATGCCCGGCTCACATGTTCGAGTAGCCGTTCGGCTGCTGGGCGTAGGAGAGCATCTCCGGGTTCGGCTCGATCGACGCGCCCTTGTGCAGCGTCTTGACCCACCTCTCCAGGAGCTGCGACTGCTTCTCGCCGATGAGCTCCGTCCGAAGCTGGTCCTTCTCCTGAGGAAGCTGGGAGAGGTCGGCGCGCTCGCGGCTCCTGAGGTCGATCACCCAGTAGGCGCCCTGGTCGACGATCAGGTGGTCCGGCACCCGGTGCGTCGCGTCCAGCGAGAAGGCCGCCCGGACGACGTTCGGCACCGACCCGAGCTGCGGGATGATGCCGCCGTAGGGATGGAAGTCGCTGGTCGTCGCGACGGAGGGCGTGAGCGGTACCGGAGCGCTCGCGAAGAAATTCTGGGCGCTCTTCTTCGCCACCGGCGCCGGCGGGAAGAGCTGGTCGAGAGCAGTGCCGGCCTTGAGCTTCGCGAGCGCGGACTCGGCGGCGCCCTGGGCGAGCGCCTTCGCCTTCTCGGTCGCGAGCAGGGCTTTCGCGATGCCCCGCTGCACGTCGGCGAGCTTCTTCTCGTAGGCCTTCCGGCGCTCGAGCGCGTGGATGATGCTGTAGCCGAAGTGGTCGCGCACGACGCCGCTCGTCTCGCCCGGCTTGAGCTGGAACACCGCGTTCTCGAAGTCTTCGCCGAACGGCGAGCGTCCCATCTGCACCCAGCCGATGTCGCCCTGCTGGTCGGTCGCCGCCGGGTCCTGGGTGAAGCCTTGGGCGACCTTCACCCAGGGCTTGCCCGCGTCCAGCGCCTTCTTCGCGTCTTCGACCTGCTTCTTCGCCGCGGCCTCCTCGGCCGGCGTCGCGTTCTGCGCGACCGGCGCGAACAGCCGCTCGACCTTCATCTCCTCCGGCATCTCGTAGAGGAACTTCTGGTCCTCGTACTTCTTCGCGATCTCGGCCCGGCGCGTCTTGAGCGCCTGGTCGATCTCGGCGTCGCTCACCTTCACCTGGCCCCGGAACTGCGCCGGGGTGAAGCGCACGTACTCGATGCTCGCCGCTTCGTGCTCCTTCAGGAACTCCTCCTGGATTTCGTCGTCGGAGACGGCGAGGCTCGCTTGCGCGAGCTGGAACATCCGCTGGGTCAACAGCGCCCGCCGCAGCCGCGCCTCGTACATCGCCGGCGACAGGCCTTCCGCGTTCTCCACGTAGCGCACGTACGTCGGCTTGTCGAAGACGCCGTTGCGCTGGAACATCGGGTTCTTCTGGACGTTCCGGACGATCGCGGCGTTGTCCACCCACAGCCCCGCGTTCAGCGCCGCCTGCGCCACCAGCTCCTGGTCGACCACCTGATCCATCGTCTTCTCGCGCAGCCGGTCCGCCTTCGCCTGCGCGTTCGTGTACTGCCCGTTGCCCGCCTGGCTCCGGTAGTACACGTTCTGCTGGAGCATCTGGTTGAAGGCGCTCGTCGGCACCTCGTGGCCGTTGACCTCGGCCGCCCACCCGGCCTCTCCAGGACCGGTCTCGAACCCCTTCGAGCCGACCCCGAACGAGAAGATGAAGACGAGCGAGAGCGCGGCGATGATGAGCTGAATGACCCAGGAGCGGGCGTTTTCGCGAAAGATGTCGAGCATGGCCTCTGTGATCCGACGGTGGGGGGGTGCGCAGCTTACGGACGGTCCTTCGAGCTCCTAGAGGTCGAGCGGAACGTTCGTCCGCTCGCGTGTCTCGCCGGCGCTGTTTCGGGGACGCCTCAGACGCGCCCCGCGACGGGCCGCTCTCCAACGTCCGGCAACGCCTCGTCCTTCCGGGTTGCGGTTGCCTTCGAAGCCCAAGGCGCAAGACCGCCCGAAATTTGACAAGCTAGGAAAGCGCGAGCGAAAATGCAAGCGGGAAAGGTCGGGTGGCGCGTGGCCTCGGTTTCGCGAGCGGGCCTCTGGCCGCCTTCGCCCCTCTGGCTCGGCGACTTGGCGCCGCTCTAGAAAAGGGCTTTCGGTTGTTCTTTGGGCTCCTTCTTCAAACGCTACCGGGAGCTGCTGGTCACCGGCGTCCTCCTCGCGCTCCCGCTGGTCGTCTACGCCTCGCACGCGGGCCTCCCCGAGGTGCCTGGCCCAGTGCGCCGCGGGGTGGTCGAGGTGACGAGCCCCGTCGAGTGGGCCGTGGTCGGCGCGGTCCACCTCGCGCAGGACCTCTGGTTCGGTTACCTCGACTTGCGGCAGGTGCGGCAGGAGAACCTCAAGCTCGAGGAGGAGAACCTCCGGCTGAAGGCGGACCGCACCCGCTTGGCGGAAGCGCTCCAGCAGAACGAACGCTTGAAGCGGATGGTCGCCTATTCCCAGGCCCAGCCGGACTTCCGGATGGTGGCGGCACCGGTCCTGGGCTTCGGTCCCGACCCGCAGAGCCGGGTGGTGCGCATCGGCTGCGGTCTCGCCCAGGGAGTCCGGGTGGGGATGCCGGCGGTCACCCCCGACGGGGTGGTCGGGCGCGTGATCGGCGTCTTGGCTGGCACCGCCGACGTCCTGCTCGTCACCGACCCAGACAGCGCGGTGCCGGCCCTGTGCGAGCGGACCCGGTCCCGGGCGACCGCCCGGGGGGTCGGCTTCTCCGACCACCTGAAGCTCGCCTACGTCTTGAAGAGCGACGACGTGAAGGACGGCGACGTCTTCGTCACCGCGCCGAGCGGCGGCCTTTTCCCCAAGGGGCTGCCCATCGGCACGGCAGCATCGGTCCGGGAGGCACCGGGCTCCCTGTTCAAGGAGGCGAAGCTCGTTCCTTTCGTCGACTTCCGGCGGCTGGAGGAGGTCCAGGTCATCGTCGATTCCGGCGTCACCGCCGAGGCCGACGGGTCCCGGACCGCGCGCGTGCAATGAGGGGCGGTCGAGGCCACACCAGGAGCGCTGCTGTACCGCCGATGGGCTCACCCAGGGAGGCAGCGCTTTCGCCTGGCGGCCGGCGACCCGGCCCGAGGTTGCCGTGAAGATCGCGGGATACGTGGTGCTCGTCTTCCTCGCCGCCGCGCTGGAGTCGGTGCTGCCGCGGGTGTTCTTCCTCGACGCCGCGCGGCCGCTGCTCGTCGCGATCCTGGTGGTCCAGTTCGCCCGCGACCTCGGCACCGTGGAAGGGGCGGCGCTTTCCGTCTTCGCCGGCTTCGCCGAGGACGCGACGGCGGGATTTCCGATGGGGCGGGCGGCGTTCGCCTGCGTCGCCCTCTTCGTGGGGGCCCGGCTCGCGTTCGGGGGCCTGCGGGCCGAAGGGCGGTTTCTCGAGATCGTCCTCGCGGCGCTCGCGGCGGTGTTCTGGCGCCTGGCGGTGACGGCGGTCGACCGGCTCCTGGGGCCGGCCCTGACGCCGTTCGCGCTCGGCGCCTGGTGGCGGTGGGCGATGTGGTCGGCCCTGGCGACGGCGGTCTGTAGCCCGTTCGTGTTCCATGCGGCGCGGGTGGTCGCCCGCCTCCAGAAACGAGCGGCTTGAGGCTGCCGCCAAGCTCGGGCGCGCCCGAGGGAGCTTTCGGTGGACGGGCTCTTGCAGCCGAACAAGGAGCCACGGGAGCTCAAGCCGCGGGCCGCGGTGATGGCGGTGGTCGCGGCGGGCGCGTTCCTGGTGCTGCTCGCCAGGCTGTACGACCTCCAGCTCATCCACGGCGTCGAGCTCGCCCGCAAGGGCCGCGACAACTACGTGAAGACGCTGGTGGTGCCGGCGCCGCGCGGGATGATCCTCGACCGCCACGGGCTCCTGCTCGCCTCGAACCGGGCCTCGTTCGACGTCTACGTCACCCCGCAGTTCTGCCAGCCGGCGAGGGGAATCCTGGACAAGCTCGCCACCCTGATCGGCCTCACCGCCGAGGAGGAGTCGGCGGCGCTCGCGAAGATCGCCCGCGCCCGCGGGCTCGACCGCTACCAGCCGATCCTGGTGAAGCTCGACATCGGCCGGGATGCTCTCGACGTTCTGCTCGCGAACCAGGCGGAGCTGGACGGGGTGGACATGATTCCCTCGCCGCACCGGCGCTACGGCCCCCTCGCCGACGAGGAGAAGAACGAGCTCTTCGCGCGGATGCTCGCGCACGTGGTCGGCTACATGTCGGAAGTCACCGCGGGGGAGCTCAAGAGGGGGCACGGCAAGTACCGGCAGGGCGACTTCATCGGCCGGCGCGGCCTCGAGAAGTCGTTCGAGAAGGAGCTGCGCGGGGTCGACGGCAAGCGCCTGGTGGCGGTCGACGCCAAGGGGCGCGAGCTCGACCCGGCCGCGCAGAAGGAGCTGATTCCCCGGGGCCGCCTGGTCCCGGCGAAAGCCGGGCACAACGTGGTGCTCTCGCTCGACCTCGGGCTCGAGACCCTCGCCTGGAAGGCGCTCTCGGCCGCGGGGAAAGCAGGAGCGGTAGCGGTGGTCGACGTGCACACCGGCGCCCTGCTCGCCCTGGTCTCCTATCCGGCGTACGACCCGAACGAGATGACCGGGCGCATCAGCCGGCAAGAGTTGCAGGCGCTCGTGAAGGACCCGCTCCAGCCGCTCTTCGCCCGGGCCCTCCAGCAGCAGTACCACCCCGGCTCGACCTTCAAGGTGGTGACCGCGCTCGCGGCGCTCGCGGGCGGCTACGTCAAGCCGACGAGCACCACCGTCTGCCACGGCGGCTTCAGGCTCGGGAACCGGACCTGGCGCTGCTGGAAGAAGACCGGACACGGGGTGGTCGACCTGACCCGCGGCATCCAACACTCCTGCGACGTCTACTTCTACTGGCTCGCGAGCAAGATGGGCCTCGACCCGATCGCCGACATGGCAGAGCGGCTGGGCTTCGGCAGGCCGACAGGGCTCGGGCTCGGCCCGGAAGCGGCCGGGGTGGTGCCCACCGTCGCCTACCACGAGCGGGTGGACCACTGGTACAGCAAGGGCTTCGCGCTCAACGCGGCCATTGGCCAGGGCGCGGTCAACGTGACGGCGCTCCAGCTCGTGATGGCCTACGCGGCGATCGCGAACGGCGGCACCCTCTACCGGCCGACCATCGTCTCGCGCATCGAGGATCCGGACGGGAAGGTGGCGAAGGAGGTGCGGCCGCGCGTGGCGCGACGGCTCCGGATTCCCGCGGCCGACCTCGACGCGGTGAAGAAGGGCCTCTTCGCGGTGGTCAACGAGCCCGGCGGGACCGCCTACTACCGGCGCCTCTCGGATGTGCTGGTGGCCGGCAAGACCGGTACCGCCCAGGTCGTCCAGATCGGCAAGAAGCGGTTGAAGGAGGACCAGATGCCCTGGAAGGACCGCGACGACGGCTGGTTCGTCGCCTACGCCCCGGCCGACGCGCCCGAAATCGCGGTCTCGGTCATCAACGAGCACGCCGGCGAGGGCGCCTACGCCGCCGAGCCGGTCGCGATGGCGGTCATCCAGGGCTACTTCGACTTGAAAAAGGAGCGCGCCGCCGGGGTCGAGCTCTCCCCGGAAGAGATTGCGAACCTCGTCCCCGACCCGCAGTACGCCTCGCCGTCCTTGCGCCGGCTGAGCGGACGAGCGCCGGTCGCCGCGGCGAATCCCGGAGGGCTCCCCAGCAGCACCGATGCCGCTCTACGTTGAGGACAAGAAGATCAACCGGCTCCACTGGCCGCTCATCCTCTCGGTGGCGGCGGTGGCGGGCCTGGGCGTGTGGAACCTCGCGAGCGCCGGCCGCGGCGAACCGGGCGCGCTCTGGCTCGCGCAGCTCAAGGCGCTCCTCCTCGGCGCCACCCTCGCCGCCGGCTCGCTCTTCATCGACTACCGCCTCTTTCGCAAGGCCGCCTGGCCGCTGTACCTGGGCGCGCTCCTGATGCTGGTGCTCGTCCACTTCCACGGCGAGTCGAGCCACGGCGCCCAGCGCTGGCTCGCCTTGGGGCCCATCCACCTGCAGCCGTCGGAGTTCGCGAAGCTCGCGGTGATCCTCCTCTTGGCGCGCCATTTCGCCGACAACCCGCCGCAGGAGCGGACAGTGCGCAAGGGAGGCGTCTTCGCGTCGGTCAGCGGCTCTCTGGAGCGCCGCTGGGCAGCGTTCGTCGCCAAGCGACGCAAGCGGCTCGCCGCCGCCCCGCGCAAGATGACCGCCGGCCGCACCCGGAGGCAGAAGGGCTATCGCCTCCCTGACCTGGTGGTGCCGCTCGTCTACCTCCTGGTACCGGTGGTGCTGGTCGTCAAGCAGCCGGACCTCGGCACCGGTCTCGTCACCGTCGCCATCGGCGGGTCGCTGGTCCTCTTCGCTGGCTTGACGAGCGGCACCCTCGCGACGCTTCTGACGGGGGGCGCTGGCGCCACGCTCGCCGTTTGGCGCATGGCCCGCATCGTCTTGAAGACGCCCGCCGCGGCCGCGGCGTCTTCGTTCAGCCGAGCACTCGCGAACGCGAAAGCCGCTCCTCGCTTGACCCCCGGGCAGAAGCTCGCGTTCCGACTGATCAAGCCCTACCAGGCGCAGCGGGTGGTGAGCTTCCTGCATCCCCAGCGCTACGCGCAGGGCGCCGCCTATCACGTCACCCAGTCCTTGATCGCGGTCGGCTCGGGAGGGCTCTGGGGGAAGGGCTGGGGGAACGGGACCCAGGTGCAGCTCTCGTTCCTGCCGGAGCAGGTGACCGACTTCGCGTTCCCGGTGTGGGCGGAGGAGCACGGGTTCGTCGGCGCGGCGATCGTGGTGGTGCTCTACCTCGTGCTCGTGTTGATCGCGCTGGACATCGCCTCGCAGGCGCGCGACCGGTTCGGGGCCTTTCTCGCCTTCGGGGCGGCGGCGCTGTTCTTCTGGCACGCGTTCATCAACATCGCGATGGTCACCGGGGTGCTGCCGGTCGTCGGCGTTCCGCTCCTCCTGATGAGCTACGGGGGATCGAGTGCGGTGCTGACCCTCTTGGCGATCGGCGCCTTGCTGAACGTCTCCCTGCGGCGCGTGGGGCAGTGAGCGGTGCCTTCGCCGCACGGCAAGCGGGCGGGGCCGGAGGAGGCGCTCTTTCGGCTCGTCTTCGGCGAGATCGTCCGGCTCGTCGATCGGCCGATCGTGGTGCGCGAGGACGCGACCGTTCGGCTTCCCCGGGCGGGCGCCTGGGAGACGGGGCTCGCCCGCCTGCGGCCGGCCTTCGACGACGTGCTTGGCGGCACCGCTCTCGCCTTGGCGTACCGCTGGTCCTGTGCGCAGTGGGGCCGCAACGCCTGGCCGTCCTGGGAGCTCATCGCGTGTCGGGCGACGGACCAGCCGGTGCGCGGGGAGCCGATGGCCCGGCTCGCCCGGTTCGAGGGCGGCGGGGCGATCCTGGAAGGACGGGGCGAGATGACCTGGGCGCTCGAAGGAGGGGCCGGCCTCGGGACGGTCGGGATCGCGTTCGACCGCGCCCCGATCGATCGCGTCGCGGACATCGCGGCGGCGTGGCTCGGCCTGCCCTGGCGCCCATGAGGCGGCCGTCCGACGCCCCGGAGCTCGTCCGTGCGGCGAACGCGACGGGACTCCGGGTCGCATCTTGCACGCCGGCGCGAAAGTTGCGTTGATGCCGCCTGCAGCGCGCAGATTTTGCGTCCACCTTCTCGGGAGCCGGCTGGCGCGCCGTCGCGGCGACGTGGATCGCGCTGTGCATGCCGCTGCCCCTAGGCTCATTCGCTGGTCGATCGAGCGGCGCGCGATTTCCGAGATCGGCGCGCGCCCGGGCCTGTTCGAGGGCGAGGCATGGCCGCGAGACCGAAAGAGCGGACGGAAGGACCGCGGAAGGACCCCGTCGTGACCCTGGGAGCGCGAGTCATCGTCGTCGAAGACGACCAGGACGTGGCCGAGAGCCTGCGCGAGGTGCTGGTCGACGGCGGCTATCTCGTGCAAAGCGCCGGGACGTGCCGCGAGGCGAGGCGGGCATTCGACACCGGCTCGTTCGAGGTGGCGCTGGTCGACCTGCAGCTCCCGGACGGCCAGGGGACGGAGCTCGCGGGGCCGCTGAAGAGCTCGAACCCGGACGCGGAGATGGTGCTCCTGACCGGCCACGCGAGCGTCGAGAGCGCGGCCGAAGCGGTCCGGGCCGGCGCGAGCGCCTACCTCGTCAAACCCTGCGCGGCGACCGAGCTCCTCGCGACGGTCGAACGGTCCTTGCGCCAGGTGCGGCTGCACGCGGAGAAGCGCGACCTCGCCCGCCGGGCGCAGATGGCGGAGAAGCTCGCGGCGGTGGGGACCCTGACCGCCGGCCTCTCGCACGAGATTCGAAACCCCTTGAACGCGGCAGCGCTCCAGCTCTCCGTCCTGGAGCGGCGGATTCAGAAGCTCGCGCCCGACCTGCAAAAGCCGCTGACCGACCCGCTGACCCTGGTCCGCGACGAAATCCGGCGGCTCGACCACATCCTCGAGGACTTCCTCCAGTTCGCCCGGCCGCGCGAGTTCCAGGCCCGACCGGTCGACCTGACCCGGCTCTTGGGCAACGTGGTCGACCTGTTGCAGGGCGACGCCGAGCGGCGCCACGTCTCGCTCGAGCGCGACTTCGCGGCGGTGCCGCCCGTCTACGGCGAGGAGGGGCTGCTCCGGCAGGTGGCGATGAACCTCGCGCTCAACGCGCTGGAGGCGACCCCGGAGGGAGGGCAGGTGCGCTTATGGGCCCGGGGAGCGGACCGGCACATCCTGTTGGGGGTGGACGACTCCGGTCCGGGAGTGCCGCCGCAGCTTCGCGAGCGCATCTTCGAGCCGTTCTTCACCACCAAGGCGAGCGGCTCCGGTCTCGGCCTGCCCATCGTCCACGCCATCATCACCCAGCACGGCGGGACCATCGCGGTCGAGGCGTCCCCGCAGGGCGGCGCCCGGTTCGTCGCGACCCTCCCGCGGGTCTAGCCCGAGGGGCCATCGCCTTCGTTCCGGTTCGGGCACGCTCGCGTTCTCTCGTGGCGCGGGCGTCCTTGCCCCTGACAGCCCGGCCGAATTCGCAGGCATGGCAGGCCCCCCGAGCCCTCACGGGCGAGGACGCGCGAGGACGCCCGCACCACAAGGAGAATGACGCGCGCGGCACGGGAACGAAGGCGACACCCCTCTCGGCAAGAGCTCGCCTCAGACCGACGAGCGGCGCCCGAAGCCGCTCAGCTCTCGTCGGGGAAGATCTTTCCTGGATTCAGAATCCCGTCCGGGTCGAGCGCGGCCTTGATGCGCCGCTGGGCGGCGACGAGCGCCGGCGATTGTTCGAGCGAGAGGAAGCGCTTCTTCGCGAGGCCGACGCCGTGCTCGCCGGTGATGGTGCCGCCGAGCTGGACCGCTGCCGCCACCACCCCAGCCAGCGCCGCCTCGACCTTCGCGCCGTCGTCCCGCGACGCGAAGAGCAGGTTCACGTGGAGGTTCCCGTCGCCGGCGTGGCCGTAGACCGCCGTCTCGAGGCCGAGCGATTGCCCCAGCCGTCGAACGGCGCGGACGAGCTCGAGCATCCGGCCGCGCGGGACCGCGACGTCCTCGCTCATCTTGAACGGCCGCAGCGCGCGCAAGGAGGGGCTGACGAGCCGCCGGGTCTCCCACACCTTCGCCCGTTGCCCGGGCGTCTGCGCGAGGAGCACCTCGGCCGCGCCCGCCCGCGTACAGACCGCCTCGAGGGTGCGCAGGTCGCGCGCGCAGCCGTCCTCGTTGCCATCCACTTCGACGATGAGCGCCGCGGCCACGTCGGGCGGGAAGGCGAACGGCGCGCGCGAACGAACCGCTTGCATCGCGGGGCGGTCGAGCAGCTCGCAGGTGCGCGGCAGCAATCCCGAGCCGAAGAGCGCATCCACCGAGCGGATGGCCTGCTCCTCACCCTCATCGCCGCCGTAGACCAGGAGCGCCGTCTCCACCCGTTCGGGCTTCGGCAGGAGCTGGAGCGAAAGCTCGGTGAAGATGCCCAGCGTTCCTTCGCTCCCGACGAGGAGCGCCGTCAGGTCGTAGCCGGCGACGCCCTTGATGCTGCGGTGCCCGGTCCGCACCCGCTCGCCCGTTCCGAGGACCGTTTCGGTCGCGAGGACGTAATCGCGGGTGACGCCGTACTTGAGCGCTCTCGGTCCCCCGGCGTCGTGGGCGGCGTTTCCGCCCAGGGTCGACGTGTCGAGCGAGCTCGGGTCCGGCGGGTAGAAGAGGTTCTGGGCCTCGACCGCGTCCTGGAGCGTCTTCGTCACCACGCCCGGCTCGACCACCGCCACCAGGTCGCGCCGATCGATCTCCCGAATCGCCGTCATCCCGGCGGTGGAGAGGACGATGCCTCCCCGCTCGGCGAGAGCGCCGCCGCTCTTCCCGGTGCCGGCGCCGCGCGGGACGACGGGCGTCTTCGTCTCCCGGGCGAGCCGGACGATCGCCTCGACCTCCTCCGCCGAGCGCGCCTCGACCGCCACCAGCGGCTGGCGGGGACCGACATCGCTCTCGTCATGCGTGTACGGGTGGAGCGCCTCGCCGGAACGAAGGCGCTGCCCGCCGACCAGCCGCTCGAGCCTCGCGATCACCTCGTCCATCAGCCGAACGCCTCGACCAGCGACCCGGTCATCGAGAACGGCGCGTCGGCGAGGAGGAACCGGACCACCCCGGCGATTTCCTGGGGCTCGATCACCGGCGCGAACTTGCGCTTGTCGAGCATCGAGGTGTCGACCGAGCCGGGGAGCACCGCGCTGACCATCACCCGCTTTTCGCGCAGCTCTTCCGCGAGCGTCTTGGTCAGCCCGCTCAGGCCCCACTTCGAGGCGTTGTAGGCGCTCTGCAGGGGGGTCCCGAGGGTGCCGGAAATCGAGCCGATGCTGACGACGCGCCCCTGCCGTTCGACGAGGTCCGGCAGCGCTGCCCTGGTGCAGAGGAACGGCCCCTTCAAGTTCGTGTCGAGCACCCGATCCCACTGCTCCTCGGTCAGCTCGCCGACCGGCGTCACCTCGCAGAGCCCCGCGTTGTTGACGAGCCAGTCGACCGGCCCCAGCCGCTCGTGGCAGTAGTCGATGAGCCACTGGACCTCTTGCGCCCGGCTGACGTCGCAGGTCTCGGCGACGACCCGGGTCGTCAGGTCGAACGTCGCGGTGGCTCGCGCGAGCTCCTCCTTCCCGCGTGCGCACAGGCACAGGTCGGCGACGTCGGCGAGCGCGTGCGCGATGGCGAGCCCGATGCCCCGGCTCGCCCCGGTGATCACCGCCACCTTTCGGCTCATCGGCACCCCTCTCGCCCCACTAGAGGCTTCGACCGGCAAGCTCCGGTCATCCTTCGACGGAGCTCGTCCTGAGCATGCCGATCCGGTTGACCCGGCTCCAACGTCGGGCAAGTGTGTCAACCGGATCGGCATGGTCCTAAGCGCAGCCGAAGGGCTCAGGACGAGCGACGTTTCGTACTTCTCGACGATCGCGGTGGCGTTCGCGCATGGCTTACCGGGAGCGCCACCGCTCGGCGAAGGCGCGCGAGCACCGCCTCCCCGGTTTCGCCCGCCTGCCCCTCGGTAACGGTGCGGCTGTGCGTCTGGTGCTCGCCGCGCATCGAGAGGCAGGTCTGCTCCGCTTCCAGAATCACCGCCGCGCCCGCCGCGGACAGACCCTGCCAGAGCGCCTGCGCGATCTGCACCGCCAGCGTCTCCTGCAGGGTCAGCCGGTGCGCGAGCGCGTCGACCAGCCGCGGGACCCGGCCGAACCCGGCGACCTTTCCCGCCGGGAGATACCCGACGTGGGCGAGGCCGCGATACGGCAAGAGGTGGTGCGGGCAGACCCCGACGTAATCGAGCGCGGTGACGAGAACGATGCCGCTTTCCTTCGGCGCTGCCGAAGGGCGCCCGAGCGCCTCGGCCGGAGCGGTCTGGTAGCCGTCGAGAAACTCCCCCGCCCACGCCTCGGCGGCGCGGCGGGGGGTCTCGGCCAGCTCCGGGTCGTCGAGCGGCGCTCCCGACGCGCGCAAGAACGCCTCGAACACCCGCTCGAAGGCGCCCGCGTCCGGGCCCGGCGAGCTCACGGGTCGCCCCGGTAGACGACGCAGCACTCTCGGGTTTCCCACAGCCGCACCTCGGTCAGGCCCGGCAGCTTCTCTCGCAGCCGGGGCCACATCCACACGACCAGGTTCTCGGCGGTGGGGTTGTCGACGAAGTCGTTCAGGTTCGCGTGGTCGCACCGGTCGAGCACCGCCGCCTTCGCCGCCTTCTCGAGGTCGCCGTAGTCGAGGAACATCCCGGTCTTCGGGTCGGGCTCGCCTTCGACCCGGACGGTGAGCTTGTAGTTGTGCCCGTGCAGGTTGAAGCATCGCCCCGAGTAGCAGGGCAGCCGGTGGGCGGCGGAGAAGGAGAAGTCCATCTCGAGCGCGAGGCGCGGCATGGCTCTCGCGTCCTAATGACCGCGCGAGGGGAAGTCAACGCCGGCGACCGCATCGGCCCGGCGCCGCGAAGAGGTGCCGGAGGGCATCGCGCGCGCCGGGCGAGCTTACGGCTCCGCTGTCCGACGCGCCGCGAAATGTCGGGGCAACACGCCTTTGCTACGATTGACAAGGTGCACGCTCTGGGCGTGCTGCGGAAAGGAAGATCGCGGGATGCGCGTTCTGCTCGCAGACGACCACGCCATCGTGCGCGAGGGACTGCGGGCCGTGCTGTCGTCGCAGGCGGACATCGAGATCTGCGCCGAGACCAGCGACGGCGAGCAGGCGCTGGAGTCGATTCGCGCGATGCGCCCCGACGTGGCGGTGCTCGACATCCAGATGCCGGGGCTGACCGGCATCGAGATCGCCCGCAAGGTCAACGAAGAGGGCGTGTTGACCAGCATCGTCCTCTTGTCGATGCACAAGGAAGAAGGGTTCGTCCAGGCGGCGGTGGAGGCGGGCGTCGCCGGGTACGTGGTCAAGGAAGACGCCGCCCGGGAGCTCATCGACGCGGTGCGGGCGGCGGCGCGCGGCGACGTCTTCCTCTCGCCGCGCATCGCGGGCAGCGTCGTCTCCGCCCTCCGGCGAGGCCCCCCCGCGAAGACGCCCAGGCTGACCCCGCGCGAGCGCGACGTGGTGCGGCTCTTGTCGCAGGGGCTCACGTCGAAGGAAATCGGCGCGCACCTGAAGGTGACCGCGAAGACCATCGACGGGCACCGGGCGGCGATCATGGACAAGCTCGGCATCCGGTCGGTGGCCGGGCTCGTCAAGTACGCCATCCGCAATCACCTGACCGGCATCGACGACTGACGAAGACGTTGGCCCCCGCGCCCCAAGACGTCGATTCGTTCCTGCCGCTGGCGGACGGCGTCGCCCCGGTGCTCTACCTCGCGCGGGCGGACGAACGGCGCACGCCGCTCTTCGTCAGCGCCAACGCCGAGCAGGTGCTGGGTCTTTCCGCCGACGCGTGGATCGCCGAGCCGGAGCTCTTCTGGACGGCGTTGCACCCGTTCGACCGCGCCCGGATCGAGCGGGAGCTGGCGGTCTGGAACCGGGCGGCGCCGCTCCAGCTCCGCTATCGGCTGGCCGCCCCCGACGGCCGGCAACTCCATTTCCAGGAGACCTGTCTGTTCGACGGGAGCGGGGCCGAGCCGCGCCTGCGAGGGCTCATCGCCGACGCGACCGAGCTCGAAGTGCTGCGGGGCCTCGTGAGCGCCGGGGCGGGCGCGGTCGACCCGCCGTCGTTGGGGCCCTTCGGCGATTTGCTGCCGGGACCGCTGGCGCTCGGTTGGACCGCTTTCGTGGATCTCGCGACCGGGGAAGGCGTGGCCTTCAAGTATGGTCCCTTCGCCGAGCGGCTGGCCGAGGCGCGGGTGCGGGCGAAGGCGTTCGGCCCGCTGGCGACGAAGGCCGAGGGCCAGAGCGGGCTCGCGGCGACGGCGAGCGGGAGTTGGGCGGAGCTGCCGGACGCGCTCCAAGCGCTGGGGCTCGGGGAAGCGTCGTTCGCCTTCTGCGCCTGCGTGCCGGGGAGCGAGGGGCATCGGGCGCGGGGGTTCTTCTTCGGCGGTGGGCGGCGCGCGCGCGCGCTCGACCCGCGCGAGGAGCGGCTGGTGCGGGCGCTCGCCGAGCAGGTGGCGCTGTGGTTGCGGCCGCGAGAGCTGGCCCGGGAGCTGGAGGGCATCGGTCTCGAGCGGCAGCGGCTCGCGGGGAGCGTGCTCTTGGCGCACGAGGACGAGCGGCGGCGCATCGCGACGGAGCTGCACGACGGCGCCGGGCAGACGCTGATGGCGGCGGTGATTCAGACCGACCTGGCGCTTCGGCTCGCGGCGGGGCAACCGCAGATGGCGCGCATCCTCTCCCTCGCGCGCGAGCAGCTCGCGACCACGCTCGAGGAGCTGCGGGGGCTCGCGCACGCGCTCCGGCCGGCGACCCTGGACAACCTGGGCCTTCCGGAAGCGCTGCAGGAGATGGCGCGGTCGTTCTCGGGGGCGCTCGAGCTCTCCATCGACGCGGCGCCGGCGCCGTTCCCGCTGGAGCCGGAGATGGCGACCGCGATCTTCCGCATCGCGCAGGCGGCGCTGACGAACGTCGCCCGGCACGCGCAGGCGAAATGGGCGGCGCTCCGGCTCGAGGTCGACGAGGCGAAGGACCGGGTGGTGCTCGAAATCGAGGACGACGGCAGGGGTGTCGAGCAGCGCCGGCTGGTCGAGGGCCTGGGGCTGGTGGCGATGCGGGAGCGGGCGCAAGGCGTGGGGGGCACGCTCGTCGTGGAGAGCCGGGAGGGCGGCGGAACCCGGGTGCGGGCGGTGATTCCGCTCGGGCGGCGACGGGGCTGAGGCGGCAGGGCTGGCGCGGGTTTCAGGGGACCAGCGTCTCGTCGACCGTCCACGGTCCGCCGCGGGTGGGCTTCTTCAGCTCGCGGCGCACCCGCGCGAGAAACTCTCCCCGCGGAATCTCGACGGTGCCGAAGCGCGCGGTGTGCTCGTTGGTGACCTGGCTGTCGACGAGCCCGAAGCCCCAGGCGGCGAGGTGCCGGCAGAGGACGACGAAGGCGATTTTCGAGGCGTCGGGCGCGCGGGCGAACATCGACTCGCCGAAGAAGGCGCCGCCCAGGGCGACGCCGTAGAGCCCGCCGGCGAGGTCGCCGTCCTTCCACGCCTCGGCCGAATGGGCGAGCCCCGCCTGGTGCAGGTCGAGGTATGCCTCCCGCATCGCTGCCGTGATCCAGGTGCCATCCTGCCCCTTGCGCGGCACCGAGGCGCAGGCGTCGATCACCTGGCGAAACGCGGTGTCGAACCGGAGTTCGTACGGCCGGCGCCGGAGGGCTTTCGCCAAGCTGCGGCCCACGTGGATCTCGGCGGGGGCGACGACCGGCCGCACCGGCGGCGACCACCAGAGAATCGGCTCGCCCTCCGAGTACCAGGGGAAGATGCCGTTCGAGTAGGCGAGCACCAGCCGTTCGCGCGTGAGGTCGCCGCCGACGGCGAGCAGCCCATCGGCGCGCGCGAGCGACGGCCGCGGGAAGACCACCTCGTCGGTGAGCTGGTAGACCGGCACGACGCGAGCGTTCTAGCGCGTCTGCCACCGGGGCGGCGCGCCCGTTCTTCGTCCCGGCCACCGAGGCTCCGCGTCAGACCGGCGAGCGATGTCTTTCAAGTCCGCTCATCCTGATGTACTAAGCCTCGAAAGGCTCGCGCGGCGCGCAGATTCTCGGCGCCACGTGGCACGACTTCGTGGCACGGGCGTCCAAAGCCCGTGAGCGCTCGGGGACCTGCCATGCCAGCGGTTCGACTGGGCTTTCACGGGCGAGGACGCCCGTGCCACGATTCCGATCGTCTCCAAGGTCGAGCTTGGGTTGCGGGCGTCGGCCCGCGCTGCGGGGAGCGAGCGTTCTTTGCGAGCGGACTCGAAGGACGGGCGGCGACGACGAAGGACGGCACCGCGCACAGCTCGAGCGCGATGCCGGCCGCCACGACCCCCGGCCGCGACACGTCGTAGAGCCGGCCGAGCAGGGCGCTGCCGAGAAACCACGAGAAGCCGAAGGCGGCGGTGAAGATGCCGTAGGTGGACGCGCGCCGCTTCGGGCCGACCATCGTCGCGACCGCGGCGGAGATGATCGACTCGTGCACGCCCATCGCGATGCCCCAGACGGCGACCCCGGCGAGCGCGAGCCACTTGCCGCCGAGGAAGGCGAGCGGAGGCGATGGTCAGCGGCGCCAGGATGCCCAAGCCCGCCCGGTCGAAGGCGGCCCCGAAAACGAGCGAGCCCAGGCCCGCCGCCGCTGCTGCCCGGGCAGAAGGCGGAGGCCAAGCCGAACCCGCCAGCGCGGCAGCCGCCGACGCAGGAGACAACGGAACAGGTCGAGTCGCCGACCAAGTCATGACGACCGCTGCTTGTCGAGGCTGCAGAGCGCTTTCCTTGTACACCGAAAGGTAAACGCCGATCTTGGTCGTGAAGGTGGCTTGTCGGCAGGAGACCTGACAGCTCGCGCTACTCGCCCTCCGAGTGCCACTTTGCCACCACGACATCGTTCGGGCCGAAAGTGTCGGTTGTCGCAAGGAGCGATGAGCCTGATGTCTTCCTGCTCGACGTGGGATTCTAAAGCCGACGGTCGCGAGCGGTCTGGTGGTCGGAAATGAACTGCGCAGCGTTCTTCGGGGACTGATGGTCGCAAGCTGCGAAGAACCGCTGCATCTCGACAAGCACCCGAACGAACGGTTCGATGTCCCACGACCATGCCTATCCGGTTGACACACTTGCCGGACGTTGGAGCCGGGCACGTCAGTGCCCAGGTTGGCTCGGGACGCCGCATCCGACCCGGACATGTGTCCGGCTCCAAGTGTATCAACCGGAAAGGCATGCTTCGCTCCGGCAGGGACACTGTCTTGGACAGGAGTGGGCAGCCTTGTGCTATACGGCCCGCATGAGCCTCGCCGTCTCGCTCGTCCTCGTCGCTGCCGTGGTGCCCGCGCTCGGCCCGTCGCCGAAGTTCCTGCGCGACGCGGCGCTGACCAAGAACTGGAGCCTCGGCCGCCCGACCGGCATCCAGGTGACCTCCGACGGCTCGGCGGTCCTCTTTCTTCGCAGCCCGCCGCGCGACCCGACGCGGTCGCTCTACGAATTCGACGTCGCCACCGGCAAGACGCGGGAGCTCCTGACCCCGGAGGCCCTCCTGCACGGCGCGCAGGAGCACCTCTCCGTCGCCGAACGCGCGCGGCGGGAGCGCGAGCGCTCCCAGGCCGCCGGCTTCAACTCGTTCCAGCTCTCGCAGGATGGCAAGACCGTCGTCGTCACCCTGTCGGGCCAGCTCTACGCCCTGACCCGCGCCACCGGAGCGACCCGCCAGCTCACGCGCGGGTCGGACTCGATTCTCACTCCGCGGATCTCGCCCGATGGCGAGTATGTCGCCTACGTCAAGGGCAACGATGTCTTTGTCACGAGCCTCGTGAGCGGTCGCACCTGGCAGACGACCCGCGGCGGCACGGCAACGATCACCCACGGGCTCGCCGAGTTCGTCGCCGAAGAGGAGATGCAACGCTTCAGCGGCTTCTGGTGGTCGCCGGATTCCCGGTCCATCGCCTTCGAGGAAGCGGACTCGCGCGGGGTCGAGCGGTTCACCATCGCCGATCCCGCGCATCCCGAGCGCCCCGCGAACGTCTTCCCCTATCCGCGTCCGGGCAAGGCGAACGTGCAGGTGCGGCTCGGCATCACCGGCCTTCGCGGCGGGCATGTCACCTGGGTGCGCTGGGACCGCAAGCGTTATCCCTATCTCGCGCGGGTGATGTGGAAGGTCAAAGCGGCGCCGCTGACGATCCTGGTGCAGGCGCGAGATCAGAAGACCCAGCGGCTGCTCGCGGTCGACGCGCGCACCGGGCGGACGCGGCTACTCCTCCAGCAGACCGACGATGCCTGGCTGAACCTCTATCCCGACGTGCCGGCGTGGCTGCCGGACGGGTCGGGGTTCGTCTACGACGTCGATGACGACTACGGGCGCGAGCTGATGCTGATGCCCAAGTCGGGCAAGGATCCGCGGGTCATCGTGCCGCCCTCGGTGGGCTTCCAGCGACTCGTCCACCTGCCTCGAACTGGCAACGACGTTTACGTCCTCGTCGCCGAGACGCCGACCAACGTGCAGCTCGCCCGGGCGTCGCTCGACGGCGGCGAGCCGCAGACGCTCTATCGCGAGGGTGCATCGAGCGAGCACCAGGTGGTCTTCTCGCGCGATGGCAGCGTCTACGTCGACACCCGGGTAACCGCCGGTGCGATGGCACAGTCGACCGTGTACCGCATCGACGGTACCGGAACCGATTCCGCTCATCCCGAGCAGGCCACACCCACTCATCCCGAGCAGGCCACACCCGCTCATCCCGAGCAGGCCACACCCGCTCATCCCGAGCAGGCCACACCCGCTCATCCCGAGCGCAGTCGAGGGACGAGCGTCGTCGGCATCCTGCCGTCGGTCGCCGAGGCGCCGCCCTTCCGGCCGAACGTCGAGCTGACCACCGTGCGCGGCGAGCGCGATTACGAGGTCGCCATCATCCGTCCGCGGTCGTTCGACCCCAAGAAGAAGTACCCGGTCATCGACGACGTCTACGGCGGTCCCGGCTACACGCAGGTCCACGCGAGCGAGGCCGACTACCTGCTCGACCAGTGGATCGCCGATCACGGGGTCATCGTGGTGTGCATCGATGGCCGCGGCACGCCGCGACGCGGGCGCCTCTGGGAACGGGCCATCGCCGGGAGCTTCGGGGAGATACCGTTGCACGATCAGGTCGACGCGCTGCACGCGCTCGGCGCCGCCTACCATGAGCTGGATCTGAGCCGGGCCGGCATCTATGGATGGTCGTTCGGCGGCTACCTCGCGGCGCTCGCGGTGATGCGCCGGCCGGACGTGTTCCAGGTCGCGGTCGCCGGCGCGCCGGTGGTCGACTGGCACGACTACGACACCCACTACACCGAACGCTACCTCGGCCTCCCGAGCACCAACGAAAAGGGTTACGACCAGTCGAGCCTCCTGACTTACGCCGCAAAGCTCTCGCGGCCGCTCCTCATCATCCACGGCACCGCCGACGACAACGTCTACTTCCTCCATTCGCTCAAGCTCGCCCACGCGCTCTTCGCCGCCGGCCGCCCCTTCGACTTCCTCCCGCTCTCCGGAACCCACATGGTCGCCGACCCCGAGACCCGGGCCCGCCTCTGGCAGCGCGTCGCCGACTTCCTCTTGCCGCCCCTGGGCGTGGGAACGGTCCCGCGGAAGCAGAGGTATTAATCGTTGCCAAAGTAGTCGCAGTCGGAGTCTCGTGGCACAGGCGTCCTCGCCTGTGAAAGCCACAACGAAGGCTACACGGGCGGGGACGCCTGTGCCACGACTGATGATGCGAGG
Organism: Myxococcales bacterium; assembly: GCA_021787845.1. Taxonomy (GTDB): domain Bacteria; phylum Myxococcota; class Myxococcia; order Myxococcales; family JAJYLH01; genus JAJYLH01. The sequence continues at coordinate 13,936 of JAJYLH010000020.1, read as the reverse complement.
TGCAGATACTTTCGCAACGATTAATAGCGTCGGGCCACGCCCTCGCGGCGAGAGCCGTCGCCCTCAGGGTGCCTGATCGCGTCGGTGCCGCATCAGCCGCACGGTTTCTTTGAGCGCCGCACGCAAGTCGATCTCCTTCCAGTGTCGCGCGAGGTGCGCTATCGCCAGCGCGACGCAGACTCCGCCGAGGAGGTAGCGCTGGGTCGGCTGGTCGAGGCCGGTCCAGCGGTGAATCGGGTCCGGGAGGAACTGGACAATCCACAAGACGAAGAGGCTCAGCGCTCCCGCCATCCCGAGGCGCAGCCGGGCGATTAGCGCGCAGCCGTAGAGCGTCATCGCCCAGGAAAGGAACACCTCGCCCGCGAGCTCGTGCGACATCGGGACAATCGGCAGGCCGAAGAGGCCGTGCGGCCCGCCGTGGACGTGGCCGAGGAAGACCGAAAGTCCGTAGACCAGCGGAATCATCCCGACGAGCAAGAGGTACTGGCTGACGACCGAGCTGATCAGATTCAACAGCGCCATCGGCGCCAGGCGGATGGTCCGCGACCAGTAGAACGCCGTCACCTTCTCCGGGAACTCCGAGAGGAACGGCGCCACCCACTGGATGAAGAGGAACGTCGAGATGCCCCAGGCGACCGCGACGCGCTCGAGCGAGGTGACGAAGGGGTTGGCGACGAGCACCATCACCGCGCCGCCGACGAGGAAGACGGCGGCGAGCGACGGCAGCGCCGCCCGCGGCTTCAGCTCGGCGAGAAAGCGGCTGGGCGCGAGCAGGTCCCCTTTGGACTCCCCCTCTTCTTCCGGCAGCCGCGAGAGGACCAGCATGTACGCGCCGTACATCGCGATGAGCAGGACGCCGTCGAAGACCGTCAGGCTCCCGATGACCAGGAATTTCAGGTAGTAGGAGCTCGCGACGAGCAGGCTCGAGAGCTCGATGACGTTCTCGCGCCGCAAGCGGATTTCGCCCGCGCCGCGGCCGTGGCGGAAGCGATTCGTCAAGTCGGTCGTGAAGTAGACGAGTGGCCACCCGAGGCCGATGAGGAGCCGGTTCGAGCCGGTGGCGTTGGCGAACATGTTCGGGATGTCCCGCCGCCAGGCGATCACCGCCTCGACCATGAACTCGGGCATCACCTGCAACAGCGCGATCAGCGCCACCGCGAACCCTTGCGCGATGAAGAACTGCGCCGCCTCCGCCCCCCACGAAATCAGCATCGCCGCGCTGATGGTCGCCGCGAACGCCGACGCCGCGACGAGGCCCGCGCGCGCGCTGCCGAGCGCAAGCGTCGCCGCCAGCCCGGCCACGCTCGTCGCGGCGAACGACGCGAGCAGCGCCATCGCTTTCGGCTTGTTCGTCGGGGCCTGGGCCTGGGCGGCCGCGGATTCGGGCATCGCGTTTCGAGGCAGCGCGAGAACCGTCTCGCGGGCAGCCGGACGTGACATAGCACAGGCCGGCGCCCGCAACCCAGCCTCGGCTGCCGATGGTCGAGGTCGTGGCCCGAGCGTCGTCGCCCGTGGATACGCGGGTAGCCGCGCTCCAATCCTCGAGCATCACGTGATCCGCGGACGGAGCGCTTCGTGCTCGCCAGAATTGCGACGCGTCGGGCCCGGTAAGCAAGCGCCATCACGCGAAGCTCCGCTCAGTGTTTCGGACTACCTTGACCTACTCCGCGTCCCGGCCGGCGATGACCATGGCCCGCTGCTGCAGGTCCGCGAGAACGCTCTCCACCTGCTCCAGGGCGGCGCGCAGGTCGTCGGCGATCTCCTCAGCCAGCACGTGCGGGTCGGGAAGCCGGGCCGAGTCCTCGAGGCTCTCGTCCTTCAGCCAGAAGATGTCGAGGCTGCACTTTTCCCGGGCGACGAGCTCCTCGTAGGTGAAGACCCGCCAGCGGCCGTCGGGGTTCGTCTTCTCGTCCCACAGCGGCTTCCGGAAGTTCCGGTTCTCCGGGCGAAAGCAGGCGACGAACTCGTCGAGGTCGGCGCGGGTCATCCGCCGCTGCTTGAGCGTGAACTCCTTGTTCGTCCGCAGGTCGTAGAACCAGACCTGCCTCGTCCAGGGCTTGCTCGCGCCGGGCTTGCGGTCGAAGAAGAGGACGTTCGCCTTCACGCCTTGGGCGTAGAAGATGCCGGTCGGCAGGCGCAGGATGGTGTGGACGTCGCACTCCTGGAGCAGCTTTCGCCGGACCTTCTCGCCGGCGCCGCCTTCGAAGAGCACGTTGTCCGGCACCACCACCGCGGCGCGGCCGTGAATCTTGAGCATCGACTTGACGTGCTGGACGAAGTTGAGCTGCTTGTTGCTCGTGGTCGTCCAGAAGTCGGGCCGGTTGTAGGTGATGCTCTCCTTGTCGGTCTCGCCCGCGTCGTTGACGACGGTGATGCTCGACTTCTTGCCGAAGGGCGGGTTCGTGAGGACCACCTCCACCGTCGTCGAGGGCTCGTTGCGCAGCGAGTCCTCGCCGCCCTGGATCGGCGGCTTGCGGTTGTCGTCGTCGGGGCCGACGCCGTGGAGGAAGAGGTTCATCGCGCACAGGCGCGCGACGCCGTCGACCAGCTCCACCCCGCGCAGGGCCTCGTAGCGCAGGTGCTTCTTCTGTTCCTTGTCGAGCCGGTAGTGGGTCCCGAGATAGTGGTGGGCGGAGAGCAGGAAGCCACCAGTCCCGCAGGCCGGGTCGGCGACGACCTCGCCCGGCCGCGGCTGCACGCAGTCGACGATGGCGTCGATCAGCGGGCGCGGCGTGAAGTACTGGCCCGCGCCGCCCTTGACGTCCTGGGCGTTGCGTTCGAGCAGTCCCTCGTAGGCGTCGCCCTTCACGTCGGACGACATCTCCAGCCACGACTCGTTGCCGATGAGGTCGACGACCAGCTTCCTGAGCTTGGCCGGGTCCTGAATCTTGTTCTGCGACTTGCGGAAGATGAGGCCCAGCATCCCGCCCTGCTCGCCGAGCGTCTTGAGTGTGTCGAGGTAGTGCGCCTCGAGCTGCACGCCCTCCATCTTCGGGTTCGCGAGGTCCTCCCAGCGATAGCCCTTCGGAATCGGCTGCCGCTCGCCGGTGAGCTTCGAGCGCTCGTCGGACATCTTCAGGAAGAGCAGGAACGTGAGCTGCTCCAGGTAGTCCTGATAGCTCAGCCCATCGTCCCGCAGGACCTGGCAGTAGCTCCACAGCTTCTTGACGATACGATCACTCTGCTCGCTCATGTACCGGCCGTCAGCGTCACCGAACGCGGCTCCTCCACGCGGACCGAGGCATCGAGAACTTCGATCGACACGAGGTTGCCCTGGTCGTCGTAATCGAGGATCACGCCGCGCTTGTCCTCGTCGCTCTCCGCCACGGGGGCGTCGCGAAGGATGACCGTCAGGGTGTCGGTCGCGGCATCGTAGTTTACCTTCACGATGTGCTCCAATACTTGTCTATCTTGCTCGTGCGGTAGACGGTCACGATCACCTCGGCATCCGGTCCGGTGTCCACGACGACCCGCACCAAGTATAGCTTTCCCGCTGGGGGCAGGGTCATGCGCGACTGGCGCACCTCTCGCCCGGGCCGCAGCGGCAAGACCTGCTCCGGCGCCTGGGCCACCGATCGCACGGTCGCCTCCTCGATGCCGCGCCGCGCGGCCTCGAATCGGGCGTGATCCGATAACACCAGGCGCATCAGGGGAAACCCGCGCCCGGTACCGGATTCGGCGGAGGAAGGTCTTCGCTCGCCGCGCTCGACGCCAAGGCAATCGCCGCTCGGACGTGCTCGGCTGTCAGCGTCGGGAAGTCGGCCAAGAGGCGCTCGACCGGCTCCCCGTGCGCCAGGTAGCCCAGCACCGTCCGCAGGAGCACCCGTGTGCCGCGCAGCGTCGGTTGCCCCCCGCAGACGGCAGGGTCCGTGACGATCTGGTCGCGCCAGTCCATTCCGCCTACCTCCACAGAGGACTCTATCACGCCCGACCGTCGCCGTCCGGCCTCAAAAGCGGTCGTTACCTGATCAACCGACCTGCGCACGCTTCGCCTTCCCGTTTCGGCGCCGACGAGTCCCGTCCATCGCATCGTCCTCCCGCTCCGCTCGGATGCGCGCGACGAGCTTCTCCGCAGGTTCGTCGGCAGGATCTTGATCGACCAGCTTGCCCTCGAAGGCCCACTTGAGGATGGACTGGCGGAGACGCTGGACGCGAGACCTTTCACTCGTTACCGAACTGAGCACCTGCTCTTCGATGGAGACTAGCCGCTCTATCTCCGCGACGATGCGTTCCTGCTCGTAGACGGGGGGAACCGGGATCGCGATCCTCTCAAAACGGGTCTTGTTCAAGATCGGGAGCGTGGTCGATGACGCATTGCCAATAACCTGGCCTCGGCCGAGGGGGCACATGAAGAACCAAAAGGCCCATCGAGTGCGCATGAGCGGCTCATCCGCGATCAGTGCGTTGATCTGTTGGTTGGTCGTACAGGCCACTCTGGCCAAGCCAACTTTTCCGATTGTCGCGCCGATGCACGTGACGAGGACGCTTCCGGCCGGCAGCACCCGGCCCTCGTTCGCCCCAGCCGCCGTGAGGTACTGGCGCGCCGCGATGACGTGCTCGCCGGCGTTCAGATCCGTTGGCTTGAAGAACGGAATTGTCCCTCCGTAGAACTCAGCCGTCTTGGAGCTGGGCGTCGTTCCTGTGATCGTCTCACCGACTTGGGCTACGCTTGCCCAGCACCATCCCTCCGGCAGCTCCGGCAGTCTGCTCCTGTCGGGCGGCTCTGGCTCGACGTACTTCGCCTTCCACCTGTCGTCCTTCGGCGCCTTCCCGGCCTTCTTCATCCGAGCCAGCTCCGCCTCCTCCCACCGACGGCGGCGCTCCTTGAGGATGCGGTCCAGCAACACCTGCGCGGGCTCGTAGTCGCGCTTCTCCTTCCGGGCGAGCTCGGCCTCGGTCGGGACGAGACGGCCATCGACCGCGGCTTTGAGGACCGACGCGCGGTAGGCCTTCAGCTTGGCTTGGACGCGTTCGAGGTTGGCGACGGCGGCGTCGAGGCGAGAGAGGTAGCTCTCCAGGGCATCGACGATGCGGTCCTGTTCAGCACGCGGCGGAACCTCGACTCCGTGAGAGCGAAGTGTCTCGCCGCCGATCGCATCGAACGTTGTCCCGGTGGCTTGGTCCACCAGGCGGCTGGCCGAGTAGCGAAGATAGTGGAGGATAAAACGCATCGAGAGCAGTGGGTCTACGCGAATTGCAGCCAGGCCTCGGCCGATGCAGTAGCGTTGGTCGGCGATGTTTGTTGGACCCACTGGGGCTCGGATAGACACCAGGATATCGCCTGCTTCTGCGATCTTCGATGGTGACGAGCACCACTTCACCGGCGTTGGGTGGCGTTCCCCAAATTCGGCTTTCCCCTGCAGGAATGGGAGGCCATCGCCCGACTCGTTGTAGGTTGAGCCAGGTGGCGACTGCCCTTGACGCACCTCCGCCACCGCAGCAAGTGATGTACCTATCCAGCTCTTGGGCCGATTGCTCATGTCGCCAACGTCCCCTTCCGATCGCCGCCGCTGTGAGCGGCCACCTTCGCCACCGGTAGCTCGTCCCAGGTGCGGCCATCGAGGAGCCGCCCGGCGCGCTTCTTGTTGAGCCCTCCCCACTGCTTGAAGAAGAACGACACGCCGGCCGACCGGCACTGGTCCCGGATGTCGACCACCCACTCTGGGCGCATCGGCCGGGCGCGCGGCCCCGACTCGCCGCCGACGATGACCCAATGGATGCCCCGCAGGTCGAGGTTCGGCAGCGGTCCGAGCAGAGGTTCGAGCGAGAGGAACCGGACGCGGGCGGGCGTATCGCGCAGGTGCTCGATGCGATGGACGTACCGGCCGCTCTCCGCGCTGACCCCCATCCAGACGTTCTCCGGCCAGTCGAGGGTCGAGCCGAGCTCGGCCAGCCGTTCCGACCGCTTCGTCAGTACCTGGAACCGATGCCAGTGCGCCCGCCGCATCACGTCGAACACGTCCCGGATGTAGTCGGCCGGAACCTCCTCGTGAAACAGATCACTCATCGAGTTGACGAAGATCGTCTGCGGCTTCTTCCACGACAGCGGAAGCTCCAGCATCTGCGGCTGCAACGTCAGCTCGAACCCATTGCGGTAGTTCGGCTGGCCCATCGCTCGAAGCCGCTCGGCCATCCGCTCCGCGTAGCAGTGCTTGCATCCGGGACTGAGCTTCGTGCAGCCCGTCACCGGGTTCCACGTCGACTGCGTCCACTCGATGGCAGAGCCCTGAGCCATCAGTCCACTACCTTGAGAAGGTGGTTGGCGATGCGAAGGGCAATCGGCGCGCCCTTCTCGTTTCCGACCGCGAAGCAGAGAAGGTACAAGGGACAGCCCGTTGAGTTCACGAGGACCTTCGGCTCGGGCGCGACCCCAGCGAAGATGCTGGCGAGGCGCTCGTTGAAGTACCGCCCGATGGTCGCCGTGCTCGCCTTCACCACGCGCAGCTCCTGCTGACCGAAGAGCGTGTCGACGTGTTCGACCCGGTAGAAGGCGTCAAACCAATCGCCGGTCCCGAGGAATAGATCCAACCGCTTGCGCCATGGATCGGGAATCTCGCCCGACCTCGTTAGGAGCCGGTTCACGCCGATTCCAAGCGGGAAGAGAATCCATAGGTCGATGCCTTGGGTCTTCGCGATGGCCTCGACGGTCTGCCACTCGACCTGCATGCCGTACGGGTCGAGGAACAGCACGGCGCGACGCGAGGACCAGTCCTTTTCGCACAGCGAGCGGATAATCTCGTTCGCATCGCCCGGGCGAATGTTGATGTCGTCCGCTCGATCGGGGAACTCGAGCTTCAGATGCTCCAGCTCCCGACACCGCTCCGCGCTACGTTCAACGAAGATGTACTTGTCGAACCGCGGCTCGGTCTTGAGTGCGATGCTCGCGGAGCCGTCGAGCAGGGCCTGCGGGCCTGCCGCACTCAGGTCGGGAAACAGCAGGCCGGTCGTGCTCCCGTCGTCAGCAAGAGTCCGATAGCCCGTGCCCGCGAATGCGTCGATGTAAGCCGTCCGAAACGGTTGGCGCTGGAGCGCCTTCGTGTAGGCGCGCAGGTAGTCGCCCACGATTTCCAGTTTCGCGGTCGTCCAGTCGCCCCCGAACCGGTGCGCCCGCCCGTGCGACCCGCTGCCCCTTGACCTCGCCATGCCTTCACTCCGACGCCGGGCCTCGTGCGACCACAGCTCAAGCGCACCCTAGCACGCGGGTCGGACATGGCACTCCCCCGCCTCGTTGACGGCCCGCGCGACGGAGTTGCCGATTCGGTTGCTGAAGGAGGTCAGTCCGCCCCAGCCGCTCTCGACCTCGTCCTCGGAGGAGGGATCCAGCTCGGAGATGTCCTGCGAGCGCACGCGGTAATCGTGCTCGTCCACGTTGAGGGCGAAGACGCGCACCTCTTTCTCCAGCGCGTGCTGCGCGACCGGCAGCGTCTGCGCGTTGTGTGGAAGGCCGAGCTCGTCGAGGAGGAGCCTCGGGTCGGCCTTCAGCTTCCGGAAGCGACGCAGGGACCAGGCGAAATCGGCGACGAGTGGGGAGTGCGTCGAAAGGACGACGCGATATCCACGCGAGAGCGCTTCGAGCACCAGCATCAGCACGACGTTGATGGCCTGCGGGTGAAGCCCCATCTCGGGCTCTTCGATGACGATCCAGTCGACACCCGCGACCTTGCGCGCGGCGCGGGGAGGCAGGAGGCGCATCAGCGCGAACAGCATCGGCGTGAACTCGCGCTGGCCGGCCGTCCAGGCCATGTAGGGAAGGTCGGCCTTGCCGAACTGGAGCGACAGCCGGAAGTTGGACGTCCCCTCGCGCTTGACGAGCCCGACGGTGCCGCCATGGAAGAGCGCCGCATCGATGGCTTCCCGGTAGTCCTTCTTGAGGTCGCGGTCCCCCGGCGACAGCTTGCCCGCCCCGACCTTCTGGAAACGTTCGTTGAGCGCTTGGCTGAAGAGGCGCGCGACGACGGGGACGTTCGCGCTCATCCGACCGAAGGGCTGCGCCCAGCCTTCGAGGAGGAGGAGCCCGCGATGAGCGGGGATGTAAAAGACTTTCGCTTCGGTCGCCTTGCGGATCCACTTGCCGAGGCGACCGGGAGCGAGCTCTTCGCCGTTGGCCACGACCGAGGTCGCATCGGTCCAGGCGGACGAGGTGCCTTGGCCGAAGACGGACTCCAGCAGCGCGTCGCGCGTCGAGACATCGTCGCCGGCCTCACGCAGGGCAGGCACGATTTCGGTCCGGTCCAGGGCGAGCTTCCAGAGCTGGAGCAGCAGACTCTTCCCGGAGGCCTGCGGCCCGACGAGGATCGTGAGGTCACCGAACTCGATGTTGGCGTCGGCTATCTGAGCGAAGTTCTCGACCCGCATCACGGGGTGCTTGGGCATCCAGACCTCCTCGTCGCACGCGAGACACGGTGAAGAGCAGGCGACGGGAAAGAGGGTCCTCCCGGACACCGTGCTTCGCGCCATGCAAGCGTAGACCGAATCGCCTCATGCCGCCAGCGCCTCGTTCAGCTCGCGGACGATATCTCGAGCGCGAAGCGCACGGGGCTGACGACCTCGGTGAAGAGCCTCCCGTTCGAGGCCCCTCGGACTCGAGGCCCCTCGAGGTCCCGTCGTCACGCCAGAGCGTCTGGAGGCACGCGCCACCCGCGCCATGCGGCTCACGCCACTCGGAGGAAGTCTGGGAAGGCGAAGATGCGGCGGCGGCGGAAGGGCTCCGGCGAGGCCTCCTGGAGGTGCGCGGCGAGCGTCGGATGGCGGCGCGCCGCCTCGGAGAGCCAGACGGGTTCGGCCAGCGGGCCCGCCTCCGCGGACCAGGCGGGTGGCGGGCGGCCGGCTCGTTCGGCGAGGAGCTCGGCGAGAGCCGCGGCGAGCGCGAGCTCCTCCCGGTCCGCGGTCGCCGGACGGGCGAAGGCCGCCGGGTCCTCGTGCTGCCGGCGAGCCTCCTTCACCCATTCCCGGGCGGCGAGGAAGTCGCGCCGGCGGACCGCACGGGCGAGGTCAACGATCTGCATCAAGCTCCTCCCACAACCCGTCGAAGAGCTGCCGCCTCCAGCGCTCCTGCCCGGGGAGAAGATAGGGCTCGACGCGCGCCCAGATCTCTTCGCGCGAGCCGGAGAGCGCCCTCAGGGCGACGCCGGCGTCCGCCCAGTCGACGTCGTCTCTCATGGCGGAGAGCTTCATGGCGAGAAGCTGCTCGGACGACACCGAGCGCAGCTCGAGCGCCGCCCCGGAGTAGAGCGGCTGGCCCTCGGAGCGACCGACGGCGAAGGCGGCGGCCCGGGTGTTGATCCAATCGGAGGGCAGGCCCCGGCGGGCGGCGACGATTTGCACGTCGGCCTCGAATCTTCGCGCGTCCGAAGAGGTGACCTCAACCGCGTCGATGTCGCGAGTGGACTCGCGGCTCTGGAATCCGAGCGCCAGGACAACGCCCCCCGCGACGAGAACGGTCGCCCGCTCGCCGGTGCGCGATAGCTCCGTGTCGAGCTCCTGGAGCGCAGCGACGATCTCGTCTCGGGTCACGGTCCACCTCGGCTCGTGGACGAGCCGCCTCTCAACGTCGCACAAGTGGCGGCGGCCGGCAAAGACGGAGAGTGGCGACCCGCCCTCATGCCGCCAGCGCCTCGTTCAACTCGCGGACGATCTCGCGAAGCCCCTGCCCGAACACCTTGTTCGCCTTGGCGAGCCCGCCGTTCAACTCGAAAACCGGACACGGTTGCTTAGCCGGTTGACGCAAGCGAAGCCACACCTGGAGCGGCAGCCGATGGCCGCCAGGCTCGTGGCCGGCAGCCGCGAGGCGCTGCCTCCGCCCACACGATTCAGCCATCGGCCGGCCGCTTCGAAGGCGGCGTGTTTGCGCGATCCGGACAAGACCGCATGGCCCTTCGCCCGCCACGAGGCATGAAAAGCGGGCGGGGTCTTCGCGCACTTGGACGCCCATTTTCAGAAGAGCAGTCCGGACACGATGCTGGAGAGTCCATGCTTCATCGCCTCCTCAGGATACGATTGCGAATCCAGGCGAGCGACGGTGCAACCACCTCGAGAAGATACGGCGTCCGATCGTTCATGCCCCAGTTGGACGGATACCTTGCGCTCGGATGCGTGAAGGAGGCCACGAGGGCCTGCATCGACCCGAGTCGGGCGGCGTGCACCGGATGCGACCGGTGGATGCGGTTCACGGAATCGAAAGCGTCCTGGACCCACGGCCAAAAGTTCTTGCCCTGCACAACGACGACCGTCGGCTCGAGAATGCGAAGCGCCTCTCGAAAATGATGCCGGCAGCTCTTCTTCATCGTCGGGGTCGCCAAGCCGCGGCTCCTGCTGTCCTCGGCGACGGCGGAACACAGCAAGTAGTTGACGAGAGCGAACGCGTCGAAAAGGTGGACCCGCTCTCCATCGATCGGCACGGATTCCGACTCGTAGTCTGAGCCCAGCGGAATCCCGAAGAGCAGGCGAAGTGCGCTCGTGGTTCCGCGCATGTGGGGGTTCCGACCTTTGTGGCCGGGTTCGGCCTCGAACCGGCATTGAGTGCCGGAATCCATGATCATTGCATGCCGATGATGCGAGTCGACCTGGGCCGGCCCGTGTCCATACTCCTGTCCGACGATGACGACGCGAAGAGGCGACCGGTCCAGGAGAAGGTCGTAGAACTGGCCAACGTGGTGCAATTGGCCTTCGAGGAAGGTTCCCGGGTGCGACCTCTTGCACTCCGACTTGTGCGCACAGACAAAGCCACCGGCTAGAACGTTGGCGGTAAAGTAGTCGTCGAGCGCCCGTCGTCGTTGGTGACTCGCCCGTCGGTCGCAGGTGATCGTCATCACCACTGCCTCCTGAGCCCGAGCAGGTGGGCGTCGAAGTACTCGCGCAGGGTCTCCGGCCGATGGAAGGTGAAGACCTCCCGCGTGCGGGGCAGCGGATCGAGATGGTTGATGAACGCCGTCTCCTCGCCGGTCGAGACGTAGGCGAAGGGGAGCGGCTTGTGCGGCGCATCGAGCGTGGCGGGCAGGCCGTCGACGTACTTCAGCGCCTGCACCTCGACGTTCCGGACAGGCACGCCCGCGGGCTTCGCCTCGCAGACGCCCACCGCCTGACCGTCGAGAAAGAGCAGGTAGTCCGCGAACCCGTGCCCCCTTTCGAGCTTGAACTCCCGGACCGCCACCGCTGGAACGGTCAGGTTCATCGCGTCCCGGTCCTGCACCGTCCAGCCCGACTGCGCGAGGAGCGCGTCGATCTTTTCGCGGGCCTTGTTCTCGGGTGTGCTCCTGCTTCCTGATGGCGGCGACATCGGACGGCTCCCGAGAGGGTCATACCACAAGCGAGGGAACCTATCAGCTGCCGGCTCGGACGGAGGTAACGCCTGCGTCGCGGCCGAGGCATCCGCTCCCAGCGGTGCTGCTCCCCCAGCGGACCAAACGCGCACTCAGCGAGGGCCGCCGTGCTCACGGCGCCTGGTCGCGTCCATGCCGCATCAGCCGGACGTGACATGCACAGGCCGGCGCCCGCAACCCAGCCTCGGCTGCCAATGGTCGAGGTCGTGGCACGGGCGTCGTCGCCCGTGGATGCGCGGGTACCTGCAATGCCTGTTGGTGCGGCTGGGCTTTCATGGGTGAGGACGCCCATGCCACGAAGTCCCGCCGCATCGCGTCGAGAGTCTGAGCGCGTCGATGATGGGTCTCGCCAGCGACCGAAACCGTAGGATGGGTGGAGCGGAGCGGAGCCCATCGGCGAGCGTGGTGATGATCGCTTTCGCCGCACCCATCCGACGAGTTGGCGGGCGCCAGCGGGGGCGTTATGCTCCCGCCGGCTTTTCGGAGGCACCCTTGCGAATCGCGAAGGACATCACGCAGCTCATCGGGCGCACGCCGCTCGTCGACTTGAAGCGCGTCGGCGCGGGGACGAAGGCGCGGGTCGTCGCCAAGCTGGAGTCGTTCAACCCGCTCTCGAGCGTCAAGGACCGCATCGGGCTCTCGATGATCGAGGCGGCGGAAGAGGCGGGCCTGCTCACGGCCGGCCGGGTGCTCGTGGAGCCGACCAGCGGCAACACCGGCATCGCCCTCGCGTTCGTCGCCGCCTCCCGCGGCTATCCGCTGGTCCTGACGATGCCCGACACGATGAGCCTGGAGCGGCGCAAGCTCCTCGCGGCGCTCGGGGCGAAGCTGATTCTGACGCCCGGCGCCGAAGGCATCCCCGGCGCGATCCGCCGGGCGCAGGAGCTCGCCGACTCCGACCCGCGCTACCTCATCCTCCAGCAGTTCGAGAACCCGGCGAACCCCGACATCCACCGGCGCACGACCGCGGAAGAGATCTGGGCGGACACCGACGGGCAGGTGGACGCCATCGTCGCCGGGGTCGGGACCGGCGGCACGCTCACCGGCTGCGCGCAAGCCCTGAAGGAGCGCCGCCCCGGCCTTCGCGCCATCGCGGTCGAGCCGACCGACTCGCCGGTGCTCTCCGGCGGCAAGCCCGGCCCCCACAAGATTCAAGGCATCGGCGCCGGGTTCGTCCCGAAGGTCCTGCGGATGGAGCTGGTCGACGAGGTGATTCGCGTCGGGCACGAAGAGGCGGGCGAGCTCGCGCGGCGGCTGGCGAAAGAGGAGGGCATCCTCGCCGGCATCTCCGCGGGCGCGGCGCTCTGGGCGGCGCTCGAGGTCGCGCACCGGCCGCAGAGCGCGGGCAAGCTCATCGTGGTGGTGCTGCCCGACAGCGGCGAGCGGTATCTGAGCACCTGGCTCTTCGACGAGCCGCGGACGGGGGTCTAGGATGGCGGCCGGAGAGCCGGGGTCCTTCGAAGCGGTCGTCGCATCCCTCTGCACCGCGGCCGAGGAGCTGACGCGGGCGCACCCCGAGCGGGTGGAGCTGCCGTCCAAGTCGGCGGTGGTGGCGGCGGTGGAGGATCTGCGGGCGGTCTTCTTTCCCGGCTATTTCGGCACGCCCGATCTGCACGGCGAGAGCCTGCACTACTCGGTCGGGGCGACGCTCGGCCGGCTCTTGCGCGACCTCGAGGAGCAGGTGCGGCGCGGCATCGCGTTCGCCGAGCGGCATTCCGCCGAGAGCTGCCCGCACTGCGGCGCGCGCGCGACCGAGGTGGCGCGCAAGTTCCTCGCGCGGCTTCCCGAGGTGCGGCGGCTCGTGGCGAGCGACGTCGAGGCGGCGTACGAAGGCGACCCGGCGCTGGTCCTGAAGGACGAGGCGATTTTCAGCTACCCGGGCGTCTACGCCATCAGCGGCCAGCGCATCGCCCACGAGCTGCACGTGCTCGGGGTGCCGCTGATTCCGCGGATGATCACCGAGCACGCGCATTCGACGACCGGCATCGACATCCACCCGGGCGCGCGCATCGGCGAGCGCTTCTTCATCGACCACGGGACCGGCGTGGTCATCGGCGAGACGGCGATCATCGGCAACGGCGTGCGCCTCTACCAGGGGGTGACGCTGGGCGCGAAGAGCTTCCCCCTCGACGGCGAGGGGCATCCGATAAAAGGCATCGACCGGCATCCGATCGTCGAGGACGACGTGGTCATCTACGCCGGCGCGACGATTCTCGGGCGCATCACGGTCGGCCGGGGCTCGATGGTCGGCGGCAACGTCTGGCTCACCGAGAGCGTCCTGCCGCGTAGCCGCATCGCCCAGGCCTCGCCCCGCGAGCAAAAATGGGAACAGGGCGGGGGAATCTGAAGCCGGCCGGCGCTCTCCTCGGGCCGCTCGGCCCCCTGGTCGATGCGGAGGTTCGCCCGCAGCCGGAGACACCCGGGGCGCTCCAGGCAGGCAGCCGCCCAACCGGCCACCGCCCATTTTCTAGAAGCCGCCGCCCATTTTCTAGAGCTGGGTATCCAGACATCTCAGGTTGTCGTTCCCGCTCGCCCTGAGGCGGCCGGGCCCACGGACCTCGCTCGTTGCCACCGCCCTCGTGCCCGGCCCTCGAAGGGCCGTGAGGGCTCGGCACAGC
>JAJYLH010000083.1 GCA_021787845.1 Myxococcales bacterium | reverse complement strand
CTTCAGCGCGCGCAAGAAAAGGCGGCGGAAGCGACGGCGAAGGAGGCGCAGCTGCTGCGCCGCGAGCGGGAGCTGAGCGAGAAGTCGAGCACGCAGGCGTTGGAGCTGGAGAAGAAGCTGACGGAGGAGGCGGCGCGCATCCGGGAGCGGGTGGAAAAGGAGGCGGCGCAACGGATCGACCTCGAGCTGCAGAAGCAGCAGATGCGCGAGCAAGAGCGCGAAGAGAAGATGCGCCAGTTGGTGAAGAAGCTCGAGGAGGCGCAGCAGCGTGCGCAGCAGGGCTCGATGCAGGTTCAAGGCGAGGCGCAGGAGGTCGCGCTGGCGAACCTGCTCCACGACGCGTTTCGCGACGACGAGATCGCGGACGTGCCGAAGGGCGTGAGCGGCGCCGACCTCGTCGAGCGCGTGCGCGACACCCACGGGCGCGAGTGCGGGACCATCGTCTGGGAGAGCAAGCGGACGCAGAGCTGGTCCGACGCCTGGCTCGTGAAGCTGCGCGGTGACATGCGCGAGGCGGGTGGTTCAGTGGCGGTGCTGGTCACCCAAGCGCTCCCGAAGGGCGTGAGCGGTTTCGGAGAGGCTGACGGCATCTGGATTTGCGCCTGGGCCTACGCGGTGCCGGTGGCCACGGTGCTGCGCGCGTGGCTCGCCGACGTGGCCTCGGCTCGGCTCGCGTCCGCCAACGCCGAAGAGAAGAGCAGCCGCCTCTATGAATACTTCACGGGCCAGGAATTCCGTAACCGGCTGGAGGGCATCGTCCAGCCCTACGTCGAGCTGCGCCAGGACCTGGACCAGGAGAAGCGGTCGTTCTTCAGCATCTGGAAGAAGCGGGAGAAGATGCTCGACCAGGCGCTCAAGAACCTGACCGCGGTCAACGGCGAGTTCCGGGCGATCATCGGCGGGAGCTACGAAGAGCCCGAGGCCCTGCGACTCCCCGGCTGGCTCGAGCGCGAGGAGTCCGAGGAGCACGACGGCGCGCTGGCCCCGACGGAAGCGGACCCGGAGCTCATGACCGCTTTCGTAGAGCTGCTTCCCGCCGACGGCTCGCAGGTCGGCAACGCTTCTCACCGCACCCGGCTGATTCAAGCGCTCAACCGAGACGTCTCGGTGCCGGAATACGAGGTGATCAAGGCCGTGCTCCTCGCGGCGGGAAAGATCCGGAAGGGCAAGGGCAAAGGAGGAGCGGTCGCGCGGGCGGTCGAGGACGCTGCCAGCGGCAAGGACGACGGCGTCTGGTAGAAACAGTTCTTCGTCGAATCCGGGGAAGTGACAGGAACCGGGCGCGGGAGTGCCCGGAAAGAGCGGTGCCTTCGCGCCGCACCGGGCGGGGTCGCTGCACACTTTCGCGCCTGCCGTATCCGGGCACTCCCGTTCCAGGCTCCTGTCGCTCCCCGTGTCGGATAGCGTCCGGAAGAGAATAGCCTCGACAAATCGGGTCCTGGACCGCTCACCCTGAGCGCAGTCGAAGGATGGGCGGGAACGAGAAAGCGCCCGAACGTGCTCAAGTCAATTGTTTCCAGGGCTCTCCGACAGAATCTGTGCGTGTCACGGGCGCAAGGAACCCGGACAGATGAGTGTCCGGGTGCAGGCACCGCGTTCGTCGATCGCGATCTTCGCGTCGGGCGACAGGACGGTCGGAGTCGGAGAGCGGCGAACGGCACTGCCGGACCCGGACACTCACGTTTCCGGCTTCCCGAGAGGTGCTTTCCACGCACAGATTCTGTTGGGGAGCCGTTTCCAGCAGCATACTGCTGGCACTTCCGCGCTCGGGCCCCCTTCCGCGGCTTTCCCTGCTTTCGATCAAGAGCCGAACAACGCCCTCGTTCCCCACGCCGCTCACCGCTTCGCACGAACGAGCGGCCTGACGCGCCGTGGTCGGTCATGTCTTGCGCAGCCACCCAGGCGCGATCCGGCGCTTTCTGCCGTCGCCGAAGTCGACCACCACCCGGCCGCTCGGGTGGACATCGAGGACGACACCGCTGCCGTACACCGAGTGTTCGACCTCGTCGCCCGGCGCGAAGGTGGGCATCCACGAAGCATCCGAGCCGAGCTTCTCCTCCCGGCTCTTCGGCTCGAACGATTCGGGACGCGGCCTCCTCGGTTTCGGCCTGGTGATGGGCGGTTGCGTCCGGGCCGGTCGGGCCTGGTCGACGGGCAGTCCCCGGACGAGCCGGAGGAGCAGACGGGCACCGGCCTTGCTCACCTCGTCGTTCCCGCGCAGACAGCGGCCGGAATGAACGCACGCCGGGCACCCGTCGTCGCAGGTGCACTCCTCCACCGCTGCCGCTGCCCGTTCGAGAATGGGCTCCAGGTGGTCGAACGCCGACGCCGACAAGCCGATGCCGCCCGGGTGCTTGTCGAACAGCACGATCGCCGGCCCGCCATCGACGGCGCCCGAATGGCCTTCGAGGTCGTCGCGGTCGCACAAGACGAAGCTCGCGCCAAACGCGGTCAAGAGGTGCTCGGTCGCGTGCAGCGCGGCCTCGAGCGACAGCGCGCGCCGGGCCGCGAACGCCTCTCGGGCGCCGTTCGGCCGGAGCACCAGGGCCTCGGTCTTCAGCTCCGCGGCCATCGGCGGCTCGATCGCACGCTGGCGGGGACGGCGCATCGGGGCGAGCTCGAGGTAGCGGTCGTAGCGGTCGATCACCTCCACCCGCGCGAGAAGCGCTTGCGCTCCCGGGAGGCTCCGCCGCTTCAGCACCTCGCCGACCGCGACCAGACGCTCCCCGAGCACCTTGGTCGACGACCCCGGCATTGCTCGCTTGAGAAGAACGCGCGGGCCCTCGTGGCGGGCGACCCGGAAGGTACGGCCCTGGTGGAGGTAGATGGCGCCGACGAACGCCTCCCGCGGGACCGCCGTCCGATCGATCTCGCCGATGGCGTCGCCGTCCGGCGCGACGAGCTGGACGCGCTCCTGCGACGCGGACCGCAAGCTCACGGCGTAATGCGGGCGTCCGACCGCCGCGAGCGCCCTGCGGCTGCCCTCCTGCACCCATCGGGCCTCGCCTTTCGCGACCAGATCGGCGACCTCGGCCCGGGCGACCTCGTCGCCGAAGCGATCGATTTCCGCTTCCCACAGAGGGAACTCAGCGGCAGCGCAAGCGAGGTGCGTGCGAAGGATGCTCGCGTTCGTCCGGCCCAGGACCGCGTCCTCGACCGGCGCGCTCTGGACGAGCTCCGGGTGTCCGACGAGGTAGGCGTCGAGCGGGTTCTGGCTCTGGACGAGAAAGATGAGGCTCGGTCGCTCGCGCCGCCCGACGCGGCCCGCCTGTTGCCGCATCGCCATCACGCTGCCGGGATAGCCCGCCATGATGCACACGTCGAGCGAGCCGATGTCGATGCCCACCTCGAGCGCGTTGGTGGTGACGACCCCGCGGATGCTGCCCGCCCGCAGGCCCGCCTCGATCACCTCGCGCTCGTCCCGGGCATAGCCGCCGCGATAGGCGCGCACGCCCAGCCGCACCCGGCTCTTGCCGGCGCGTTCCTCGAGCCGGGTCGCGATCGTCTCCACGAGCTGCCGCGAGCGGGCGAAGACGATGCTCTGCAGGCCGGCTTGGAGCGCGCGGTGAAAGAGGCCGACCACCTCGTCGAGGTAAGCGCTCCCCCTTCCCGAATCCGCTCCCGCCGGGCGCCAGAGCACGGTCCGGCGCGGTCCCCGGGGAGATGTGGAGCGGTCGACCAGTTCGAAACCGGTGCCGCAGAGCTCCTGCGCGAGGGCCCCCGGGTTTCCGACGGTGGCGCTCGCGGCGACGACCTGCGGCTTGGCGCCGTACCGCCAGGCGCATCGGCGCACGCGGCGCAGGAGGTTCGCCAGGTGTCCGCCGAACGCGCCGCGGTAGAGGTGGATTTCATCGACCACCAGGTACTTGAGGCCGGCAAAGAAGCGCGCCCATCGGCGGTGCTGCGGCAAGAGGTGGAGCTGCAGCATCTCCGGGTTCGTGAGGACGATTTGCGGGTCGCTCGCGGCGAGCGCGTTCTTCCGGTCGCCGAGCCCGCCGTGGAGCTTGACGATGCCGCGCGGCCGCGCCTCTTCGGGCAGCTTCGCGACCAGCGCCGCAAGCGACGCCTCCTGATCGTTCGCGAGCGGGTTCGTCGGGAAGACGAACAGCGCCCGCGCCTCGCGGTCCCGCATCGCTCGCGCGAGGACCGGCACCTGGAAGCAGAGCGACTTGCCGCTCGAGGTTTCGGTCGCGATGCAGACGTTGCGCCCGGCGGCGAGGTGGTCGAGCGCCTCGCGCTGGTGGCGCCAGATGCGCGAGCGTCCGAGCGAGAGGAGCGCGTGAACGAGCGGCAAGGGCAAGTCGCGCGGCAACTCGCACAGCTCGGCGGCCCGACCCGGCTCGAGGTGGACGTTCGCGATTCGCAGGGCGGTCTCGGGGTCGCTCGTCAGCCGGTCGAGGAAGCGCTCGACGGGGAGGGCAGAAGCGCTCGCGGGGATCGCGCCAGGCATCTCGAGCTCGGATACTCTAACGAAAAGCCTCCCGGCGCGCGCCTTGTCGAGGGCTGCCGTGACGCCGTTGGCAACGCTAGGTTGTCAGGAGCCGGAGGCAACCCAAGCGATGAACGTCACCGTCCATTCCCAACACTTCGACCTGGCGCCGGCGATCAAGCACTTCGCGCTGGAGAATCTACGCGACCCGCTCCAAGCGGTGTGGCGCAAGGAGGGGGTCTCGCTCGAGATCTTCTTGCGCGACCTGCGCGGTCCCAAGGGCGGTCTGGACAAGGAATGTCGGGCGACCCTGACCGTGCCGAGCGGGCCGACGCTCGTGATCACCGAGGTGACCGAGGACATGCGCAAGTCCATCCACCAGGCCAGAAAGCGCTTGATGCGTCGGGCCAGGGCCTATCTCGGGCGCCGGGTCCGGCCGCCGCGCCGGCCCCGGAAGTACTTTTTCGCGAAGCTGGCGAACGCCGAGCTGGTCGACGGGCGCATCCGCCGCGCGGCGACTTGAGGGCCTCGAGAGCTGCCTCAGGCCGCATAGCGGGTGGGGTCCTGCACTCCGGCTTCGGTGAAGCCCTTCCGGCGGAGCTGGCACGCGTCGCAGCGGCCGCAGGCGAGCTCGCCCACCGGGTCGTAGCAGGAGTGCGTCAGCGCGTAGTCGACGCCCAGCTCGACGCCGCGGCGGATGATGTCGGCCTTGGTCAGGGACATCAGCGGCGCGTGGACGCGGTACTGGACGGCACCGCTCACGCCCTGCGCGGTGGCGACCTGCGCCAGGCGCTCGAACGCTTCGATGAACGCCGGCCGGCAATCCGGGTAGCCCGAGTAGTCGACGGCGTTGGCGCCGAGGAAGAGATCGCCCGCGTCGAGCGTCTCGGCGTACCCGAGCGCGAGGGCGAGAAAGACCGTGTTGCGCGCGGGCACGTAGGTCACCGGCACATCCTTGCCCATCGCGGCTCGGTCGCGGTCCTTCGGCACCTCGATGTCGTCGGTCAGCGCCGAGCCGCCGATGGCGCGCAGATCGATGGCGAGGATGCGATGGGGCACCCCGAACGCCCGCGCGACCCGGCTCGCCGCCGTCAGCTCGGCCTGGTGGCGCTGGCCGTAGCGAAACGAGAGGGCGTGCGGCAGGTACCCCTCGGCGCGCGCGATGGCGAGGACCGTCGTCGAATCGAGGCCGCCGGAGAGGAGCACGACCGCTTTCCTGGGCTGCGACAAGAGGCTCATTGCGTTCCGAGCACCTCGTATTGCACCTGGCACGGTAGCGAGCAGGTGCACTTCGCGCTGGCCTTGCTCGCCGAGACCTGGTCTTCGACCGTCGCGGTGAACGAGCCGTAGGTCACGCCGCTTCCGGCGTCCGGGTCGGCACCCTCGAGCCAGTCGCGCCCGGGGAGACCGCCGTCGAAGAACACCGGCGCTGCTGCTACCTCCCCGCACCCCGCGTCGATGGCCGGCGAGCAGCCGACGCCGCTGACCCGGGAGACCGAGAGCTCGCCGAGGATGGTCTCGGTCACGTTCGCGGCGCAGCCGCAGACCGTCGCGATGTCCGGCTCGGTCGTCGAGACCTGAAAGCGGTCGCCGACCCGGGTGCCGGAAATCGGCGTCAGCCCGGCGCGCGACCAGTAGAAGCGGCCGGTCTTCGAGTCGACGCCGAGGCTGACCTGGCCGCCGTTCGTCGCGAGCGTCTGGCAACCGCCGTCGGCCCCCTGGGCGGCGCAGGTGTCGGTCAGCCGGCGCAGGCAGAGGTTGAACTGGCCGAGGGTTTGAATCGACGAATTGAAAGCAGGAGGGGTGCAGTAGACCGCGAGCGCCGCCGCCCCCAGCGCGCCAGCGACCGCGAAGAGGCGCGGCAACGAACGAGCACCCATCGGTCTACGGCGCGGGGGTCGCGGCGGGGCCCTTGAGGCAGATTCCGGCCCGACAGACGAGGCCGGTGCCGCAGTCGGAGTCGGTCGCGCACTCGGCTTCGCCGGAGCCGACCCCCGGGCCGCTCTGGTAGCACAGGTGGATGTCCAGGCGGCAGTTCGCGCCGAGCGCGCAGTCGGCGGAGGTTTCGCAGGAGGGCGGGTCCGGCCGGACGACGACGAGCTGGGTCGCGCGCGACAAGAGGCCGCCGTCGTCGCGGACCACCACCGCCACCTCGAAGGCGCCGGCTTCTTGGAAGACGTGCTTGACCTGGGCGCCCGGCTGGGTCACCTCGCGCTGGCCGTCGGAGAAGGAGAACGTGTACTCGACCACCGCGCCGTCGGGGTCGTAGGAGTCGCTCGCGTCGAGGAGGACCGGCTGCCCCACGGGAGCGTACAAGGGGGCCGAGAGCCGGGCGTGGGGCGCCGCGTTCTGGAGCAGGGCGCTCGACAGGTCCTGGCCGCCGCAGGCGACCAGCGTCAGAGCGGCGAGGACGAAGAGCAGGCTGGCAGGCGGGCGCCGCATGGACCGTCGAGGATACACCGGGACCGCTCGTTCTCGCAAGTTCGAGCGAGGGCCCCGCCGCTTGAGGTTGGAACGGGATCGCGGCCTTGGCAAGCGCTAGTGGCCGCCCAGCGCGACCAGCAGCTCGACCACGATCAGGAAGACGACCAACAGTTCGAGCCAGAAAGTCCTGCTCGCGTCGACCTCGCTCTTCAAGACGTCGTACACCTGCTGCAAGAGCGCCTGTTTTCGGGTGACGCTGCGCTCCCAGGCGGGGATGCGCAGCACCTCGACCGCCGAGCCGTAGAGGCGCGCGAGGTAGGTGTCGCCGATGATCTTGATCGCGTTCTCGACGCGCTCGACGAACTCCGCGATTTCGAGCATCAGCGCCATCGCGCGGTGGAGGACCGGGGCGTAGTTGCGCAGGAACGAGGCGCCGCGCCCGCGCCGGGCGGCGACGTCGGCGTAGAGCCGGTCGAGAGCGCCGTCGAGCAGCTCGTCGTAGTAGCGCAGCTCCAGGAGCTGGGCGTTGGCGAAGTCGAGGACCTCCAGGGCATCGGTGTCCCCGGAGGGCTCCACCACCAGGGCGGTCGACCAGCCGGCGACGCACAGGTCGTCGCCGTAGTAGCTGGAACGGTGGCGGGTCGCCTCGGCGAGCTCCGCCTCGGCGAGCTTCACCTCCAACGGCTCGCCCAGGAGCAGCCGCGCCACCGCGCCCAGCGGGAGCGCCGTCGCCTGCATCGCGGGGGCGAGGCGCTCGAGCGCGAGCACCACGTAGTCCTCGAACAGCTCGCTCTCGTGCGCGCCTGCGAGGGCGGGCCGGAGCCGATCCACCAGGCGGCTGCGCTCCTCCCTGCCGACGGCGGTCAAGGTCTCCTCGACCTGCGCCTCGCGGACGATGGCGGCGGCGTCGGCCCAGCTCGTCTCGGGCGTGAGGGGAATCCGCAGTCGAATGGAGAGGGCGCCGAAGTCGAAGGCGCGGGCGGAGATTTCGGCGTCGAACGAGCGGCCGGCGAGGTGGAGCGACCGGACGCCGAGCGAGAGCGCCAAGGGCGGGTTCGGCAGGACGATGGGGGTCCCCCGGGGGCGGGCGAGCGGCAGCCGCTGCGCGGTGACGAGCGACTGCGCGCGCTTCAAGTCGACTTCGTCGGCGATGTCGAAGAGGCGGTAGACGAGCACCGCGCCGCGTTCGATGGCCGGCAGCTCGCCCTCGACGCGCATCGATGCCGGCGGGTTGGGGGCGGGCGTCTGGCCCCAGCTCTGCGTCGGCGCTGCAGGAGGGCGCGCGGGCGTCGTCATCCGCTGGAAGAGCTAAGGACGCTCTCGAGCGTTGGCCCTCGGCCCGCCTCAAGTGTGCAGGACGCGCGCGAGCGCCCGCGAGAGGTCGCGAAGGTCGAACGGCTTTTGGAGGGCCGCGTCCGCCTGCGTCTGCGCGAGCGTCGGCTCGCTGACGCCGGAAAGCACCACCACCGGAATGCCCGCGAAGTCGGGATTGCGCTTCAGGCGGGCGAGCAGCTCCGGCCCGCTCATCACCGGCATCACGAGGTCCATCACGATGGCGTCGGGCTCGAGGCCCGAGGCGAGTTGGGCGAGCGCCTCCTCGCCCTGGCTGACCGCGACGATGTCGTAGCCTTCGTCCTCGAGCGCCGCGGTCAGCGACTCGCGCAGCCCCCGATCGTCCTCGACCACCAGCAAGCGCATCGAAAAGCCCTCCCACGCCCGAAAAGACGTGGAGGTCGTCCCGCGCCCATCCTAGCCCACGGCCGGCGCCAGCGTGCCCGCCCGCCGCGCTCGCTGGCCGGCATGCGGGAATCGGCCGGCTCGCATCGTCCGGGCGATGTGCCCCGCGGCTACAGCGGCTTGATCACCAGGTTGTCGAAGTAGGCGGCGGAATCCCAGGTGTCGAAGCCGAACCGGTCGTGGCCCGCGCCGTAGAGGGGATGCCGGTCATTCCACGACAGGAACAACTTTCCGTCGATGTACCAGGACAAGAGTTTTCCCTGGCGGGTGATGCGGAAGTGGTAGGTCCGGCCCTCCTCGACCCGCGTGTCACGCCGTTCCTTGCGGTCGTGGCCGTGCTCGTCGAGCCGCGCGAGCACCGAGATCGAGTTGTGCCAGCCGCCGAAGATGAGGATGTAGCCGCTCTCGTGGTCGCGGCCGTTGCCGAAGATTTCGCACTTCAGGTCGCCTTCGGGGCTCGCCGCGCGCACGTCGAAGTCGACCTGGACGTTGCGGGGCAGCCGCGCCTCGAGCCACAGCGGGTTGTTCTTCACCGCGGGCGAGTAGAGCGCGCCGCCGATGATGCGCCAGAAGCCGCCGGTCGAGAAATAGTTCGGGCCGGGGCTGCCGTCGGGGCGGGCGAAGTCGTCCTGGAACGGGATGGTAGTCGAGACCGGTGCCGGCCCCCGTAGCCAATAGGCGTAGAACGGGATGTTCAGGAGGAAGAGCACCACCAGAATCGGCGCCAGCACCCGGGGCCGGAGCAGGGGATGCCGCTCCCCGGGAGCCTTCTCGCCGAACCGCAGCCCTTCCGCCTGTGGGGCGGGAGCGGATTCGGCAGGCGGGCGCGGCTTCGCCTCCGTTCCTTCGGCGGCGTTCGCCGGGGGCTTCTTCGCGGGCGCGCTCATTCGTCTCTCGGGGTGAGCGAGAGCTCCTCGAACCCGGGCAGGTTCTCGCGCATGTGGTCCTTGAGCTTCTGAATCAGCCGGGCTTCGATTTGCCGGGCCCGCTCGCGGCTGAAGCCGAAATGGGCGCCGACCTCTTGGAGCTTGAGCGGCTCCTCGGCGACGAGACGCTTCTCGAAGATGAACTTCTCCTTGCCTTCCAGGTCTTTCGCGAACCGGGCGAGCTGCTGTCGGAACGCGTCGCTCACCTGCCGCTCGGCGAGCGCCTCGTCGGCCGGCGTCACCGCTGCCGGTAGGCGGCTCGCGTAGGTGGCGGTCTGGTCCTCGGTCGAAGGGGCGTCGAGGGAGAGCTCGTCGCCACGCAGGCGCTGGTCCATCTCGACCACGTCCTGCTCGGAGACGTTCAGCCGGGCCGCGAGGAGCTTGGGCACGGGCTCGTACCCTTGCGCGGCGAGCTTCTCCTGCTCCTTGCGGAGGTTGAAGAACATCTTGCGCTGCGCCTGGGTGGTGCCGAGCTTGACGAGCCGCCAGTTGTCCATCACGTAGCGGATGATGTACGCGCGAATCCACCAGGCGGCGTAGCTCGAGAGCTTGACGTTGCGCTCGGGGTCGAACTTCTTCACCGCCTGCATCAGCCCGACGTTCCCCTCCTGGATCAGGTCGAGCAGGTCGAACGCCGCCCGCCGGTACTCCCAGGCGATCTTCACCACCAGGCGGAGGTTCGCGGTGACGAGGCGGTAGGCGATGCGCGGGTCGCCGGTCTTCAGGTAGCGGCGGGCCAGCTCCAGCTCCTTCTCCCGGGACAACAAGGGGTAGCGCGAGACCTCGGCCATGTAACGCTGGAGGAGATCGATCCGCTCCCGGGGCGCGAGCTCGCCCTGCGAAACCGGAACGATGGCGGTCGAGACCTCCGAGCTGTCCGAAAGCGCAAGCGCTCCCTCGTCGTCCAGCTCGACCGCATCGTTCGGCGGCTCGGTCGCCGGCTCGATCTCGCGGCTGGACTCGGGCGCGCGCGTCACGCCCGGGCGCGGGCGCGACCGCTTCATCCCGGGCATCCGGCGCTTGCGAGGCGAGTCGGCCATCGAATCCGTTCCGCCGCGAAAAAACGGCGTTGGCCGCGTATAGCCTTGGGTTCGGCGCGGGCGCAAGGCGGCGTCGGGGCGCGCCGACAACAGCGGCGTTTCCGAAAACGTGTTACCTACCTTCGCCTTTTCGCGCCGGGCCGGAGGCAAGAAGCCCTGCGCGGCCCCCAAGTCTCGCGCTTCCGGCCGGGACGCTCGTCGCTCAAAGAGGCGCCGACGAGCCGCCGGGAAGACAGGCGCGAGCCCGAGATCCTCGCGGCGAAACCGTCGCGGAAGGAAGCGCGAAAACGTGATGGATCCCTCCGATTCGAACCCGACCCCGCCGGCCGAGACGCCGAGCGATTACGTGGCCCCCTCGAGCTTCGACGACCTCGAGCTCTCGGCCGAGACCCGCGCTGCCGTCTTGGAGAAGGGCTACTCCACGCCGACGCCGGTGCAGGTCGCCGCCATCCCGCCCTTGCTCCAAGGCAAGGACGTGCTGGTGCGCTCCAAGACCGGCACCGGAAAGACGGCGGCCTTCGGCATCCCGGTCGCGGAGCTGGTGGACGTGTCCCTTCCCGTGGTGCAGGCGATCGCGCTGTGCAACACGCGCGAGCTCGCGCTGCAGGTGGCGACGGAGGTGGCGGAGCTCGGGGCCGGCCGGGGCGTCCAGGTCGTCGCGATCTACGGCGGCGCTTCCATGGACCAGCAGCTCCAGGCGCTGAAGGACGGCGCGCAGGTCGTCGTCGGCACCCCCGGGCGGATCATCGACCTCATCGAGCGGCGGATGCTCAAGCTCGACCACGTCCGGCTCGCCATCCTCGACGAGGCGGACGAGATGCTCGGCGTCGGCTTCTTCGACGACGTGATGACGATCCTCGCGAGGTGCCCGGCCGGTCACCAGACGGCGCTCTTCTCGGCGACCCTGACGCCCGACCTGGAGAAGCTCATCCACGCGCACACGAAGGAGCCGGTAACGATTCTGCTCTCCGGCGACGTCTTCACCGTGGCGGGCATCCGGCACATCCGCTACTTCGCCCGCGACGAGTACCCGAAGCCGCGAAACCTCCTCTACATGCTGCAGCGCGAGGACCCGGAGTCGGCGATCATCTTCTGCAACACCCGCGACGACGTGAACCTGGTTTGCACGGTGCTCGACCGCAACGGCTTCGACGCCGACAAGATCTCCGGCGAGCTGCCGCAGACCGAGCGCGAGCGGGTGATGGCGCGCATCAAGCGGGGCGAGGTGCGCTTCATGGTGGCGACCGACATCGCCGCCCGCGGCATCGACATCTCCGATTTGACCCACGTCATCAACTACTCCTTGCCGGACGACGCGAGCATCTACCTCCACCGCGTCGGGCGCACCGGGCGGATCGGGAAGACCGGGACCGCGCTCAGCCTGGTGCGGGGGACCGAGCTGCACACCCTGACCACCCTGGAGAAGAAGTACGGCATCACCTTCGAGGCGAAGGAGCTGCCGACGCCGGAGGAGGCGCACCGGCTGTGGGTCGACGCGCACGTGGCGGAGCTCAGGCAGGCGCTCGGGTCGGCGGTGTTCGACGCCTTCGTCCCGATGGCGCAGGAGCTCAAGACCAAGGACGGGAGCGAAATCCTCATCGCCTTCGCGCTCAAGTACTTCTTCACCCACCACCGGATGGAGAAGCTCGCGGCCCAGCGGCAGACCGAGGACGCGCGGGCGGTGGTTCAGAAGCAGGACGAGGTGAAGGGGAGGCTCAAGGAGCGGCGCCAGGCGCGGTCGAAGCCTAAGCTGGAGACGCCGGCGCCGACCGGGACCCCTCCCGCGGAGCGTCCACCCCGAAGGGAGCCGAAGCCGAAGCCGGAGCCGAAGCCGAACCGGCTCTACGTGTCGGTCGGCTCGGCCGACTTCGACGACCAGGGGCTGCGCCAGGCGCTGGGCGGGCTCGCCCAGGCGTCCCCGGAGGCGATTTCGCTCGTCGAGCAGCGCCCGACCCACAGCTACATCGAGGTCCGGCCGGAGGAGCTGCCGCTGTTTCTCGCCGCGAACGGGAAGACGCTGCGCGAGAAGACGCTCACCATCGAGGTCGCCCGGCCGCCGTCACGGCGCCGCCGGCACTGAGCGAAGTTTCGTCGGCACGAACGCATATTCTCGACGCCACGCAACAAGTAGTGCCGGCCCTCTGGCCGCCCTCTGGCCCGGCACTACCGGTCTGAGCTCGATCGCTTGGGTCGTGGGCGCCTTGCTTCGCGGCCCAGCGGCTCGCCGCCACCGCGTAGTCGAGCTGTGGTGGGGTCGACCGGATCGGCGTGGATCACTCGTTGCGCGCGCGCAGCTCGCCGACGGCGCGGGGAATGACCTCGTAGAAGCGCATCGCCTCGTCGCCGGCGATCTGGATGTCGCGGTTGTTGAGCAGCACGGTCAGGGGCGTCGCGATCACCGGCAGGACCCGGCCGGCGAGCGCGAAGCCGCGCGCGGCGAAGAGCCGCTCGGCGAGCCGCGCCGTCGCTTTCGGGCTCGCGCGCCGCGCCGTCTGGGCGACGGTGCTCGCTTCCCGGAAGATATCGAGGAGCTCGCCGCGCGCGCGAGCGCTCTTCACGTTGCGCCCGCAGAGGACCGCCACGTCGACGATCAGCGACATCTGGAGGTAGGCCACGAGCGCGAGGTCGGCCGGGAGCGAGACGAACCCGAACAGGCTGCTGAGCGCGCCGCCGGTCGACGCCCATCTCTTCTTGCCGTCGATCAGCCGCTGCGCGATCTCCCGGGTCGGCGCCGACGGGTAGCGGCTCTTGAGCTCGCGCACCCGCTCGCGCGCGCGGCCGACCTCGGCGAGCAGCCACCCTTCGAACCGCTCCTCCGCGAAGGCCCAGCGCATCGCTTGAAGGATAGCAGCCCGCGCCGCGCGGGCTGTCGCCAAGGGGCGCACCGGCCTCAGAGCGCGAATCGAGCGACGGCGAACGGCGGCGCGCCCGAACACAGCGCGATCCGGTGCCCGCGGCGGGCGTCGGTCGAACGAACGACACCAACGGCTTGACTTGGCGTGCGACCTTGGGCAATCGTCCGTCGCTGCATGACGAGCGACATTCTCGGCCGCGACGTGGTCGACGACGTGCGGACGGCCTGCGAACAAACTGGACGACCGACGGTGCGCGCGGAGGTCGAGCGCGCGCTCGAACCGCTGTCCTCCGCCGAGCGCGACGCCGTGCGCCGGCTCGCCCGCGGCGGGCTGGCCACGGGACCGCTCGGCCCGGAGGCGCTCGTCGACATCTCTCGCGGCACGCCCTCCGAGGTCGCCGCCGCCCGCGAGCTCGGCGGCTACTACGCCCTCAAGTCCGAACGCGACGCGCTCGCCCGCATCGCCGCCTACCGCTCCGAGCAGGAGCGCGCGAAGGAAGGCGCGCCGTCCGACCGACCCCCGCCTGGGCCACCCGCCGAGCGTCCGCCCTCCGGCGTCGCTGCCGGTCTGCGTCAAGGGAAGGCGGCGACGGTTCCGCCCGGCTCGGTGGCGGATGCGGGAGCGGTTCAGCCAGCCGGGACCGCTTCCACTGCCGCGCGCCCGCGCGCCCGTGCGACGAGCCAGGTTTCCGAGGCGCCGGAGGAGGCCGAGGCGCTGATGACGCTCTTCGCCTACCACCGGGACGCCTTGCGGGTGGCGCAGGAGCTGAGCCTGAGCGTCGTCGAGCTCAACGATCGGATCGAGGCGCTGGGCCTGAAGCGGCGGCTGCGGCGGCTGTTGGAGACGACGACCGACATCGACGTCTTCTCTCCGGGGAGGCTGCGGCCGGCGCGCCCGAGCACGCCGCCGACACCAGTCGTGCGCCGCCGGACCGAGAAGCCTGCGACACCGCTGCCGCAGGCCGAGACGGAACCCGAGCCCACGCCGCCCTCGATGGCGGAGCCGGCCGCCCGGACCGAGCCGGTCAACGCCTTCGGCACGCGGGTCTACCGGCGGGAGCAGGGCAAGGCCGAGGCGCCGAGCGGCGTCCCGAAGCTCCGGCGCGAGTACGTGCGCGAGCCGACGCGCGTGCCCAAGCCGGCCCTGCCCGCGACCAAGCCCGAGCCGCCGCCGGCCGAGCGCCGGCCCTTTCCGGAGCTGATGGAGCCGCAGGGGCGCGCGCTGCTCGAGCGGTTGATGGCGCAGGAGAAGGCGAACCCGCGGCAACTCGTCGCCAAGCTCACCGAGGAGTACCAGGGTCCCGGCCGCGAGCTGTCGGAATCGGACCTGCGGGAGCTGCTCGAGCACCACGGCCTCGCGCACAGCTTTCGCGGACGCGAGGTGCAGAACGTGCGGTTCCTGATCGGCTTCCACCAGGGCGCGCGCGGGAAGCTCTGCAACGCCCTGCAGATGTCGCCCGAGGAGCTCGCGAGCTACCTGGAGGAGATCGGGCTCGCCCAGGAGCTCGAACGCACGCGGGTCGAGCGCGCCCGCATCGAGCTGGGCCGCCGGCGGATGCCCGAGCGGCTGGTCCAGGTGCTGACGCGCGCGCCGTTCCTCGACGACCTGGGCGTCCTGAGCGTGATCGACCGCGAGGTCCGGCAGGAGCTCGAGGCGCTGTTCGAAGAGAAGGAATCGCAGGGCGACAGCCCCCGGGCGGTCGCGGAAGACGTGCGCGCCCATCTCGGCCTCGAGCCGAACCCGTTCGCGAAGCTGCTGCGCCGCTACGACATGACCAGCAAGCTCAGCGAGGAGCGGTAGCGTTACGGCAGCCGCTCGGCGCCGGTCGGCTTCGACCCGTGCCATTCCGTTGAGACTCGTTCCCTCCGTCTGAGCCGGACACATCGGCGTCGATGCCTGCGGGCGATGGTCCCGAGGGTCGGATCCGAGATCCGGAGAGTCCGATCCGAGATCCCGAGGGTGTGGGCGATGATCCCGAGGGTGTGGGCGATGGTCCCGAGGGTGTGGGCGATGGTCCCGAGGGTGTGGGCGATGGTCCCGAGGGTGTGGGCGATGGTCCCGAGGGTGTGGGCGATGATCCCGAGGGTGTGGGCGATGGTCCCGAGGGTGTGGGCGATGGTGCCGAGGGTGTGGGCGATGATCCCGAGGGTGTGGGCGATGATCCCGAGAGTGTGGGCGATGATCCCGAGGGTGTGGGCGATGATCCCGAGGGTGTGGGCGATGGTCCCGAGGTGGGCAGCTCTTCGGCGGGCGCTTTCAGGCCGCCCACTGGGAGAGGTTCATCTCGACGCCAGCCAAAGGCGCTCCACTTGACGCTTTCAGGCGCGAGGCTTACGCTCTTCGCCCCAGAACGATGCTGACCGCCCTCGCCAGCAAGTTCGACCACGATGCCTCTGCAGCCCACGTTCACACCCGGGGCCGCTTGGGCGTCTTTCGCGTGCGCCCAACCTCGATCGCGCAGGAGAGCTATCCCCATGGATGCGAACCCTCTGGACCTGAAGTTCTTCTTCGACGGAACGCTTAAGAAAGAACAGGTGGCCTCGGCCTTCCTGGCGATGTTGCTGCACGGTCACAAGGATTTCCGCCGAATGTTCTTCGACAGGCTCAAGGGGCGCGGGAGTCAGAGTGCCGCTGAGTTCGCCGAAGCGAGTTTCGAAGTCCGAGTTGAGGAGAAGCGAGTCGACATCTCGCTCGCTTCGCAAGCTGTGCTCTTCCTCATAGAGAACAAGATCAGAGCGGGCTCCATCACCCGGGACCAGGTCCTCAGGTACTACAAAGCTGCCAAGGATGTTGCACCGGAAAAGCGCGTGGTCGTCGTTCTTCTCGCGCCAAGAGACATCGGAAGATCCGAGATCGAGAATCTAAAGTCGTCTGATCGGTTCAAGGCGAACCAAGGAGACGAAGCCTTCCAACTCTCCTGGTGCGATCTGACCGACTTCGATCCTCCGCTTGGAGACCCGTGGCGATCATTCATGAAGAGTGGCTTCCTGGCAGTTGACGGCGCGATAGCGGCAGCTGCGGAAGCGAAGTACCCGCGCGAGGAGCGCGAAGAGATCGTTCAGCTCGTCGACGAGGCAATGAAGAACCTGCAGGACGCCCTCCCTCGAATCAAGTTCTCCCGTTGGCGCGGGAAGGACATCGAGGAGATCCTTACTAATAAGACACGCGTGACGGTCTGGTCCGACGCAGTGTTCGAAGCAGATGAGAAGGGCAAGCCCTCGTTCGCCGCATCGGCCAAGTCTCTTCCCTTGGCGCTCCGCACGCAGTTCCGCTTGGCCTTGGCCAGCAGGAAGGACGGCGGCCTGCGAAGGTGGTGGGACGATCTCGCCCTCCATCCTGCTATTGATCTGCCGGGGCTTGGCCCCTCCCAAAAGAACGCCGACGGCTGGTTTGTGTATGAACGCAGGGAATCCGGGACGAAGGATGAGCTGTCGCGCAAGCTGTTTGAGCAAACTCTATCCGTTGCGCGCTTCCTTGAAACCAAGATGTGACGGCATGAAAGCGGGCAGGCAACGAGGTCAAGGCGGTGACGCGCGCCGTTCCTCGACGACCTGGGCGTCTCGAGCGCGACCTGTTCGCGAAGCTGCTGCGCCGCTACGACGTGACCGGCGGGCTCAGCGAGGAGCGGTAGGGTTTGTGGCCACCGCCCGGCGCCGGTAGAGTGCCTCTCCATCGAAAGCGACGCTCAGTGTATGTCCGGCAACTGCGAGGTCCCTGACGGGTGCGTAAACGATGACCCCTGTGACAACTGTGCAGACTCGTGCAAATCGCTGAGCGACAGGACGGGCCAGACGTGGGAGCCTAGTCCCGATGGTTATTGTTTTATCCCTCAGACCGATTCTCTGCACTGTGGTCAATTTTGCGAGCTCCCGGGCGGTCCAGACCGTACAGCGGCCTCGCCGTGTCCTGTCGGCCAGATCTGCTTGAATAGTGGCTGTCACTCCCGTTTGACCTTCCCATGAGGAGTTTCTTCATGTCGGATGAGCTCAGCGCCCGAGGGCGTCCACCGCAAGTGCCCGGTAGGTTCGTCTCCCTCTCCGTCTGTCTCTGTGTGATCGCCGCGGCCTGTTCGACGGCGTCTCCGCCACACGGCCACGACGCCGGTGTCTTTGACGCTGGCGACTGGGATGCTGGCCGCGTCGACGCCGGATCCGACGCCGGGATGACGGACGGAGGCGTGCGTGTGAGCTGCAGCGTCCCTGCCGATTGCTCTGACGTGCTGGCTGCGCCGGTTTGTGATCCGGCATCGAAGACGTGCGTGGAGTGCCTGACCGACAGCCAGTGCCCGGCGAGCGAGGTCTGTGGGCACGACATGTTCTGCCGTGGCACGAAACCGTGTGCGACTTCTGAGGACTGCGAGCCCATCTACTCCTGTGGCGGTGGCACGTGCAATCTCGACCCCGGCCGCTGCCAGGCCGACGGCGACTGCAAGAGTCCCTCCGAGCCGCGCTGCGATTCCCAGACGCTCACCTGCGTGCAGTGCGTCGTCTCAGCGGACTGCGGCGATGGTCAGTACTGCGCGGCTGACGCGTGCCAAGCATGCTCGGAAGATGACCCGAATCACTGCGGGACTCCGAGCTCCGTCCCGGGATGTGCGGTCTGCTCTGACGGCACCACGTGCTCCAATGGGAGCTGTGTCTGTACCTCGGATGCGAGCTGTGGTGATGGCCAGTATTGCAGCGAGGGCGCCTGCCATCCCTGCTCCTCGACCGATGCCGATCACTGTGGAACGACCACATCGCCACCGGGCTGCATGGTCTGCATGGGCTTGACACCGACCTGCTCCGACGGCACGTGCTTCTGCGCATCGGATGCGGACTGCGGCCCGGGACGGTACTGCAGTGGCGGTGCTTGCCAGTCCTGCTCTCAGACAGATCCGAACCACTGCGGAACGGCCACCTCCGCGGCAGGATGTTCTGTATGTTCTGGAGAGACGCGATCCTGCACGCTTGGTTATTGTACTCCCCCGGGCTTCGCGTACATCCCGCCGGATACGTTCACAATGGGCTCACCGCCTGATGAGCCCGGACGATACGGCGATGAGACGCAGCACCAAGTGACCATCAGCCACGCCTTCTATATGGAAGTGGCGGACGTGACACAGGGCGAGTGGCAGGCCGTGATGGGAGCCAACCCATCCTGGGTGGTGGAGCGACGCGAGGACGACTGTCCGGTGGAGATGGTCTCCTGGTGGGACGCGGTGAATTATGCGAACACGTTGTCGGAGAGAAGCGGATTACCTGATTGCTATGGGTGCGGCTATTCTGAAACCACATGGAGATGAGCCTTCTGGTGGGCTGGGGCGGAGCGTAGGATGACGTTGCGTGGGTTGCCGTCGGCGTAGCGGGAGAGGTGGTTGCGCGCCTGTTCGCGGGC
>JAJYLH010000082.1 GCA_021787845.1 Myxococcales bacterium | reverse complement strand
CGCCGAGGGCCGTTGATCACCCCCGGCCAGACCTCGGACCTCTCGCCGAGGGCCGTTGATCACCCCCGGCCAGACCTCGGACCTCTCGCCGAGGGCCGTCGATCACCCCTGGTCAGACCTCGGACCTCTCGCCGAGGGCCGTCGATCGCCCCCGGCGAGCCAACCATTGTCAACTTTCCATCATCGATCGCCCCCGGCGAGACCCCTGTCCTCTCGCCAGGGGCCGTTGATCACCCCCGGCGAGACCTCGGAGGTCTCGCGCGGCCGGCCGGTGCTGGGGGACCCCATGTCCGTCCGGTCGGGTATACTCCCGCGCCCTGGAGGTCGCCGATGGCACTCGACAGCTCGACGCAGGTTCTTCAAGCCCTCTTCACGAAAGACCGCAAACCGTTGGCCAGGCCGATCCTGCTCGCCAGGCTGGCCGAGAAGACCGGGCTGCCGAACGCGCAGGTCGCGCAGGCGCTGGTGGAGCTCCGGGCCAAGGCTTGGGCCTTCGAGGAGAACTTCGGGTTGTGGCGGGCGACGGCCGAAGCGAAGGCAGGTCTTCCCTCGCCTGTGAAGGCGACTCGGGCGCGCGCGTCGACGTCCACGGCAGCGCTCGGGCCGATGTTGCGGGAGGTGCTCGACCGGCTCTCGCGGCTCGAGGCGAAGGTCGATCGGATCGAGCCGAAGCTCGATCGAGTCCTGGCGGGGCCCCCGGTGGAGGCGCCGCGCAAGGTGGAGCCGGAGGAGATCCGGCGCGCGATTCGCGACCACCTCCGGCAGCTCGCGACCGACCAGCGCCTGCGAGGCATCATCCCGGTGGGCGAGCTGCGCCGGCGGGTGACCGCGTCGACGCAGGCCGACGTGGCGCAGATCGACGCCGTGCTCGTCGAGATGGACCGCGCGTTCGAGCTCGACCTGAAGGTGTCCAACGACCCGTCGGTGGGCCCGAGCATTCGCGTTCCCGGTCGCGGCGAAGCTCATTTCGTGGTGGCTCGTTGAAGCCATGCGTATCTGGTTGACGCACTTGCGCTCTTTTCGGGCTCTGCGCTGTCTCGCATGGGCAGTGCGGAACAAGATGACGTTCATCATCATGTTCCATCTCGGCCGGAATTGGAGCCGGACACGCCAGTGTCCGGGTACAGGCACCGCGAACATGCATTGGCAAAGCCACCGCCAGGCCGCTGCAAGCGGGGGGACGCCCAGCATGAACCCGGACACTCACGTGTCCGGCTCCGACTCCAACTCCGATTCCCACTCGAAACAGCGCGGAGCCTCTTTTCGGTGGTGGCGGACCGCTGGCCCGCCATCGACGGCCGGCGGCCAGCGACCGCTGGGATCCGGGCAAAAGTGTCAACCGGATAGGCGTGCGTTGAGCCATCCACGGTTGGAGGACCGATGGTGACCGAAGAGCTCGAGCGGTGGCTGCGCGACTTGCCGAATCCGTTCGCCGACCGGGTCTTGCGCAACGGCTTCGACGAGCCGCCGGAGGACGTCGACGCCATCCATCGCGACGAACGGCGGGCGCTGCGCCGCCTCATCGACGAGGTGCGCGCGGACGGACGGCCGCGGCTTCAGGTGGTGACTGGCGAAGCCGGCGACGGGAAGACCCACCTGCTCGCGACCTTGCGCGCCGAGTCGGAGCGGTCGTGGCGGCAGCGCGGGCACGAGCACGTCCTGGTGCCGATCGATCCGCTGCGAGACGAGCGCGCGCCGTTCCAGCATCTGTTGCGATGGCTCGCCGCCGGCCTGTCGCGCGAGCTGCCCTGGGTATCGCAAGACGGCAGCGGCCCCGCCACCGCCTTCGAGCTTCTGCTCTGGCGCGGGTTCGCGCAACTGGTCCGCGAAGTCCCCTTCGATGCCGGCGCGGCGACCGCGGCGGATTTCGAAGGCGTCCGCTCACCCGAAGTGCAAGCCGGCCCTCACCGCTTCTCGCTGGCGCTGACCGAAGCGTGGCCGCGCCTGCGCCCGGCGATCGAATCGGCGGCGGCGCGGGTGAGGCGCCTGGACCCGACGCGGATCGACCAGGAGACGTTTCGCATCCTCCTTCGGTTCCCGGAACCATCCCTGTCGCGCCTGGTGTTGCGATGGCTCGGCGCCGAGCAGCTCAGCGAAGACGAGCTGTTCATCCTGGGCGCATCCCAGCCGGTCGACGACGAAGAGCACGCCTATCGCGTCTTGACCACGCTCTTCCACTTCACCGATGTTCCGATGGTTCTCGGACTCGACCAGCTCGAAGGCGTCCACCGGCTGGGCGACGAGGCGGTCACCGGCCTCTTTGGCGCGCTGACGCATCTCTACACCGGCGGCGGCCGGTTCGCCGTGCTCCTCTTCTGCACCCAGGCGATCTGGATCCAACTGCAGTCGAGGCTGGAGAAGCATTTTCTCGATCGCCTGGAGCCGGAGCCGCTCAACTTGAAACGCATCGCGCCGGAGCTGGGCGAACAGCTCGTCGCGCGCCGGCTCGCGGGGCCCCTTCGAGGTCTGGGCATCGAGGCGCCGCATCCGACCTTCCCCTTCCCCGAAGGCTACGTGCGGCGGCACATCGAGCAAGAGAACATCAGCTCGCCCCGAGAGGTGCTCCGCCACTTCGCGTTGATCGGACTGACCAGCCGTCCGCCGCCCTTGACGAGCGCGCCCGAGCCGACCCTCCGGCCGGAGCCGCCCGCGGTGGCCGAAGCCGCCTGGCGGCAGGCGCTCGCGAAGCTGGAGAAGGACCGGACGATGACTCCCGAGCAGCGCGCGGACAACGCCCAGGCGGCGCTGCGCCATCTCTGGCAGGCGGCCGAAGGGAAGAAGCTCGGGGACACCTCGGTGGCGGACGTCCGGCCGGGAGCGGTCCGCAGGGGCGTGAAGGAAGGGCTCATCGCGAATCTGGAGCGCGCCGGACGCCGCCGCCGCGTCTATCTG
Source organism: Myxococcales bacterium (assembly GCA_021787845.1). Taxonomy (GTDB): domain Bacteria; phylum Myxococcota; class Myxococcia; order Myxococcales; family JAJYLH01; genus JAJYLH01. The sequence continues at coordinate 16,813 of JAJYLH010000082.1, read as the reverse complement.
GAGGCCTCGAATTCGCTGAACGGGCAGTCGGCCGCGGCCACGGCCAAGCGGCTTTCCGATGCTCTCAAGACGGCCGACCGGGCCATCTGGCTTCGAGAAAAGATCTTTGCGCTGCCCGAGGCTGCGAAGGCGACCGTGCAGGACGCGCGAGGCAAGGTCCGTCTGGCCGAGCTCTCCGAGGCGGAAGCCCTGGCCCTCGCGGCTACGGAGAAGCTCCTGGACGCCGTCGCGACCAAGGAGGTCGAGCTGACCGGCGAACAGGTGAACGACGCGTTGCTCGCGACCATCGCGCCCCAGCTCAAGGCTCTCTCCCGGGCGATGGCGGCCGCCTTCGAGCCCGAGAATGCGCCAACGGCCGAGGGAGACCTGGCGAGGCGCATCGGCGAGGCGCTCGACGAGCCGCCGGGCATCGCTACCGAGACCACGTTGGGAGAGCGCCTGGGCGCGCCGACGGATGCTGTCTCGGCGGCCGCGCGCGAATTGGAGGAGCAGAACCGGGCGGCGGTGCTCAAGACCCGGGATGGCGCGCGGGTCGTGGTGCGGAGGCCGCGATGAGCGCGCTCGCGGTCTCGGCGACCGAGGTCGCGCTGGCCGCGCGATGCCCGCGGCAGCTCGTTCTCGCCCGCGAAGGGCTGCGCGTCCAGGCGGGAGACGGCGCCGGCATCGGTCAGGCGGCGCACGCGATTCTCGACGGGTTCGTCCGGCGAGCGACGAGCGACGCCGCGGGCTTGGTTTCGCTGCTGGAGGAGCCCTCGTTGAACGAGGCGAGCCTGGCGAGCGCCGTCGGACGGGCCTTCCACGCCGAGCTCTTCGATCAAGCCGCCGCCGTCGCGCCCAACGTCCGGTCCGAGGCGCTGGTGGATCTCGGCAAGGCCACGGTCGGCCTGGCGCGTGCGATGGCAACGCTGCTCGTGCGCGCGCACCAGGCGGGATTGAGGGGACTCGAGGCCGTGCAAAAGACCGTGATCGAGACCGAGCGCCCGGTGACGCTCTCGTCCGCAGACGAGTCGGTGGAGGTCAGTGGCCGGCTCGATCTGCTTTGTCGCGACCATCTGACGAAGAGCCTCTACGTCTGGGATTTGAAGACGGCGGTGACGGACGAGGCGGCGGCCGAGCAGGTCCGCCTGTACGCGCTGGCTCTGCGCCGCAAGGGGGAACAGGCGCGCCCGGTGCTGGCGACGGTCGAGCGCGGCGAGGTTCGGCTGACGCCGCTCGGGGTGGACGAAGACCAGGAAGCGTCCATCGAGGCGCGTCTTCGCTCCATTCGAAGCTGGCTGACGGACGGCGCGGTGCCGCCGGCCGCGAGCGCCGTCGACACCTGCAAGGCGTGCATCGTGCAGAGTCGCTGCTGGTCGCGGTGGGGACGAACGCTGTCCGGCGCGGCAGAAGAAGAGCCCGTCGAAGGCATCGCGGGTGCGGACGACGACTTCGGAGCCGAGGTGCGGCGGCTCGCGTCGCTCCTGCGGACTCGGCGCATTCCGCTCGCGCGCTTCGAGGCGTCGGATGCGTGTGCCGGGCCGAGCGTCGTGCGCTTGCGTCTGGAGCTCAAAGACGGGGCCGACATGCGCAGGATCGAGCGGGCCGGCCGGGACATCCAGCGCGAGATGGGATGGAGCGCCGAACCGATGATCTCCAATGATGGCAAGTTCCTCGCCATCGATGCTCCCCGCCGGAAGCGGGAGGTGGTCGAATTCGGCAGCGCGGATTTCCTGACCGATCAGGAGCTGGTGGTACCGCTCGGCCTCGGTCTGAGCGGCGAGGCGCTGACCTTGGATCTGGGCGACGCGCCGCACCTGCTGGTCGCCGGCACGACGGGGTCGGGCAAGACGAATTTCCTGCAGTCGATGCTCCTGTCGCTGGCCGCCAAGCAACACGTGCCGCTCTTGTACGTCGTCGATCCGAAGGCCGTCGACTTCGTCTCGTTCGATGCCTTGCCGCTGGCGGAGCCTGTCCTGACCGACGCGGCCGAAGCGGTCGCGCTCCTGCGCCGGCTGGTGGACGAGGAGATGCCGCGGCGGACCGAGATTCTCGGCCGCGCTGGCGCTCGCAACCGAAGCGAGCTTCCGCCGGAGGTCGTGCTTCCGGCCATCGTCGTGATCATCGACGAGCTCGCTGACCTCCTGGCGGTCCTGACCGATCGTGCGACGAAGGCCGACTTCTTGAGCTCGCTGCAACGGCTCCTCGCGCGGTCGCGGGCCGTCGGCATCCATCTGGTGATCGCGACGCAGCGGCCGAGCGTCAAGATCATCGATGGAGACCTCAAGGGCAACCTCCCGACGCGCGTCGCGTTTCGCCTTCCGACGGCCGCCGACTCGACAACCATCCTCGGCGAGGCCGGTGCAGAGCGGCTCCTCGGCAAGGGCGACCTCCTCCTTCGAACCAGCGCGGGCGCGCTCCAGCGGGCCCAGGCGTACGCCGTGCTGCCCCAGCACCTTCCGACGAGACGAAACAGTTGACTGGGTATCCAGACACCTCAGGTGTCTTGGTCCCCGATCCGCTCACCCTGAGGTGCCCGCGCCCACGGAGCATGAATGGAGCACGGCAAGCATGCGCGGGCCTCGAAGGGCGAGCGCGAGGGTGGCACAGGCTGTGCCGAGCCCTCACGGCCCTTCGAGGGCCGGGCACGAGGGCGGTGGCAACGAGCGAGGTCCGTGGGCCCGGCCGCCTCAGGGCGAGCGGGAACGACAACCTGAGATGTCTGGATACCCAGCAACAGTTGAGGCTCCGCGTAGGGCACCGATTCCACCTTGCGCACGTGTCACGGCGCCCAAAGCTTCGAAGCGATGGCCCGGTCACTCGAAACCTATGCCGGAAAGCGCCGGTTCGCGGCGACGCCGGAGCCCAAAGCCGAGAAGTCGCGCCAGCGGACGGCCGGCCTTCCCCGGTTCGTCGTTCACAAGCACGATGCCACGCGCCTCCACTACGACCTGCGTCTGGAGATGGATGGCGCGCTGGCGAGCTGGGCGGTTCCCAAAGGACCGAGCTTGAACCCGGCCGATCGGCGGCTCGCGGTGGAGACGGAGGACCATCCGCTCGAGTACGCGGACTTCGAAGGGCGCATCCCCGAAGGGGAGTATGGCGCCGGCGACTCGCTGGTCTGGGATCGCGGAACGTACGAGACCGATCCGCCCGGGCAGGCGTCGCGGATGCGCGAGAAGGGGCATCTGAGTTTCGTGTTGCACGGCCAGAAGCTGAACGGCCGCTGGCACCTCGTGCGCACGCGCCCGCGCGGCGGCAAGACGAGCTGGCTGTTGTTCAAGGGCGAGGACGACGCGGCTTCGAAGGAGCACGACATCGTCGCGGAGCATCCGGAGTCGGTGAAGACGGGGCGCCGCGCCATCCGCGGGCCGGTCCGGGTCAGCCAGCGGCGCGAGGCCCACGTCGAGCCGGTCCAGCTTCTGATCAACGTCTGGCCGCCGATGCTGGCGACGCTCTCGACGCCGCACGGGATGGGCGCGAAGCCTTACGTCTTCGAAGTCAAGTACGACGGCTTTCGGGCGCTGGCGGGAATTTCCAACGGTCGGGTGACGCTCCAGAGCCGCGCCGGGCTCGACCTCTCACGCCGGTTCCCGAAGATCGCCAAGGCGCTCGCCTCGATCGAGGCGGTCGAGGCGGTGCTCGACGGAGAGATCATCGCCTTCGACGCCCGGGGGAGGCAGAGCTTCGAGGCGCTGCAAACATCGCAGCCGGACCAGCGCTATTGCGTCTTCGACCTGCTCTGGCTGGATGGCGAGGACCTGCGCGAGCGGCCGCTCAGCGAACGGCGCGAGCTGTTGACGAGCGTCCTCGCGAACGTCGGAGGCCCCATCGAGCTGGCGGAGCGGCTGGGCGACGAGGTGAAGAGCGCGCTCGCGGCGGCGAAGAAGCGCGGGCTCGAAGGTTCAATCGCCAAGGACGCGGGCTCGAAGTACCGCGGCGGGCGCCGGCGCGAATGGCTCAAGCTCAAGCTGCACGCGTCGCAGGAGGTGGCCATCGTCGGCTACCTGCCGCTGAAAAACGGCGAGCCCGGCGTCGGCGCGCTGCTCGCGGCGGTCTACGACGAGGGTCGCTACCGGTTCGCTGGAAAGATTGGTACGGGTTTCACCAACGCCCTGAGACGACAGCTCCAACGGGAGCTGGACAAGGAACACGTTGACGCACCGCCGGTAGTCGATCCCCCGCGCTACCGCGAAGCCCGATGGTCCGAGCCCCGGCTGGTCGGCGAAGTCGAGTTCAGCGAATGGACCCGCGACGGCAAGCTGCGCCAGCCGGCGTTCAAGGGGCTGCGCGGGGACAAGAAGCCGGACGAGTGCGTGCGCGAACGGGCGGTGGGCTGATGAGCCGTCGATCGGACCGAGCCGTCGATCGGACCGATCGGTCGGATCGGTCGGATCGGTCCGATCGGTCCGATGACGAGCGCAAGACGCCCGCTGTCACTCCGGCGCGCCGACGTCGTGGATGAACGCGAGCGACTTCAGGTCGTGCCGCACGTGCCGCGCGATGAACGCCCGCAGCGCCCGGCCGACCGGTTCCACCGGCAGGTGCGTCTCGTCCGCGAGCCCCGCCCGGAGGCCGCCCGCCTGGAGCGCGCGCAAGAGACGCAGAGCGGTCCCTTCGAGCGGCAGCGCCACCGAGGTCGCGCAGGTCCGGCACGCCACCCCGCCGTGCTCCGCATCGAAGAGGCCCGCGCCCTCGACCTCCCGTCCGCACCGCGCGCAGGCGTCGAGCACCGGCTGGAAGCCCGCCTCTCGGAGGGCCTCCAACTCGAACGCACGCAAGAGGAGCGCCGTCGGCGAACGCGACGCGAGCAGCCGATACATCTCGACCAGCAGCTCGAAGAGCGCGTCGTGGGGCTCACCCTCGCGCACGAGCTCGCGCACCAGCTCCGTCGCGTACCCCGCGTGCGCCAGCCGCCCGAGGTCCTCGCGCAGGGCGGGATGGCTCTCGGTCAGCGCCACGCGCTTCAGGTCGGCGAGCGACCGCCCGTGGCGGAAGGACAGCTCCGCTTCCAACAGGCCGAAGGGCTCCAGCCCCCCGCCGAAGCGCTTGCTCGACTTGCGCGCCCCGTGCGCGAACGCCGCGAGCTTGCCGCGCCCGCGGGTGAACAGGTGCACGACGAGATCACTCTCGCCATACGGCACGGTCTTGAGCACCAAGGCTTCGAGCTGGACGACATCCGCGGCCACGGGCGGATGCTAACGCGAAGGACCGCGGCGATGCCGCTCCCTCACGGTCGCGGCACGGATCGGCCGCCGAAATGCGCGAGCGCGGCGCTGCTACTGGACGTGCGGCTTGCCGCGCAGCGCCGCCACGTCCTCCTCCAGCCGCAGGATTCGATCGCCGTGGTCGCGCACGCTCTTTCCCAACTCGCCAGTCAGAATGTTGTCGATCCGCTTTCCGAGGTTCTCCAACTCCTTCGTGGTCGCCACCGCGTGCATTTCGAGGCGCTCGAGCCGGAGCTCGACGCGCTCGAGGCGCAGCTCGACGTGGCCGAGGCGCTCGTCAATGCTCGCAAGCCGTTCGTCCATGCTCGCAAGCCGCCCATCCATCCGAATGAGCACGTCGAGCATCTGCTGCTGCACTGGGTCGTGGCCGTTCGGCGGTCGGCGAGCCATCGCGCACCTCGGGAGGTGAGTGTAACACCCGGCACGGACACCGCCTCGCGGCCCGCGCGCGAGCGTGCGCCCATCCGCCCGGGCGTGTGGTAGAAGGCGCGCGGTTTTTCCGGGCCGGTGCCCGGCGGTGCGATTCTTCTCGACATAGGAGACCATCATGAGCCAGACCTTCGATTCCTTCGGCACCCGCGCGACGCTCCAGACCGATGCGGGGCCGCTCGGCTACTACTCGCTGACCGCGCTGGCGAAGCGCGGGCTCGTCCCGAACCTCGACCGGCTGCCGTTCTCGATTCGAATCCTCCTCGAGGCGGTGCTGCGCCACTGCGACGGGATGGCGGTCACCACCGCTGACGTGGAGCGGCTGGGCAAGTGGAATGCGCCGGCGCCGGTGCAGGAGGAGCTGCCGTTCAAGCCGGCGCGGGTCATCCTGCAGGACTTCACCGGCGTCCCGGCCCTGGTGGACATCGCGGCGATGCGCGCGGCGGTGGCGCGGCTCGGCGGCGACGCGAAGAAGATCAACCCGCTGGTGCCCGTCGACCTGGTCGTCGACCACTCCGTCCAGGTGGACCACTTCGCCAAGGCGGATGCGCTCCAGCTCAACGTGCAGACCGAGTTCCACCGCAACTTGGAGCGCTACCAGTTCCTGAAGTGGGGCCAGAACGCGATTCCCGGCTTCCGCGTGGTGCCGCCGGCGACCGGCATCGTTCATCAGGTCAACCTCGAGTTCCTCGCGCAGGGCGTGCTCACCGGGAGCGATGCCCAGGGGCCGGTCGCGTACCCGGACACGCTCGTCGGCACCGACTCGCACACGACGATGATCAACGGCCTGGGCGTCTTGGGCTGGGGCGTCGGCGGCATCGAGGCGGAGGCGGCGATGCTCGGGCAGCCGCTGTACATGCTGACGCCGCAGGTCGTGGGGATGAAGCTCTTCGGCCGGCTCAAGGAGGGCGTGACCGCGACCGACCTCGTCCTGACCGTGACGCAGATCCTGCGCGCCGCGAAGGTGGTGGACAAGTTCGTCGAGTTCTACGGCCCGGGCCTCTCGTCGATGTCGCTCGCCGACCGGGCGACGCTCGGCAACATGGCGCCCGAGTACGGCGCGACGATGGGCTTCTTCCCCATCGACGCGGAGACCATCGAGTACCTGCGGCGCACCGGCCGCGACCCGAAGCAGGTCGCCCTGGTGGAGCGCTACGCCAAGACGCAAGGGCTCTTCCGGACCGACAGCTCTCCTGAGCCCGTCTTCACCAAGACGGTCGAGCTCGACCTCGGCGCCGTCGAGCCGAGCCTCGCCGGCCCCAAGCGCCCGCAGGACCGCATCGCGCTCAGCGGCATGAAGAGCGCGTTCAAGAAGGCGCTCGCGGCGTCGCCGAAGGACCGCGGCTTCGGTCTGACCGACGGCGACCTTTCGGCGACCGCGAAGGTCGAGGGCACCGACGCGACCATCGGCCACGGCGCGGTGGTCATCGCCGCGATCACGAGCTGCACCAACACCTCGAACCCGAGCGTGCTGGTCGCGGCCGGCCTCGTCGCGAAGAAGGCGGTGGAGAAGGGCCTGACGCGAAAGTCGTGGGTGAAGACCTCGCTCGCGCCGGGCAGCCAGGTCGTCACCGAGTACCTGCGCGAGGCCGGCCTCCTGCCGTACCTGGAGAAGCTCGGCTTCGGCCTCGTCGGCTACGGCTGCACGACCTGCATCGGTAACTCGGGACCGCTTCCGGTGACCGTCGAGAACGCCATCAAGCGCGGCAAGCTGGTCGCGGCGGCGGTGCTGTCCGGCAACCGCAACTTCGAGGGCCGCATCCATGCGCAGGTGAAAGCGAACTACCTCGCGAGCCCGCCGCTGGTCGTCGCGTACGCGCTCGCGGGCACGGCGCAGAAGGACCTGACGACCGAGCCCATCGGCCAGGACCAGAACGGCAAGGACGTGTTCCTCAAGGATCTCTGGCCGACGCAGGAGGAGGTCGCGGAGACCATTCGCAAGAGCATCACGCCGGAGATGTTCGAGAAAATCTACGCGCACGCGTTCGACGGCCCGAAGGAGTGGCAAGCGATCAGCGGCGTGTCGGGCGACCTGTACCAGTTCGACGAGAGCTCGACGTACATCCAGGAGCCGCCTTTCTTCATCGACTTCGGGCCGGAGCTGCCGCCGGTGCAGCCGATTGCCGGCGCGCGCGTCTTGGCGCTCGTCGGCGACAGCGTGACGACCGACCACATCTCGCCGGCGGGCAGCATCGAGGAGTCGAGCCCCGCCGGGCAATACCTGAAGGCGCACGGGGTCGTGAAGGCCGAGTTCAACAGCTACGGCTCGCGGCGCGGGAACGATCGGGTGATGGTGCGCGGGACGTTCGCCAACATCCGCTTGAAGAACCTGATGGTCCCCGGCATCGAGGGCGGGGTGACCAAGCACCAGCCGTCGGGCGAGCAGATGACCATCTTCGACGCGGCCGAGCGGTACCAGAAAGAGGGAACGCCGCTCGTCATCCTCGCCGGTAAGGACTACGGCATGGGGTCGAGCCGCGACTGGGCGGCGAAGGGAACGATGATGCTCGGCGTCAAAGCGGTCATCGCGGAGAGCTTCGAGCGCATCCACCGCGCGAACCTGGTCGGGATGGGCGTCCTGCCGCTCATCTTCAACGATGGCCAGACCGTGGATGGCTTGGGGCTCAACGGCACCGAGCAAATCACCATCGAGGGCGTGGACGAGAACCTGAAGCCGCGCCAGCAGCTCCACGTGAAGGCGAAGAAGGCCGACGGCAAGACCGTCGAGTTCAAGGTCACCGCGAGGCTCGATACCCCGGTCGACGTGCTCTACTTCAAGAACGGCGGCATCCTGCAGACCGTGATGCGGTCGCTGATGAAGGGGTAGCGGTGGCAGTCGGATCGACACCCGGGGCCCCGCCGCGAGCCACTCGCGACGGCCTCGGGTGTCTGATCTTGGTCGCGCCGGTCGTCGGGCTCGTGCTCAGCCGGTTTGCTCCGTCGCGTCATCTGCCGGGCCTCGTTAACTACTATGCGCCGGTGGTTGGAGTCGTCGTCTTCTCCGGTGTCGTCGCGGCGCTCGATGCAGCGCGACTCAAACGGACCCGAAGCCAAAGCCCGCAGACGGGCTCGGCGATCATGTGGTTTCTACTGGTTACGCTGCTCTGCCCCGTGGCCTTTCCAGTCTACCTGTATCATCGGACCCAGAGGTACCGAAAGACCGTTCTGGTTGCAGCACTCATCATGGAGCTCGTGACCGGGTTCCTCGTTTTCGATACCTACGGGCTCGGCGAGTGGGGTCAGAAGGAGAAATCCGCCCGCCTCGATGCCCGCGCCATCGCCAACGCGATTGACCTCTATCAGATCAAGCACGGCCAACTTCCCGACTCCCTCGAAGCGCTATTGCCGAACGAAATTCGCGACATCCGCGGCGACCCTTGGGGGGACCCCTACATCTACGTTGTCATCGGGCCCAAGGACTATCGGGTGGTCTCCTACGGTCCCGACCGGTGCCCGGGCGGCGGCGACGATATCGTGGTCACTGGTTCGGTGACGGACTCCCAGGGCACATCAAAGCCGTAAGCCGCGAAGGTGAGTCCGCTCGCGCGCCGGAGCGCCTCAGTACCAATATCGGCGGCGACGGCGGCGGGAGCGCTTGCGAGGCGGGGCGCGCTCGACCAGGACGAAGCGGACGAACAAGTCGGGCTGCGGGTCTTCCGGGTTCACCGCGAAGCCGGCGCCGGCGTAACGGTACTCGGCGTTCTGGTCGACGCCCGCCGGCACGTTCAGGCGCAACGGCCGCTCGACCGGGACCGTCCCCTGGCCGTCGCAGCGCATGCACGGCTTCAAGCCGGTCCCGCTGCAGTCCGGGCAGTCCACCTCGTAATGGATGACGAGGAACCCGCGGCCCTTGCAGCTCGCGCACGTGAAGCGCTGCACCGCGCGGCCGAAGCCGCCGCAGAACTTGCACCGGCGCCGCTGGCGAACCCCCGTGCCGTGGCAGTGTTTGCAGTCGCCGTGTTCGGCGACGAGGCCGACGCCGTGGCAGGGCTCGCAGGTCTCGAGGCGCACGCCGCCGAGCTTCTTCTCGCCCTTGCAGCGCGGGCAGTTGATCGGCTTGCGGCCGCTGCCGTCGCAGGGCCGGCACTTCTCGGGACGGGTGACGCGGACGGTCTCGTAGCCGCCCGACCGCGCCGCCCGCGGGCCGATGGCGACCCGAATCGCCCAGCCGGGCCGGCCGTCTTCGAGCGGGACCGCCGTCGGCGAGACGAGCGCTGCCTTCGCGCGCCGCTTCACCGCCGCCTGTTCGCGCTCACGCCGCTCCGCCTCGCGTGCCTTGCGAGCTTCCTCGCGCTCCTTCGCGCGAGCGCGGCGCTCGCGTTCCCACTCGGGGTCGAAGCTCGGCTTGAGCGAGACCTCGCCGAACTCGTCGTAGAGCGCCCGTTTCTTCGGGTCGCGCAGCGTGTCGTACGCCGTCCGGAGCCGTTCGAACCGCTTCTTGACCTGGGAATTGCCGGGGAACTTCTCCGGATTCCAGTCGGCCGTGGCGCGCTTGAACGACCGGCGGAGCGACACGTCGTCGAACTCTCCGACAACGCCAAGCTCCGAGTAGAAGTCGCGCTCGACCATGGCCGGTGAAGAGCACAACAAGAATCGTCGCGCGAGTCAAGATCCCCGCCGTCCAGCCGTCGGGCGCTCGATGACACCTCGTGAACGGCGGTGCGCACCTTGATGCTGCCGCGGGCGTTTCAGGCTTTCGAGTTGCGAACGCCTCGGAGGTGCTACCATGCGGTCCATGACGACCTTCCTCATCGCCGCCGGACTCACGCTCGCCTACGTCATCCTCCGCATCTTCCTGCGTGGCGGCCTGCGGGTTTCCCTCGGCCGCGGGCAGAGACTCGGCTCGTCGCCTGGGCAGCTCGCAAGGGCGAACGCGCGGATGGCGGCGACCACCGACGCCATCCAGCTCGTCGCGAGCGACCGGCCGTTCACCAAACCCGCGAGCGCGCAGCTCATCGAGGAGCTGAAAGCGGCGCGGTTCGAGGACGCTGGCGCGTTTGCCGTGACGCCGATGCGAGACGTCTATGTGAAGCTCCTCGTCAGCCCGCCCGAGAGCATCTCGGCGAACGTCTACGACCATCGCGTCGCGGGAGTGTGGCTGGAGCTGGTCACGCGTTACGCGGACGGCTCGACCTTCTCGGTCTCCAACCGCGAGGCGAGCGGGCTGGCGCCGCTGGCGCGGCATCGCGAGGAGCACATCCCGGGCGCGAGGGCGGCTGACCTCGTCGCTCGCATGCGCGCGACGCGCCCGCAAGGAGAGGTGATTCCAGTGACCGCGCCGGACGCCGCGCGGATGTTCGAGCAGGGCTACCAGACCGCGATGGCGGAGCGCAAGGGACAAAGCTTGACCGCCGCCGAAATCAACCGGGTCCACCGGCCGATGAAGCGCGGGTGAGGCGAGACCTGAGCCGGCCGGCGCGATGGGGGCTCTCGGTCGTGCTCGCGGATGCGGTTCTCGCAAGCACGATCTTCTGGTTTCAGGAGGGTTTCGCCGCGAGGACAGCCGCAGCCGAGCGACCGAGAAACTGACGCACGAGGAAACATATCAGACCGTCGCCACCGTGATGGGTGCTCCCGACCGGATCGTCAGCCCCGGCCCGGCTTCGCCTTCGTGCTCCCGGACTCCATTGCACTCGGACGGTTCGTCTCGAAGGCGAGAGAATTGCAGTTCGATTTCTTCCTCGCACCGGTGCGCCCGGGCTGCTTCTCGGTCTGCTTCGATCGTGCTGGCCACGTCGAGAAGACCTACACCTATTTTTCGCCCTGACCGCTAGTTAATCCATCAGAAGTCTCGACGACCAAGGCTCCGGAGCGAAAGTCCGCTTGTCCCTTCGACTGCGCTCGGGATGTGCGGCGTGATAAACGATGTCACTTCTGACGGGTTACACTAGTCGGCGTCGTCGACGCTCACTGGTGTCCCGCGATCGGATGCGGCACGTAGTGGGCTTCGAGCGCGTCGATCTCCTCCGGCGACAGCTCGATGTCCACCGCCTTCGCGGTCTGGTCGAGGTGCTCGAGCCGGGTAGCTCCGACGATCGGCGCGGTGACTCCCTTTTGGAGCAGCCACGCGAGCGCGACCTGCGCGTGCGGGAGCTTCCGGGCCTGGGCGACCTCGTCGAGGTCTTGAAGCACCTGGTGGTCTGCTTCCGCGGTCGACGCGTAGAGCCGTTTCGCGAACGGATCGGCCTCGGACCGCCGCGTCGGCTTCCCCTCCGGCGGCCGCGCGAGCTTCCCACGAGCGAGCGGGCTCCAGGGGATGAGCCCGACGCCCTGGTCGCGACAGAGCGGCTCCATCTCGCGCTCCTCCTCGCGATAGAGCAGGTTGTGATGGTTCTGCATCGAGACGAATCGGGTCCAGCCGTGCCGGTCGGCGACGGCTTGCGCCTTCGCGAACTGCCAGGCGTACATCGACGACGCCCCGAGGTAGCGCGCCTTGCCCGCCCGGACCACGTCGTCGAGCGCCTCCATCGTCTCCTCGATCGGGGTTTCGTAGTCCCAACGATGAATCTGGTAGAGGTCGACGTAGTCCATGCCGAGGCGCTTCAAGCTCGCGTCGATTTCGTGGAGGATGGCCTTGCGCGACAGCCCGCCGCCGTTGGGGCCGGGACGCATCATGCCGTGGACCTTGGTCGCGACCACCACCTCCTCGCGGCGAGCGAAGTCGCGCAGGGCACGCCCGGTGATTTCCTCGCTCGCGCCGAACGAGTAGACGTTCGCGGTGTCGAAGAAGTTGATGCCCAGCTCGAGCGCGCGCTGGAAGAACGGCCGGGCGTCGTTTTCCCCGAGCGCCCACGTCCAGCGCATCGTCGAGCCCTCGACCGCGGCCTTCGGATCGCCGTAGCTCATGCAGCCGAGGCAGATGCGCGAGACCATCAAACCGGTGTTTCCGAGCCTCTGGTACTTCATCGTCTCCTCCGCGAACGCTGAAAAAAGTCGGTCACCGGGACCGACGGCCGCGCAGGATAACCCCTCGGCTCGAGAAAGCGAGGAGAATCTTCCGCGCCGCGTGACGCGGCGCACGCCCCGGTCGGCGGAACGCACTCGACCGTCGGCGGGACCTTCATCGGCGCTTGCTGTGCTTCTTCGGCTGCCGATGGCGGCGAGACTCCGCGAGCTTGCGCGCCCTATCGACCTCGCGAGCGGTGAAGGTTAGCTCGACCTGCTGACCGTACGCCTCCGGCACCTCGTAGCACTGGGTTTCGAGAAGCTTCCGTGCCGACTCCAACGGCTCGCCGGAGAGCGATGGATCTTGGATTTCCGGTTCGACCACGCAGCCGACGGTGCCGATGCTCATCGTGACCTGCAGCGACGAATGGGGCGGGAGCAGAGGCGCCAGGAGCGGAAGGGTTTGCCGAACGAACGCCGGTCGAATTCTCCGTTCCGCGATTCGTTGCATCCTCGCTTGAGCGCGAAGCTGTCTCGCGACCGCGCGAGGGTTGGGCCGCATTGGAGCCATCTCACTCACCTGGGTGGATGGAGATAGCCGAAGGCCCAGCCGACGCGCGCTATCGACTTCTTGCGCGGTGAAGGCGAACTCGAACTCCTGTTCCGAGGGCAACCGAACATCGTAATGTTGCGTCATTAGCCAAGCATGAAGAGAGGCATGAAAGCTTCGGGGGACCGTGACTCCCGGCAAGGTGAAACGGGTGATCCGGCCAGAGGAGCTTAGCCTCAGCTTGATCTCGAGCCCTTGCTTCGGCAGAACCAAACCAGCTAAACTTGGCAGCGTCCTGTCCTCAAACTCGGCGCGCACGACCTCGCGCTGGTCCTTAGTCTGCCGTGATGGTTTCGGTGGCTGTTTGAGGACGATGACCGCCATTTCGAGCATGTGCGTGGGCACTTTCTTGAGCGCTTTCTCCCGCTGCCCTTGAAGGATATCCTGCATCGTCGTCTTCGCCTCGGCCTTGGGGTCGACGACGGCGGCAATCGGCAGTCCCATGGTCGCGGCGAGCCCGGCGGCGGCGGCGCGCTTGGCCCAGGGACTCGAGCGGGAGCGTTGGGGCTTCGTCCTCGCGGCGGTGCGAATCGTCGCGATGAGCTTCTGCGCTCGTGCCGACAGGCGGTCGTTGTCTCGGGCCACCGCCTGGCCGAGCCGGGTCGCGAGGCTCGCCGGCGAGGTGCCATGCCGGATGCCCTCGCACAGAGTTTCGAGATGGCCGCAGGTGTTGAGGTTGACCTCGACGATGAAATCCTTGACCTGCTTTCGCAGCTCGGCGCGGCTACCGAAGAACCTCGCGAGGAGCTGGTGCTCGTAGTCCACGGCCATCGTCAGATGATGCAGCGCGGTCACGCCGTAGTTTCGCATCTCGAAGGCCGGATACATCACCTCGAACGCGGACTGCGCGCGCGGGTCGGCGATGCGGTAGTCCCATCCCCAGTAGTCGCCGCGGAGCCGCCCTTCCCGCCGGAGCTTCCGCTCCAGGGGCGTCCCCGTGTAGACCTCGGTGCGGCAGAAGTTCATCGGATTGTGCGGATGCGCCCGCAGGAAAGCGATGTTGGCTTCCAGATCCTCCAGCGTCGAGTCCGGGTTGAGCAGGAGGAGGTTGAACGCGGCATGGATGTCGAGGCGGTTCACGATGTCCAGAGCGCGCTCGTTCTCGGCGAACGTCTGGCCGCGACCGAGGCGGCGCAGCGACTCGTTAGTGCCCGCCTCGATGCCGAGAAAGACCCGAAAGAGGCCGGCGTCGCGCAGGAGCTTGAAGAGATCTTCGTCGACCGACCCGGGCCGGGCCTTGACCGCGAACGCGATGGGCCCGACGCCGCGGCGGTCGAGCGCGCTGAGGAGATCGCGAACGCGCGCCAGCATCTCCTCGCGCCGCGGCAGGAAGAAGTTGTCGTCGTGGAAGTTGAAGATGCGGACGCCGCGACGGTAGAGCGCGGCCATCTCGTCGGCGATCTTCTCGGGCGAGCGCAGGCGCAGGCGCGGGCCGCCGATGCACCGATGCCAGGCGGAGATGGAGCAGAAGACGCAAGAGTGCGTGCAACCGCGCGAGCCCAAGAGGTTGACGATCGGCAGCCCGAGGAAGCGATCGAACGGCTCCATCCGTCGCGGCAGGGCGAGCGCGTCCAGGTCGACCGGTTTCTCGGCGAGCGGGTTGCGCACGACGCGGTCGCCGTCGCGCCAGACGAGGCCGCGCACGAGCTGTGGAGCGTCGAGGTGCGCCGCGAGGTCGACCAGCGCCTCCTCGCCTTCGCCGACGATCATCGAGTCGAAGTCCGGCAGGTCGCGCAGCAGGTCTTCGGCATGGAACGCGGCGAAGTGGCCGCCGGCGGTGAGATGGCCGCGAAACCCGAGCGCCCGCGCCCGGGCGGCAAGGTCCGCGAACTCCCGAGCGCGGGAGGTGAAGACCATCGAGAACCCGGCGAGCGCGGCGCCGGACTGCGCCAGCTCGCGCGCCGCACGATCGAGCCCGGCGCGGTCGTCGAAGACCGCGAAGGAGACCTCGTGCCCGGCGCGTTCGAGGGAGCCCCAAAGGTAGCGAACCGAGAGGTTCTCCTCGAGCTCGGCTCCGACCAGAGCGACGCGCATGGGAACTCCCTCGAACGGCCAGACGAACGGCTGAAGGTCTCGCAAACGCCTGTGGCTGTCAATGCCTCGACGACCGCCACGACGGAGGTTTGACAGCCGCACTGCCGGCCGGGTTCCTCGCGGTTCCGACCGACGGGTGCTGCGAGTCGCACCTCACGAGCCGTCAGCTCGTCATCGCCATCAGCGGATGGCCAAGCTCATCCCGGTTCCGACCATGCCTATCCGGTTGACACGCTTGCCTCGGCCGCATGCGTCTGCGCCGCATCGGAATCTCGTGGCACGGGCGTCCACACGCCGTTTCTACTGGAGCCCGTCAGAACTCTCCTGCTTCTCGTCTTCCGCTCGCCCTTCTCTGAAGGCGATCGGAGGCTCCGAAACAGACGCGCGAGGTCTCCCGACGGTCGCCGGCGGCGGATTCACGGGCCGTCGCCTCGTCTTGATGGTCGGGCTGCCCCGCGAGATGGAGGCTCACCTGTCCCGGATGGACGGGAACCGCCGCCGGGAAGTCGCCTCGAGCCGACATATCGATGGTCGAGGGTCAAATATACACTCCTACCGTCGCCAAGACGGACCGCGATGTGGCCAATATACACACGCCCGCCCGGAATACGGATGTCGCTGCGGCCAATATACTCTGCGCCGATGCCGATATACACGCGAGGCGTCGCCAATATACTCGCGCGAGGCCGAAATATGGATGCGACGACCTCCAAGATGGACGTTGGAGCCGAAAATATCGATCCACCCCGCGGCCGGATCGAGCGTCCAGCGGAATCGAAGGTGAGCACCCGGGCGGAAAGGCGGCGACCAGCTCTTACGAGCGCCCGACATCGGGAAGCAGTGTACACGAGCGTGAGTCGATCGGCCAAGCGCGGGGCCAACCGCCGAGCCCAGATCGGCTAGGCTCTAGCGACAGGCAGTAGGATGGGCAGTCCGTGGAATCGCAACGCGATTCCCGGCTGCCCGTCCTTCCAGAGCATTCGTGTCCAGGACGGGCGGCGATGGGAACGATCGCTCTCGGACGGACAGCCCGTCGAGCGCGAAGAGCCGCGCTCGACGGGACTGTCCATCCTACTGGCTTGTGGCCCAGCGCGCTTGCGAAATCGGCTGCGGTTCATCGACAGGAAAACCACACCCTTGCCCCCGCTCGAGAAGGTGCGCCTGATCGGCGAGCTGTGGGACCGGATGGCCGCCCAACCCAGCAGCGTTCCCGTCCCGCTTGAGGTCGAGCAGGAGCTCGACCGTCGCCTCGAACGGCATCGGGCCGAGCCGAGCCCGACAAGGTCGTTCGCTGGGAGGATGCGCTTGCCCGCATTCGGCGGCGATGAAAGCCGACGGCAACTATTAATCGTTGCGAGATGCTTATCGGGTTGACCACACCAAGCCAGGTGGGCAATGCCGCTCATCCCGAGCGCAGTCGAGGGACGAGCGCGGTGCCGCACCGGCCGCCCGTCCTTCGTCCTTCGACTGGCGCTCAGGATGACCGCTCAGGACGAGCGGCCAGAAACGCGATCGGTGCGGTGAACCCGATAGGCAGTTCGTTGCGAAAGTATCTGCACCTCGCATCATCAGTCGTGGCACGGGCGTCCCCGCCCGTGTAGCCTTCGTTGTGGCTTTCACAGGCGAGGACGCCTGTGCCACGAGACTCCGA
>JAJYLH010000081.1 GCA_021787845.1 Myxococcales bacterium | reverse complement strand
GACCGTTCGGGCTGGGGGCAGAGGGCTCGACCTGGGGGCAGGGGGCTCGAGCTGGGGGCAGGACCGTTCGGGCTGGGGGCAGAGGGCTCGACCTGGGGGCAGGACCGTTCGGGCTGGGGGCAGAGGGCTCGAGCTGGGGGCAGGACCGGTCGGGCTGGGGGGCAGGAGCGTTCGGGACGGGCAAACCTGAACACTGATAGGTCCGGCCCCAACCGCCGCTCTTCGCGGGGCGTTTCGCCCTTCATCAGGAAGTGACACGAGGCCGCGAGAGCCATCCTCGGGCTCGAGGTCGGAGCCTGGTCGTCCGGATCGACGCACGGCTTGGGACGGTGGCCGACGATTTCAGACGCTCGCCAGCGCCATCGCAGAGGTCCGTCGAGCGCAATTCTCCCGGCCCGACTCCGGGTGATTTTCTAGGAGCGCGGGGGCTTGCTTGCCGTCGTGCGTTCGTGTAGCGTCCGCTTTTCACCGGCGCGCGGGAGCGCCTTCGAGGGCGAGATGCTTGAGAGACTCCGTTTGTTGGCGATCGTCGGCCTGCTGGCCGCGGCGGGCATCGCTCGCGCAGACGACACGCCGCCGTTCGTTCCGCAGGGGCTCCCGCAACAGGGGCGGCTGCTCGACAGCGACGACAAGCCGGTCACCGGCCAGGTCGACATGACCTTCAACCTCTACCATCAGGCGACCGGCGGCACGGCGGTCTGGACCGAGCAGCAGACGGTCTCGGTCGACAACGGCTACTACGCCATCATCCTCGGCGACCCGGCCGACACCGGCGTGCAGCCGATCACGACCGACACCATCGCCGGACCGACCTGGCTCGGCGTCACCATCGACCACAACGAGCTCTTGCCGCGCATCCAGTTCGGCACCGTGCCCTACGCGCAACGGGCCGACCTCGCGAACCGGATGCTCGGCGGCACCATCGACGGCGCCACGATCACCAACTCGAGCGTCGACGCGACCCAGGTCACCGTCGGCGGGAAGACCGTCATCGACGGCCAGGGCAACGTCGACGCGACCAGCGTGAGCGTCGGTGGCAACACCGTCATCGACTCGAGCGGCAACCTGAACGGCAAGCCGCTCTCCGACTACGTCACCGACGAGCAGCTCACCCAGAACTACTCGACCTCGAGCGACCTCGCCGGGCAGGAGTTCGACAACGAGGTGCGCAACGGCTCCTTCGAGCTGGGTCAGGCGGGCGCGCTACCGAGTTACTGGACCGCCGTGGGCACGAGCACCACCGCCACCGAGGCCCAGGTGAGCGACGCGCTCTTCGGAGCGAAGGCGCTGGAGATCAACGACAACGATTCCGCGGCCGAGGTCGCGGTCCAGCAGATGGTGATTCCCGCGGCTGACATCGCCGGCTACGTCGGCGAGACGTTCACCGCGTCGGTCTTCGCGAAGAGGAAGACGGGCCAGGAGGGGAGCTCGGGGCAGCTCTGCCTCGTCGAGGCGGACGGCGGCGCGGCCGGAACGATGGACTGCACGCCGCTCACCGCCGACACGACCTTCGCCCGCACGACCGTCAGCCACGTCGTCTCGGCGGCCGCGAGCTACTTGGAAGTGCTGCTCGACAGCGGCACCACTCCCGCCGACACCAACGACTACGTCTTCGACGGCGTGATGCTGACGCGGGGCAAGCTCGCGCCGGCGTTCAGCCCGAACATGGCGGAGCAGGTGGCCGCGAACCTCCCGGATCAGAGCATCCCCGACTCCGCGCTGCCGGCCGACGTCGCCCTCCTCGACGCCGCGAGCGACCCGTTCACCGGCGACCTCTCCGCCAAGTCGTTCACCGGCAGCGGTTCCGGCCTCACCGACGTCCCGGACTCGGCGC
This sequence comes from Myxococcales bacterium, assembly GCA_021787845.1. Lineage (GTDB taxonomy): Bacteria > Myxococcota > Myxococcia > Myxococcales > JAJYLH01 > JAJYLH01. The sequence continues at coordinate 18,074 of JAJYLH010000081.1, read as the reverse complement.
TCTCCGCGAACATCCCGGAGCTGAACGCGGCGTCGAACGCGTTCACCGGCGACCTCTCCGCCAAGTCGTTCACCGGCGGCGCGCTGAACGTGACCGGGGCGACGACGCTCGCCGACGCCACCGTGGCCGGAACGCTCACCGCCCCGAAGGTGGTGCTCGGGCCGCGCGGCGCCGCGGGCATCGGCCAGGACGACGGGAGCTGCTGCTCCGCGGGCAGCGGCATCGTGACCTCGCTCGACGAGCTGCACGCCGACGCCTTCCACACGAACGGCCTGGGCGATGGACAGCTCTTCCTCTCCGGCTCGCGCATCGACTCGAACGGGACCATCGCCATCGGCACCGGGGCCGGGCCGAGCGGCTTCAACCAGACCGAACCGGTCGAGATGGGCAGCAACCTCGCGGTGGACGGCACCCTCACGGTCAGCGGGGCGACGACGCTCGCTGGCGCTCTGACCGCCAACTCGTTCACCGGCAGCGGCTCCGGCCTCACCGGCGTCCCGGACTCGGCGCTCTCCGCGAACATCCCGAGGCTGAACGCATCGAGCAACGCCTTCACCGGTACGCTGAGCGCCAAGTCGTTCACCGGCAGCGGTTCGGGTCTCTCAGGGATCCCCGACGGCGCGCTCTCGGGCAACGTCGACCTCTTGAACAAGGCGCAGTCGGTCACCGCGGCGAAGACTTTCTCCGCCGCGCCGACGTTCTCCGCCGCCCCCGCGTTCACCGCGACGAGCGGCGCGCCCTTCACGGTCAGCAACACGAGCGCGGCGACGGTGACGAACCTGAGCGCGGACAAGCTCGACGGACTCAACTCGACCGAGTTCATGCGGTCGGACGCCAACGCCGCGACGACCGGAACCCTGAGCGCGGCGGGCGGCAAGTTCGCGGTCGACGGCTCGGGCGACGTGACGGCGGCGAAGTACACCGGCAGCGGCGCCGGCCTCTCGGGCGTGCCGGACACGGCGCTCTCGGGCAACGTCGCCAAGCTGAACGCGACCGAGTCGTTCTCGGCCCCGCAGACGATGGCGAGCACCCTGACGATGACGACGCCCAACGCGCTCTACTTCGGACCCGCGAGCGAGAACACCGACCCGATCTACTTCCAGCGAGAGAACGTCGGGAGCGACCTGTCGACGCTGCATGTCATCATCGGCGACAACCCGACCGGCGGCGACAAGCTGGTCGTCGGGACCACCGATGGGACCGCGAACCTGACCGTCGACAGCGGCGGGGGCGTCACCGTGCGCGGGGCCCTGAGCGCGGCGGGCAACAACTTCAGCGTCGACTCGTCGGGCAACGCTTCGGCGGCGAGCTTCGCCGGAAGCGGCAGCGGGCTCGGCAGCCTGAACGCCTCGAACCTCGCGTCCGGGACCGTGCCGGGCGCGAGGCTCGCGGGAAGCTACGCCGGCATCACCGGCGTCGGGACGCTGACGGCGGGAACCTGGAATGCCGGGACGATCGCCGTGGCTCATGGCGGTACCGGCACGACGACCAGCACCGGCTCCGGGAGCGTCGTCCTATCGACCTCACCCACTTTGACGACCCCGAACATCGGAGCGGCGACCGCCTCGCAGGTCACCGCGGCGGGACCGTCGCTCTCGTGGGGGCTCGCTCCGACCTCGGGCGGCTTCAGGACGAACCAGGGGACGAGCAGCTCGGCGACGTGGCTCGCGTACGGATACTCCGGGTCGAGCTTCCGGGGCGGCCTCCAGTTGCTCGACAGCGGCGGCGACATGCGGCTCTACTCGGGCGGCGGCTATGTCGATATCAACTCCTCGAGCGGTCTGACCGTTCCCGGGGCACTGAGCGCCGCGAGCCTCGCCGGAAACGGGAGCGGGCTCAGCAGCCTGAACGCCTCGAACCTCGCCTCGGGGACCGTGCCGGGCGCGAGGCTCGCGGGGAGCTACACCGGCATCACCGGAGTCGGGACCTTGACGGCGGGAACCTGGAACGCAGGAACGATTGCCGTGGCGCACGGCGGCACCGGCACGACGACCAGCACCGGCTCCGGCAGCGTCGTCCTGTCGACCTCACCCACCTTGACGACCCCGAACATCGGAGCGGCCACCGCCTCGTCGATCAATGACACGGGTGCCCTCAGCGCCGGGACGACGACCATTGGCGGAGCGCTCACGGTGAACGGGAACGAAACCCTCAACGGCGCCTACACTCCCGGCTACGCGGCTTGGGGCTCCACCGGCTCGGGCGGCGCCGCGATTACCAACGACAACGGGAGCTACAAGAAGCTGATGATCATCGGAAACACCTCGGCTGGCGGCTCTCGGGAAGTTGGCATCTGGGACAACTTGACGGTCAGCGGCAACACCACCGTCGGCGGGGCGCTCAGCGCAGGGACGACGACCGTGGGCGGACTCACCGCGTCGTCGATCAACGACACGGGCACTCTCAGCGCGGGGACGACGACCGTCGGCGGACTCACCGCGTCGTCGATCAGCGACACGGGGACGCTGAGCTCAAGTGGCAATGGCAGCTTCAACGGCGTCGGGGTCGGGGCCGTATCCACCGGCTACTATGGGGACAGTTCCAATCTCGCGGCCCGGTTCCCCGGTGCCAGCGGAGACTTCTACGTGCAGTCGTCCGGAGGCGCTGCCACCTATGCCGAGATCGGAGCCGGGGTCGGAGGCGCCAGCATCACCGGCAACCTGCGCAACACCGGGCAGATCCGGGTCGGCAGCGAGGACACGACCAAAGCCGCGCCACCCGATTACACGCAATCCGGCTTGACGATTCGCCGCATCGCATCACTGGGCACGGCGAGCGGCTCGGTCGTCGCGTCGGATGGGTGCATGAAGCTCGAAAGAGACGGGACCAACGGAGGCTTCCAGGTCGTCGATAGTTGCGGCGGCGCATACGAGAGCGTCAGTTGTATGGGCACGAACTCGTCAGGCGGGAGCGTCAACGTCGACGGAAATTGGACGGCTGCCGGCACCTATTCGGTCTATACGAACGGTCAGAACATGGTCTTCTTCACATGTTCGTTCGGCGACCCCTTCAACGCCCTAGACGTCACGCAGGTCACCCTGCAGAGGTGGAGCACCGACTACTATTGGGTAGGCACCTTGATCTCGTCCTACAACCAGTGAGCCGTAGCGGGCATTCGCTCCGGGCGGTCAGCCGAACATCGGCGGCGAGGCGATCTGGAGCTGGGGACCGCATCCGGCCCGCGCGAGCCGTCTCGCCGGGGTCGAGCGCAGCCTGTCGCCGGGAGCCGTGCCGGCAAACGTGACCACTGCCGCCTGGCGTCTTCCGGATTCCGCCCCGGTCTGAGCCGGGCGGTCGTTGTCAGCGCTCGCCCGATCGGGTAATCTTCGCGCGACCAGCGCCCCGGGGCGCTCGGGAGGTCCAGAAATGACGCGGAGAACAGGTCTGCTGGCGATCGCGGGTCTGGTGGCCATCGGGGGCCTGGCTCGCGCGGACGACACGCCGCCGTTCGTCCCGCAGGGGCTGCCGCAGCAGGGCCGGCTGCTCGACTCGAACGACAACCCGGTGACCGGCCAGGTCGCCATGACCTTCAACCTCTACCACCAGGCGACCGGGGGCACCGCGGTCTGGACCGAGCAGCAGACGGTCCAGGTCGACAACGGCTACTACGCCATCGTCCTCGGCGACCCGTCGCAGTCGGGCGTGCAGCCGATCACGACCGACGACCTCGCGGGGCCCACCTGGCTCGGCGTCACCATCGGCGCCAACGAGATGCAGCCGCGCCTCCAGCTCGGCACGGTCCCCTACGCGCAGCGGGCGGACCTCGCGAACCGGATGCTCGGCGGCACCATCGACGGCGCGACGATCACCAACTCGAGCGTCGACGCGACCCAGGTCACCGTCGGCGGACAGACCGTCATCGACGGCCAGGGCAACGTCGACGCCACCAGCTTGAGCATCGGCGGCAACACCGTCATCGATTCGAGCGGCAACCTCAACGGCAAGCCGATGAGCGACTACGTCACCAACGAGCAGCTCACCCAGAACTACACCGACTCGACCGACCTCGCCGGGCAGGAGTTCGACAACGAGGTGCGCAACGGCTCCTTCGAGCAGGGCCAGGCGGGAGCGCTGCCGAGCTACTGGGACGCGGTGGGCGGCGGCAACGGGACCCGCGGGCAGGTGGCGGACCCGTTGTTCGGAGCGAACGCGCTGGAGATCTCGGACTCGGACAACGCGCAGCAGGTCGCCGCACAGCAGGTCGTGATTCCGGCGAGCGAGATCGTCGCCTACGCCGGCGACACCTTCACCGCGTCGGTCTGGGCCAAGCGCAAGAACGGCACGAGCCACGGACGCCTGTGCATCGTCGAAGGCGACGGAGCGAGCGCGCCGATGGACTGCGCGGACCTTTCGACCGACTCGACCTACACCCGCGCGGTGGTCAGCCACGTCGTGGGCTCGAGCGCGAGCTACCTCGCGGTGCTCCTCGACAGCGGTTCCGCCCCCGGCGACGCGAACGACTATGTCTTCGACGGCGTGATGCTGACGCGGGGCAAGCTCGCGCCGGCGTTCAGCCCGAACATGGCGGAGCAGGTGGCCGGGGAATTGCCGGATCAGAGCGTTCCGGACTCCGCGCTGCCGGCCGACGTCGCCCTCCTCGACGCGCCGAGCGACGCCTTCACCGGCGACCTCTCCGCCAAGTCGTTCACCGGGAGCGGTTCCGGTCTCACCGGCGTCCCGGATGCGGCGCTCACCGCGAACATCCCGCGCCTCGACGCGGCGACGAACGCCTTCACCGGCGACCTCTCCGCCAAGTCGTTCACCGGGAGCGGTGCTGGGCTCACCGGCGTCCCCGACGGCGCGCTCTCCTCGAACATCCCGAAGCTCGACGCGGCGACGAACGCCTTCACGGGGTCGATCGGCGCGTCCGCGTTCACCGGCGACGGCTCGGGCCTGACGAACATCTCGGACGCCGCCTTGTCCCCCAACATTCCGCGGCTCGACGCGGCCACGAACACCTTCGACGGCAGCATCAGCGCGACCTCGTTCACCGGCAGCGGTTCTGGTCTCTCGGGGATCCCCGACGGCGCGCTCTCCTCGAACGTCGCGCTCCTCGACGCGAAGACCGACGCCTTCGCGGGCGACCTTTCCGCGAAGTCGTTCACCGGCAGCGGTTCTGGGCTCACCGGGATTCCGGACGGCGCGCTCTCCTCGAACGTCCCGAAGCTGAACGCGTCGGGCAACGCCTTCACGGGCGCCTTGAGCGCGAGCTCGCTCACCGGCAGCGGCGCGGGGCTGACGAATCTCAACGCCGCCCAGGTGACGGGCACCTTCGGGTCGGTCACGTCGAGCGGATCGGTGACGGCGCCGCAGGGCGCCTTCACGTCGGTGACCCTCGGCACCGCGGGCGGAACCAACGGCTCGCTGCAAGTGAACGGAACCATCCGCGCCCAGCAGCTCTGCGACGCCACCGGCGCCAACTGCAAGACCGTCTCCCAGGGCTGGGACCCGCCGCCGGCGATCGTCCAGCTCACGGATGCCCCGACCATCACCGTCGACGCGAGCCGCGGCTACGACTTCGAGGTCACCCTCGGCGGCGACCACACGCTCGCCAATCCGACGGGCCTGGGCGACGGCCGTTTCTACACCTTCCGCATCAAGCAGGACGCGACCGGCGGCTGGAAGCTGACCTGGGGCTCGCACTACGTCTTCTCGGGCAACTCGATTCCGGCCACCGCCGCGGGCGCGCTGAGCATCGCGACGTTCGTCTCCGACGGAACGAACCTCTACAACACCGGCGGCTACAACCTGAGCGGCATCGTTCCCTTCAACTTCACGAACGCCTCGGGCGTGGCCGTGAACGCGGTCGTCACCTCGAACGCGGTGACGCTGAGCGGCATCTCGGGGGCGGTCCTGGCGAGCATCACCGGTCCCGGGAGCCCTGAGCTCTCCGTCAACGGCGGGAGCTGGGCCGCCACGGCCACGGTGCAGGCCGGGGACACCTTGACGGTGCGGGCGACGAGCTCGACCAGCGTCTCCACGACGACCTCGGAGCTGATCTCCGTCGGCGGGTACGCGACGAGCTGGTCGATCACCACGACGACCAACCCGAGCGCGTTCGGCTTCACTGACGTGACCAACGCGGCCTTGAGCACCGTCGTCACCTCCAGCCCGGTGACGCCGACCGGGTACACGGGCACGGTGCCGGTGTCGGTCTCGGGAGACGGCGGCCCGCAGATCTCGGTGAACGGCGGCGCGTGGGGCACGTCCGGCACGATGGCGCCCGGGCAGACGTTGACCGTGCGCCTCACCTCGGCCGCGACGGTGAGCACCTCGTCCAAGGCCACCGTCGTCGCCGGCTCGTACTCGACGACCTGGACGGTGACGACCACGCCTTGCGCCGGAGGCACCGTTTCGTACTCCAGCCCAGGAAGCACCTCGGTCACCATCCCAACCGGCTGCACCCACGCCACGGCAACGCTCGCCGGCGCGGGCGGCGGCGGCGGCGGGCACGGAAGCGACGACTCGGGTACGGGAGGCAGCGGCGGCTCGGGAGGCTACGTGGCAGGCACGTTCACCACCACGCCGGGCAGCACGCTCTTCGTTTGGGTCGGCGGCGGCGGCATCGCGGCGACGCCGTGCGGAGGCGGCGCGGGGACCAACGGGGGCGGCGGTCCTGGGGCAGCACCGCATTGCGGTGACGACGGGAGCGGCGGCGGTGGCGGCGGTTACAGCGCCATCAGCACGTCATCCAGCGCCTCGTCGGGCACGGTCATGGTCGCCGCCGGCGGTGGTGGCGGTGGCGGCACCGGGGATGCCGGGGGTGGCGGGACCGGCGGTAGCGGAGGTTCCACGGGCGGCAACGGAAGCAGCGCCGGCGGGGGCGGCGGCGCGGGAGCCACCACCTCGGGCGGCGGCAGTTGCGGCTCCTACTGCGGGAGCAACGGCAGCTCCTTCCAGGGCGGCAGCGGCGGCAACGGCAGCGGCAGCTACCCGGGCGGTGGCGGCGGCGGTGGCGGCGGCTTCTACGGCGGAGGCGGCGGCGGTGGCAGCGGCGGCAGCAGCGGCGGAGGCGGTGGTGGCGGCGGCGCGAACTGGGTGGCCGGCTCGGTGACCGGCGTGACCAACAACTCGAGCGGAGCCGGCGGCGGCGGTAATCAGACCAACGGGAGCAACGGGAGCATCAGCATCACCTGGCAGCCGTAGCGGGCGCGCCCAGACGAACGGGAGCTGGCGTGCGGAACCGGTAAGGCCGGCCAGGAGCTCTCCCGCCTGACGTGACCCCTGCCGCCGGCACCGGCACGATCCCGCCCTACCCCGCCGACGCACTTGCGCGATGTCGGATCCGACGCGACAGTTTCCGGGTTTGCCTGGGACGCTGTGCGCGACCCGGACGTTCACGTGTCCGCTCCAAGCGAGTCGACCGGGCCGGCGTGAGACGCTCGGCGAGGTCAACCGGGAATGCGGAAGAAGAACCGGAGCACCATGTAGAGCCGCGCGTTCCAGCTCGATTCGTCGTGGGGCGCGCAGGGCGCGTAGTACTCCTCGATGTTCGCGTCCGGGGGCGTGATGTGCGTCGCGGTCGGGTCGTCGGGATAGGTCTTGAAGCCCTTCGACTCGAGGATCTGCTGCATCTGGAGCGTCACGGCGTAGTTGTCCTCGGGGCAGCTCGAAGTGACCTGGGGACCGCCGCCGGTGTCGAGGTAGAAAATCTGCCCGTCGGTGGGCGAGAGCGCCGTCGAGGCATGGTAGCGGTCCAGGCAGGTCTGGTTGTGCTGCCCGATGCTTCCCCAGTCGAAGGTCGAGCTCATCCCGCCGACCTTCCCGAACACGTCCGGATACTTGAGACCGATTTCGTAGGAGATGAGCCCGCCCAGGCTGGAGCCGAGAATGCCGGTGTTCGCCTTGTCGGGCAGCGTCCGGTAACGCTCGTCGATCAGCGGCTTCAGGTCGTGGACGATGAAGTCCGCGTACTTCGCGCCATCGCCGCCGACGATCTGCGGGCTCTGCGCGGTGCCCAGGTCGTCGGTCGTCATCGTGTACTCGCCGAACCGGTTCGAGTCGTTCGGGATGCCGACGATGATGAACGGCATCACGTTGCCGGCGCTGATTTCCTGGTCGGCCACCTGGTCCGCGTCCCAGGAGGTCGGCGCCGCATCGGGCATCCTCGCGTCGAAGAGGTTCTGCCCGTCGTGCATGTAGACGACCGGGTAGCGCGCGGTCGAGCTCTCGTAGCCCGCCGGGACGTAGAGGTAGATCGGCCGGTCGTTGTTCAGCTCCGTCGCGTGGACGTCGCGAATCCACTCGAGGTGCGAGGCGGTGTCGGAGCCCTCGATGATCGAGAACTCGCCGTTGTCGTCGAACTGGAACCGGCGCGCGAGCGGGTCGGCGAAGTAGGTGCCGCCGCTCGTGACCAGCTTGTAGTGGGAGCCCTTCCGCTGGGCGTCCGCGACCGGGAGCTTCAGGTCGGCGAGACCGCCCTCGTCGGTCAGCGCCGCCGACGGAGTCCACGAGTCGAAGTCGCCGGCGACCTGGAGCGCTCCCGAGTGGTCGCTCGCCGACGGGTCGTAGCTCGCGACATAGACGAAGTCGACGTTCGCGCCATCCGCGATGGGGAAACCGCCGCGCTGGTCGACCGTCTGGACGAAGGTGCCGACCGCCGTGCTCTTCACCGCCTCGGTCGCGTCGCTGTGCAGGCACGCGATGGTGTCCGAGAGCGCTTCCGGATCCGTCGCCGACTGGGCGATGGCCGAGCACGCGTCGGCGTTGGAGACCGTGCCGCCGTCGGGCGTCGCGCCGCCGCCATCCGGGGTCGAGGTCGAGCCCGCATCTGGCGTCACGCCGCCGCCATCCGGGGTCGGAGTCGACCCGCCATCGGGGATGGCCGTCGAGCCGCTGTCGTCGCCGGGCTGCGAGCCGTACTTCGACTGCGGAGTCGGGGTGCAAGCGAAGACGAGCAGAATCGATCCGACGAGCGCTGCGCGGGCCAATGCCACCCTCCGAAAAAGCGGTGGGAGGATCGCCCGAATCGAGCCGGCCGACAAGCGCCTCGCGTAAGAGCTCGTCCTGCCTCTCCGGCCGGCACACGCATTCCATCGTGCGCGCCCATTCGATGGGCTACGCTTTCGCTCCACCCATCCTACCCGTTGGCTCGCAGCCGCGACGCGCTCTACTCCGCGGTTCCCGCGACGACGATGATGTCGTCGGCCGGGCCGCCGTTCGACGCCGTCGTCATGCTCGGCAGACCTCGGGCGAGCCGGTCCAGGTCGCGCACGCAGCCGGAGTTGCCGCCTCCGTTGTAGCAGCCCGCCGAGTCGACGCCGTCCGGACCGACCGACCACACCGCGACGAACCCCTGGGGCGCTCCTGGAGTCCCCCCGCCGAGGCCGTCGTTCGGCCGCACGAGCGCGTACATCCGCGGGTTGCCCCAGGTGTCGATGAACGCCGCCGGGGTCGTCCCGTTCGCCTCGGTGTTGGCGCTGATGTACGGCCCATCCCAGCAGAGCACCCCGCCGGTGTCATCGGTGGGGCCGCCGCTTCCCGGGATGCACGTCGACAGCGTGTGCGTCAGCCCCGGCGGCGCCGTGGCGGGCAGCATGAAGAGCGCGGTGTCGTTCACCGTGAACGGCGCCGGGTCGACCTGGTTGCTCATGTCCCAGTAGCCGGTGCCGTAGGGCCAGTAGCCGGTGTCGTGGCGGAAGCGCCGGAAGGCGTCGGCGAGCCCGGCGATGGACTTGCGCTCGGCACTGACCCGCGCCCGTTCGACCTGGGCGAGGACGATCGGCGCCAGCGCGGCGGTCAGAATCGCAATGATGATCAAGACGATGACGATTTCGACCAGCGTCAGCCCGCGCGGCCCGTGACGAGGAGAGGCTTTCGCTCTCGCCACCACGCTTCCCGATACCGCACCCGCTTCCCCCAAGCCCCGCGGCTCTCTCCTCGAGCTTGGCAAGTCGGAGCCCACGCTTTTTCGTACCATCCCCGCCCGGCTTGGCGCAAGCCGGCAGGCAGAGCTCGCCAGCGGCGAGAAGCGACCGCGGGTCGCGGGCCGGAGAACTGGTTGAACCACCGGCCGGCCTGTGCGAGACTCCGCCGATGCGCCGCGCCATCGTCCTGATTCTCGTTTCGTCGCTCGGCTGCACGCAGAAGCTGGCGAGGAAGCCTCCCGCGCTCCCCAGCGCCTGTGGCCCGGCAGAACCGCTGCCGAAGCCCATCTGCACGAAGGGCTCCGAGTGGAAGCCGGGGATGCAGGCGTTCGTCGACAAGACGCATGCCTGGGGGCTGGACACGCTGCACGTCGAAGGGCAGCGGCTCGCGGTGGTCGACTTCGACGGGGACGGCTGGCCCGACCTGGTCGTGCGCCAGGTCGGCGGGCCGTCGAGCGACCTCGCGCCGGGCGGCGTCCGCCGCGAATGGCTCCTGCGCAACACCGGCCACGGCACCTTCGAGGACGTCACGGTCTCGAGCGGCATCTTGCAGGCGCGCACCCAGCCGGCGACGGTCGGCCGCCCGGGCGAGGTCTGGGCGTTCGGCGACGTCAACAACGACGGCCACGAGGACGTGTACACCGGGCTCGACACCGAGGATGCGACGAAGTCCTTGGGCGAGACGAGCGAGATCATGCTGAACAACGGGGACGGCACGTTTCGGCTGGGGCCGAAGGTCAGCGACGTGCGCCGGACGAAGGACGTCGACGTGCCCGGTGGCGCATCGTTCGTCGACTACGATCACGATGGGAACCTCGACCTCTGGGTTCCGCAATACAACACCGCTGCCGGTCAGTTCCTGCAATCGCACCTCTACCGCGGCGACGGGGGCGGCGGCTTCAAGGAGGTGACCGACCAGGTCGGCCTGACGACGAACGACTGGTCGGATCTCGCGAAGGTCAACGCGGGCGAGGGCGACGCGCGCGCGTGGAGCGCGACCGCCTGCGATCTGAACGACGACGGCTACGACGAGCTGCTGACCGCGAGCTATGGGCGGGCACCGAACCTGCTCTTTCAAGCGGTGCCCCATCCGGATGGAACCGTCACCTACGAGAACCGCTCGGTCGCCAGCGGGTATGCCTACGATGATAACTTCTCGTACAAGGACAACCAGTTCTTCCTCTGCTGGTGCACGACGAACCACTCCTCGCCGGACTGCGAGGGCGTCGCGGCGCCGGAAATCCAGTGCCCGTCGCCGCCGCAGTGGGATCCGACCTACGACACGCAGAAGTTCCGGCTCGGCGGCAACAGCGCGACGACGCTCTGCGTGGATCTCAACAACGATGGGCACCTGGACCTCGTGACTTCGGAGATCAAGCACTGGTGGGCGGGCGAGGGCAGCGACGAGGCGGAGGTGCTGGTCAACACCGGCGACAAGGACGTGACCTTCACCCGGCCGGGCCGGGCGTCGATGGGCCTCGTCGTTCCGCACTGGTCTTTGAGCTGGGATGAAGGCATCATGACCAGCGCCGCGTTCGACTTCGACAACGACGGCTGGGACGACCTCTACTTCGGCATGAGCGACTACCCGGGCAACCACGGCCTGCTCTTTCATCAGAAGGCGCCGCTCCAGTTCGAACCGGTGCCCATCGACGAGGGTATCGACCAGCATCGCAGCCACGGCATCGCGGTGGCCGACTTCGACCGCGACGGCGACCTCGACGTGGTCGTCGGGACCTCGCTCGCTCGCTGCGACCAGAACGCGCCGGACAATTGCTATCCGACCGCGCAGGTTCGCTTCTTCGAGAACGTCATCGGCCAGGATGGAAACTGGATCGAGCTGCTGCTCCAGGGCACGAAAGGCACGAACTACGACGCCATCGGCGCGCGCGTGACCGTGACCGCCGGCGGCATCACCCAGACGCAGGAAGTCGAGGGCGGGCACGGCCACTTCGGGATGGAAGACGACCACACGCTCCACTTCGGTCTGGGCACCGCGTGCGAGGCGGACGTGACGGTGCGCTGGCCGGACGCCGCGTTGACCACGCAGAAGGTGCACCTCGTCTCCGGTCATCGGTACAAGCTCATCCAGGGCTGCGGGCCGACCGTCGCGGATCTCAAGGAATCGACGTGAGCCTGCGATGACGCGATGGCGGGGCACGGCTCTGATCTTCCTTGCCGCCCTGTCGCTCGCCGGGTGCGGAAAATCGTCCGTGCCGAGCGTGCCGACCTGGAGCGTTTCCGGCGGCTTCATCCGCGACGCGCAAGGCCGGGCGGTCATTCTGCGAGGCGCGACCGTCTCCGGCGCACAGAGGAACCCGCCGTACATCTCCCCGCTGACCTTCGACGACTACCAGCGCCTGCGCGACGAGTGGGGCTTCAACTCGATTCGTTTCGTGATGACCTGGGCCGCCATCGAGCCGCAGAAGGGCCAATTCGACCAGCACTACCTCGACGAGGTGGCGACGCGGATGGCCTGGGCGGAGAAGCTCGGGCTGTCGGTGATCCTGGACATGCATCAGGACATCTACGGAGAGGGCTTCGGGTTCGACGGCGCGCCGAAGTGGGCATGCGACTCGTCCTACTACGCGGCCTTCGAGCCGACGACGCCGTGGGCGTACAACGCGATCAACCCGAACGTCGAGGCGTGCACGGACCAGCTCTACACGAACCCGGAGACGCTGGCGCAGTTTCTCGCGGCGTGGAACGCGGTGGCACAGAAGCTCAAAGGCTCGAAGGCGGTGCTGGGGTTCGATGCGCTCAACGAGCCGGAGTGGGGCACCTACGATCCGACGACGTTCGAGCGCGATCGGCTGGAGCCGTTCTATGAGAAGATCGTCGCGACGGTGCGTCAGACGGACCCGAAGTGGCTCGCGTTTCTCGAGCCGGGCGCGAACCGCAACATCGGGATTCCGACGAGCCTGACGCCGTTTCGGTTCGCGAATGTCGTTTACGCGCCGCACTCGTACGACGACACGGCGGAGACGACCGGCCGCTTTCCGCCCGAGGACGTGCCGAACGTCATCGAGAACGACGCGGCGCTGGCGAGGGAGGCGCAGAGCCTCCAGGCGGCGCTCTGGGTGGGCGAATACGGCGGGCACTGGGACGATCCGAACATCGGCGCGTACATGGGAGCGCAGTACCAGGGCATCGGCGCGGTCGCGGGCAGCAGCGATCTCTGGGACATCAATCCGGGTGGCGGCTACAGCCCCATCGACGCGAACGACGCCGAACGGCCAGCGCTGGCGAACGCCGTCGTCTTGCCCTACCCCTCGCGCGTCGCGGGCACTCCGGTCTCCTATGCCTTCGACCAAGACACCTCGGCGTTCACCGTCACCTACGGGCCCGACGCGAAGATCTCCGCACCAACTGAGATCACGATTCCACCGCGCGTGTATCGATCTGGGTACCAGGTCGCCTGCGGCGGATGCGCTTGGCACAAGACAGCTACGGGCATCGAAATCAGCAAGCCGGCCAGCGGAGCCAAGGTCACGGTGACGCTGACGCCATCGAAGGGCTAGCTGACCAGCCAAGTCTGTCTTTTGTTCGGGCTCGGGGACCCGTTTAAATCAGAGCCAGCAGTTGGATGGGCAGCCCCGGAGCCCGTAGGGCCTCGGGCTGCCCGTCGTTCCATAGCGACAGATAGTCGTTCCAGAGCGAATGGGTGTGACGACGGGCCGATGCCGCTTGAGTCGTCTATAAGATCCGGAACGATCGCTCTCGGACGGACAGCCCGCCGAGCGCGAAGAGCCGCTCGACGGGACTGTCCATCCTACTGGCTTGTCGTGCACGCTGCGAAATCCCCGCCGTTCATCGACAGGAAAACACACGCGGCGCTCGCCGCGTCAGGCGGCGACGGTCTTGGGCTCGACCGGGAGGGTGAACCAGAAGGTGCTGCCGCCGGTCGGGGGGCTCTCCAAGCCGATTTCGCCGCCGTGGGCGAGGACCAGCTCGCGGGCGATGTAGAGGCCCAAGCCGGCCTCGCCGCGAGCCTGGCCGGGAATCTGGAGATACTTCTCGAACACCCGGTCGCGAAACTCCGCGGGGATGCCGGAGCCGGTGTCGCTGACCTCGAAGCGCACCGCGCCCGACCGATGCGACGCCCGCACGCTGATCGACCCGCCCGAAGGCGTGTGGCGCAGCGCGTTCTGCACCAGGTTCGTCAGCACGATGCCGATGCGGTCGGCGTCCGCCTCGACCTCGTCTCCCAGCGCGGTCTCGTCTTTGACGACAAACAACAGGCCGTGGCCGAGCGCGTCCTCCTCGAATCGGTTCAGGGGATCCAAGAGCTCCCGCGGCGTCACCCGCGCCTTCTTCAACGCCAGCCGGCCGCCTTGTAGCCGTGACAGGTCCAAGAGGTCGTCGATGATCCCTTGCAGCTTCTCCGTCTCCTCCCGCGCCGTGTACAGAAGATCCGCCTGCTTCTCGCTCACCGGTCCGGCCGCGCCTTCGAGCATCAGATGCACCGCCATCCGCAGGCTGGTCAAGGGCGTGCGCAGCTCGTGCGCCACCGTCGCCACCATGTCGTTCTTGAACTCGTCGAAGAACATCAGCCGCGTCACGTCCTGCAGCACCACCACCGCTCCAGCGATGCCTCCCTCCTCCGCGTAGATCGGCGTGCCCCGCGGCAGGAGGCTCTTCTCGCCCCCCGGCGCCGGCACCCGCACCACCGCCTCGAAACCCGACGGATTCCAGGCTCCCCTGCCGCCCATCACGTGCGTGCGCAGCCGCTCCAGGACTTCCCGCGCGGTCGCCGGCGCTCGCGAGAGCGGATTGGGCGTACTCACCTCCAGCGCGATCCCGAGCATGTCCGCTGCCGCCTCGTTCGCGCTCAGCAATTGGCCGCGCTCGCCGAAGACCACCACCGGGTCGGGCAGGCTGTCGATGGTCGCTTGAGCGGACTGCTGCGCCTCCAAGAGCTCGCCGAGCGAGCTGCGGCGGTAGGCGGCGAGCCGCGTCGCCATCGTGTTGAACTCGCGGCCGAGTTGCGCGATCTCGTCCTCGCCGCGCACCACCGCCCGCGCTTCCAGATCGCCCTCGCCCAACCGGCGCACCGCGTTCGTCAGGGTCGACAGCGGCACCAGGAGCTTGGACGTGAGCGAAATCGAAGAGGCCAGGCCCAGGAACAAGACCGCGACCGCCGCGACGACGAGCAGCGTCGTGCGTTCGTTGGCGGTGCGCTGGACCCGGGCCGAACGTTGCACCATCGCATCCTGGTTGATGCTCAGGATGTTCGCAGCCTCCACCCAGGCTTGATGGTTCAACGGGTACAGCACGGTGAAATAGGCGCGGTCCATCGCATCGTGCGCGCTGAGCGCGAGGAAGCTCCGCACCGCGGCCTGATAGCTCGTCCACTTGGCATGCAGCCGTGCCGCGGTATCGTATTCACCGGGCTCGGTGATGTTGTGCTCTTCCGCGTACAGCTCGTCGTCGAACTTTCGCTCCAGCAGGCGAATCTGCTCCGGGGTGCCCGCCGGATGGCCCGCGAGCCGGAACATCACCGCGCTGTCGATGCCATGGAGATCTTCTTCCATCCGCTGCGCCGCGAGGACCGAGCGGAAGTTGTCGCGCAGGATCTTGTTCGACGCGGCACCCAGGCTGGAGAACGTCCGGACCGCGGCGAACGCAAAGACGATGAGCGCCACGGCGAGCGGCGCCTGGGCGAAGAGGAGCTTGCCCCGTACGCTCACGGCTTGACCTCTTCTTCTCCGAGCGACGCGATGTGCAGGTCGATGTCCTCGGCCTCGCGCACCATCCGGTAGAGCACCGAGCGGCCGATGAGCGCGCGCAGGAGCGAATCGCGCGAGCGGCCGATGATCAGATGCCCGACGCGGTGGGTGCGGGCGAAATCGAGCAGCGTCGCCACCGGCTCCTCGCCCCGCAGGCGCACCACCTCCGCGCCCAGCTCCTCGGCCAGCTCGATGTTCTGATGCAAGTGCCGCTGGGCCTCGCTGTCGATGCGCTCGGGCGTCTCGTGCGGCGTCTCGACGAAGACCACATACCAGTCGGTGTTCAGCCGCCCCGCGAGCCGGGAGCCGCGCCGGAGCAGCGCCGCCGCCCGCGGCGGGTTCGAGGACATCGCGACCATCACCCGCCGCGAGGCCCCGCCGCCCTTCGTCTCGTCCGGCCGCGTGATGCCGCTCTGCGCCCGGTCGAGCGACTCCGCCACCTCGCGCAGCGCCAGCTCGCGGAGCGTGATGAGGTTCTCTTCCTTGAAGAAATTCTCCAGCGCCCAATTGATCTTGTCGGGCGCGTAGATCTTCCCGGACTTCAGCCGGTCGCGCAGGTCGTCGACGGCGAGGTCGAGGTTGACGATCTGATCGGCGTAGCGCAGGAAGCTGTCGGGGATGGTCTCACGCACCTTCACCCCGGCGGCACGAGAGACCAGGTCGTTCAGGCTCTCCAGATGCTGCACGTTGACCGCGCCGATGACGCTGATGCCAGCGCTCAACAGCTCCAGCACGTCCTGGTACCGCTTGTGGTTCTTCGAAGTGGGCGCGTTCGTGTGCGCGAGCTCATCGACGACGGCGACGGTGGGCTTGCGAGCCATCACCCGCTCCAGGTCCATCTCCTCGACGAAGACATTGCGATACTCGACCCGCTTTCGCGGCACCACCTCGAGCCCGTCGATGAGCGCCTCGGTCTCCGCCCGCCCGTGCGGCTCGATGAACCCGAGCACCACGTCGACGCCGCGGGCCTTGAGCGCGTGCGCCTCCTGGAGCATGCGGTAGGTCTTTCCGACGCCGGCGGCGAACCCGATGTAGAGCTTCAGCCGCCCGCGGCGGGCGCGCTCGACCAGCTCGAGAAAGTCTTCAGGACGTTGGCGGCGGCCGTTCATGGCAGACCCATCGCCGCGCGTCGAGCGCCACGGCGCGCCGAGCGTGATAGCCGATTTCGCCGAAGCCCACAAGCTCGCCAGCGGCGGACCTCGCGCGGCAAGAGGCTTCCTGCAGTCCAAGTCCAAGCGGTCAACCAGCATGCGTGCTCAAGTAGCGGCAGCGAAAATCCGCTCGCCCCGAGACGTCATGAGCGGTGCCGGCTCACCAGATGCGATGAATAGCTCGTGGCACGGGCGTCTTCGCGCGTCCTCGCCCGTGGAGGCTTGGGGACCTGCCATGCCGACGGGTTCGGCTGGACTTTCGCGGGCGTGGATGCCCGCGCCACAACGGAATGGGAGCCGGGCACACGACTTCAGAGACGAACGGCCATCCAGCCGTTCGAAAAGGTTGCGCGGCCGGGCGGAATCGGCGTTAGACTGCGCCCGATGCGTCCTCGCCTCCCGATCGGCACGTCGGATTTCCTGCAGCTCCGCCGAGACGGGCTGCACTACGTCGACAAGTCGGGCTTCGTGGTCGACGTGCTGCGCTCGACCGCGCGGGTGCTGCTCGTGCCGCGACCGCGGCGGTTCGGAAAGACCCTGAACATCACGACCCTCGCCGCGTTCGTCGAGCGGACGGACGAGGACCGGACCGACGTCTTCTCGGACCTCGAGGTCTGGCGCGCCGGCGACGACGTGCGCGCGCACTTCGGGCGCTACCCGGTGATCTTCCTGACGTTCAAGGACGTGAAGACGCTCACCTGGGCGACGACCCGCGCGGCGATCGCCAAGCTCATCGCCGCGGAGTGTCTGCGGCACAAGGCCGAAATCGACCCGGTGATCACCGATCCGGACGAGCAGCGAATCTGGCAGGCGCTGCGCGCGGGCACGGCCGACGACGCGACGCTCTGGCGCGCGCTCGTGCAGCTCTCGGAGTGGCTGCACCGGGCGACCGGCGAACGCGCGGTCATCCTGGTCGACGAGTATGACACGCCGATTCACGCCGCCTTCCACTACGGGTATTACGACCAGGTCATCGAGCTGTTCCGCAACCTCTTCTCCGGCGCCTTCAAAGATAACGCGCACCTGGAGAAGGGCGTCTTGACCGGCATCCTCCGGGTGGCCAAGGAGTCGATCTTCAGCGGCTTGAACAACCTCGCGGTCCACACCATCTTGTCGAAGTCGTTCGGCGATCGGTTCGGGTTCACCGAGCAGGAAGTGAAAGCGCTGGCGGTGGCCTCCGGGCTCGGCGAGCAGATGGGCCAGATCGAGGAGTGGTACAACGGCTACGTGTTCGGCGGGAACACGATCTACAACCCCTGGTCGGTGCTCAGCTACCTCGTGCAGCCAGAGGACGGGTTCCTGCCGTACTGGGTGCAAACCTCGTCGGA
>JAJYLH010000019.1 GCA_021787845.1 Myxococcales bacterium | reverse complement strand
TCGTCTGGACCAAGAGCGCCGACGACATCCTGGCCAAGGTCCTCCGGGCGCGTGCGGCGCTGGAGGCGGAGTTGGCCCGGAGGATGCATGAGGGACAATGATGGAAACTTGTGGCGGGTTACACTAGACCCGCGCCGAAAAAGCTCGAGGCGCGGCGGGTCCGTTGGAGCCGGACACGTGAGTGTCCGGGTACCGGCGGGGCCATCGTTGATCTCGATGCGCGTCAAATCGCCGCGACCGCCGAAAGGGCGAGCCGAGGAGCGGCGATGGCCGTGCCCCACCCAAGCCGTCACGTGTCCGGCTCCAACGGACGCATGAGGGATCTTCTCGGCGAGGCTCCGGTTACGGCATGTCGCCTTCGATGGTCAGCGCGGTGCCGTTGGTGTTGCCGTAGGCGTCGGTGATGCTGTTCGCGGGGAACGTGACGGTGTAGTGGCCGCTCGGGGCGCTCGCGATCTCCCCGTTCAGCCCCGGACCGGCGCCGGGCGCGTAGTTGTTTGTGCAGAAGGTCGAGGAGACGGAGGTCGGTCCGCTCTTGCGGTTCGCATCGTTGAAGCAGCGCGACGCCGGGACCGCGGTGCTGTTCATCGAGACCGTGAGCGGCTGCGCCTCGGTCGCGCTCGGCGCGAGAACGGTGGCGCCCGCGACCGCCAGCCCGCTCAGCACCGGCGCGAACGGCGCCGCGAAGGGCGGCTCCACCAGGCGGAAGTTCGCGATCTGCCACTCGTCGTTGGGCTTCTGCGCGTACACCGGCCGCGCCGCCGGATAGAGCACCGTCGCGTCGATTTCCAGGTTGCCGTCCTTCGCGCTCAAGGCTCCCTGCACCGAAAGCTGCGTCGAAGGCACGACCTGGAAGGTGCCCGAGTCGACCGTGTAGCTCGAAGCGA
This sequence comes from Myxococcales bacterium, assembly GCA_021787845.1. Classification (GTDB taxonomy): domain Bacteria; phylum Myxococcota; class Myxococcia; order Myxococcales; family JAJYLH01; genus JAJYLH01. The sequence continues at coordinate 83,036 of JAJYLH010000019.1, read as the reverse complement.
CGCCGTTCTTGGAGGCGGTCCCGGTCGCCTCGAATCGATAGCTGCCCGCGGCGAGGTCGAACGGCACGACGTACTGCACGTCGTAGCGGTGGGTGCGGGCGGTGGCGGTCTTTTCCTCTTTGTAGGTCGGCGTCGGCGTGTACATGATCGGTAGCTCGAAACCGGTCAGGTCCGACACCGCGAGCCAGCCGTTCTCGAAGACCGGCGCCCACTTCCCGTCGCTGCCTTTCTCCTGGAGCACGACGTCCGGCGTCCCCTGTCCGGGGTCTCCGCCGTAGAAGCCGAAGGTGACGGTCGAGAGCCGCTCGGCGGTCGCCGGCACGTCCTTAGCGATGCCGGGAGGCGTCGCCGCGTCGGCCGGGCGCACCGGCGTGTATTTGTCCGGCGCGAGGTCGGGCACCTCCACCGAGTCGTTCTTCAGCGAGGCCTTGCCGGTCATCATCTCCTTCAAGAGGTCGGCGCTCTGGTCGACGATGTAGGTTCCGTATTTCCAGCCCCAGAAGGAGATCGTCGGCTCGTAGCCGCCGGAGAGCCAGTCCTGATCGAACAGGATGTAGCCATCGTGGTCCTGCGAGTAGCCGAGGACCATCGCGTGCTTGAAGCCGAGGTTCTCGGCGAGCGCGTCCTTCTCCAGCGCGCGCCCGACCGCGTTCACCGGCTCGCCCGGGAGGGTCAGAATCGCGAGGTCGCCGAGCCTGGCGGTCGTGATTTCGGTCTGGTAGCTGCCCTCGCCCGGCAGCGTATGCGCCGCCTCGCAGACCTTGTCCATCACGTCCGGCGCGGTCGAGGCCGGCGTCACGTTCTGGCAGCTCGACCCGCCGAAGAGCTGCATCGTCTGGAAGCAGAGGATGGCGCCGTCCTGGTAGAACTCGCCCGGCTTGTAGCCGATGGTGTCGTGCGTCGTCGGCACCCAGCGGGTCGCGATGGTGATCGGCAGGCTCGACGTCTCGTCCGCCGGCGTGATGCTGTCGTAGAGGCCCTTCACCGAGTGCGCGAGCTCGTAGCCGACCCACTGCATCGCCTGGCTGCCGTCGTTGCCGCCGTCCGAGGGCGAGGCGTCGCCGGCCGAGCCCTGCAAGTACATCGCGACCACCGGCTTCTTGAAGAGCTGCTCCAGCTCGAAGGCGCTGGTGCCCGGCGCGTCGACCGAGAGGTTGTGGTTTCCGCCCGAGTACATCGTCCCGTGCATCGCGTAGCTGTACAAGACCGCCATCGGGTCGCCGGTCGCGGCGTCGTCGACCCGCATCACGGTCAGCTCGGTCTGGTGGTAGCTCGACCCGTAGAGCCAGTCGTTCTCGCAGCGCCGGTCGTGCCCGGCGATCTCGTCCGAGCCGACCACGTAGCCGAACTTCGCCGGCCGGAGCATCTTCAGCGCCTTGCCCAGGGCATCGACGATCGACCCGGCGACGCGGTCGGTCGCCTCCTGCGAGTAGGTGTCGACGCCGTGCGCGAGCGCGTTCTGCTCCGGCTTCGGGAGGTTCTCGCTCAGGTCGACTTCCAGGCTCGAGCGCGAGAAACGGCAGCCGGCGTCGTGCGTGTGCGTCGCGTTGAGGATGAGCTGGCCGGTGATGTCGGTGCCCAGCCGCTCCTTCGCGAGCTGCTCGACCCGCGCCGTCAGGACGCTCGTGATGAACACCGCGTCGATGCTCGCCATCACCAGGCGCTCGCGGCCGTTGTCGAAGACCACCACCTTCGCGGTCGGCGGCGACTGCATCCCGCGGGTGGCGGCGAACATGTCGGTGTAGGGGCTGCCGGGGTCGTCCTTGGGCGGGAACATCCCGAGCAGCGGGCTCATCGCGTAGCCGGCGGTGCCGATGCCGATGGGCAGGTCGATGACCTCCTGGCCGGCCCCGGCCTTCAACGGTCCGGGCAGGAGGTTCGCCGGGTTGAACTTCGGCGTCGTCGGGTCGAACGGCGTCGGCGCCTTGGGCGCGCAGGCGAGTACGAGGAGAGCGGCGGGAAGGAAAGCGGCGAGGCGGCGGGGGAGGCTCATGGCGCGCGCATTGTCCGCGAAGTCGGGCCGGCGTGCAAAAGGCCCGGACGGCGGGCGACCGCGCGGGATGGCCGTGCTAGAGTTCGCCGGCTTTTCTCGCCGGAGGTCGGTCGATGCGTCAGGCGGTTGGATATTCGGCAGCGCTCTTGCTCGCCTCGTTCGGGTGCGGCGGCAACACGACCGGCCCGACCATCGCCTGCGGGGCCGGCACCATCCGCGCCGGCAACGAGTGCCAGCCGGTCTGCGGCGCCGGCGCGCACTACGACAAGACGAAGCGGGCGTGCGTCGCCGACGTCGTCTGCGGCAGCGGAACCCAGGCGACGGACGGCCAGTGCGTCCCCCAGTGCCAGCCCGGATTCCTCCTCCACGGCGGCCAGTGCGAGCCTGATTGCGGGGCGGGAACGCACCAGGACAGCGACACCGGCAAGTGCCTCGCGGACGTCTCCTGCGGCCCCGGCACCCAGGCGAACGCGAGCGGCCAGTGCGTGCCGGCGGGCGAGACCTGCGGCAGCGGCACGCACCAGGACCCCTCGACCGGCACCTGCCTGCCCGACGCGACGTGCGGCCAGGGCACCCACGCGGTCGGCGCCTCGTGCGTTCCCGACTCCGACGCCTGCGGCACGGGCACCCACCTCGACGTCGTCAACGAGGTCTGCATCCCGGACCTCACCTGCGGTCCCGGCACCCAGGAGCTGAACGAACAGTGCGTGCCCGAGTGCTCGCCGGCCGAGCTCTGGAACGGCACCCTGTGCGTGGCGGCCTGCGGCAACGGCACCCATGCGGACCAGACGAGCGGCGTCTGCCTGGGCGACGTGAGCTGCGGCCCCGGCACCCAGGTCGACTCGGCCGGGCAGTGCGTCCCGCAATCCCAAGGCGGCGGCGCCGCCTGCGGCACCGGCACCCACCTCGACCAGGCGACGAACACCTGCGAGCCCGACGCGACCTGCGGAACGGGAACGCACCTGGTCGGCGGCACCTGCCAGCCGACGGCGGCGGTCTGCGGGGCCGGCACCTACTTCGACCAGGCGTCGAACACCTGCAAGCCGAACAACACCTGCGGCCCGGGCACCGTCGTAAAGACCGGCCAGTGCGTTCCGGTGTGCCAGGCGGGCACCTACTGGGACAACACCAAATCGACGTGCATGGCGAGCTGCGGAGCCGGCACGAGCCTGGACACGACGACCGGGAAGTGCGTGCCGAACGGCGCCGCCTGCGCGCTCGGCTCCCATTTCGATTCGACGACCCACACCTGCGTTCCCGACGACACCTGCGGGACCGGCACCCACGACGTGAGCGGCCAGTGCGTGCTCATCTGTCCGGCGGGCGAGTACTACGACGCGCCGACCAACACCTGCCAGGCGAACTGCGGCAACGGCACCGTGCTCGACTCGAGCGGCAAGGTCTGCGTCGGCACCGTCACCTGCGGGACCGGCACCACCCTCGACACGGCCAACAATACGTGCGTCGCGAACACCGGCTCCGGGGTGCAGTGCGGAACGGGCACCTACCTCGACGGCGCGACGCAGACGTGCCTCCCGAGCGCGACCTGCAGCGACTCGACCACCCTGGTCGACGGCAAGTGCGTCCCGAACGCGCAGGCGTGCGGCGCGGGGACCTACTTGGACACGACGAGCAACTCCTGCCTGGCGATCGCGACCTGCGGGCCGGGCACGGTCGCCGAGAGCGGCCAGTGCGTGCCCGCGTGCTCGCCGGCGCAGTACTGGGACACGCAGAGCGCGAAATGCGTCTCCGCGTGCGGGGCGGGAACGCATCTGGATAGCAGCACCAACACCTGCGCGGCGGACGTCGTCTGCGGCACCGGCACCCAGGACGACGGGAGCGGCCAATGCGTGCCTTCGACCGCGGCCTGCGGGCAAGGCGCGGAGCTCTCGAACGGCGTCTGCATCTCCGACGTCGTCTGCGAGCCGGGGACGAAGGCGGTGGGCACGACCTGCGTCATGGACGCCTCGGCCTGCCAGGCGGGAACCCACATCGATTCGACCGGCACCCAGTGCCTGCCGGACGTGACCTGCGGAACGAACACCAAGGCGGTCGACGGCCAGTGCGTGCTCTCGCTCGGCGGCGACGGAGCCACCGGCTGGCACGTCGATGCGAGCGGGAACCCGCAGAAGAACGTGCAGGTGTCGGCGACCAAGGACAGCGACGGGACGCCGCTCGTCGCGTTCGATCCGCAGCTCGCCGCGGCGACGCAAACGGGCGGCGGCGCCGACGTCTACATCGCCTACCAGACCCGGCATGGCACCGGCGACGCGGCGAGCGACATCTATCTCGGCGCCAGCACCGACGACGGAGCGACCTGGAAGCAGAAGGCGTTCCACTGTAGCGACAGCACCTTCCCGAGCTGCGACCATCTGGGCGATGCGGCGGTGGCCGCGGCGGGCACGAGCGCCGTCGCCGTCTTCATCGACTTCCACACGGCAGCTTCGGGCGGCGGCAGCGACCTCTTCCTGACCACGACCACCGACGGCGGCACGACCTGGGCGACGCCGACGAACGCCTCCGCGGCCGCCGCGTTCTCCAGCACCACGCTCTTGAGCCGGCCGTTCGTCTTCCTGGCGGGCACGACCACCGTGGTGTCCTTCACGGCCGACACCACCGGCGGGCAGACGCGCATCCTGAAGATCGCGGCCGGCTCGACCCTGATGAGCCACGCGCTCAACGGCGCCTCGTACGGCGGTTTCGCGGCCGAATCGCCGCTCGTCGAGACCTCGGGAGGCGATCTGTACGGCTTGCTCGACAGCGGTTCGAGCTCGGAGCTGCACCGTCTGGAGATCATGACGGGACCGGCGTCCGACTCCGCGGCGTTCACGCGCGCCGGGTATCGGGAGAGCGACCAGACCGACGTGAACACCTTCGGCGACCTGGAGCCGTGGCTCGCGATCAACAAGGCGGACTCGATGGTCGCGCTCTGGCGATACAACTCGGGCGGCTCGACGCACATCGCGACGACGACGAGCGACGTGTTCGGCACGGCGACGAGTCTCGTCAAGCTCGACGATGCGCCGGCCGGCGTCGCGGTCGACTGCGCCTCGCCGGTGGTCGTCGCGGACTCCAGCGGCAACTTCCACGCGCTGTGGATGGACGACCGCTACGGCTCGTGGGCGCCGTATTCGTCGAGCTCGACCGACGGGAAGACCTGGACCGCATCCACCCAGGTGAGCGACCAGCTCTTCGACGAGAGCGGCGCGTACGACCCGACCACCGGGGAAACGGCGGCGTTCCTCGGCCGGTACGATTCGATCGCCGCTGGTGGCACGCACCTCTACGCGGCCTGGACCGACACTCGCAACGGTGCCTCGCAGGTGTTCTTCGAGGACGCGGCGAACCCGTTCTCGAGCCCGTAGGCGGCGCCAGCCGGGGCGCGGAGCGCAGCCGCGCCATCGCCGACTCGGGGGTCGACCGGGAAGGAACGCTCCCGGCGGGCGGTTCGACGCGGGTTCGGACGATCGGTCCGATCGGTCGGATCCGTCGGATCGGTCCGATCAGGTCGACTCGGGAGGCGGGTTGAAGGGCCAGGTCTTCCTCGCGATGCTGCTTCTCGCGGGCGCGTGCACGCGCGGGACGCGCCCCCGCGGGTGGAAGCCGGTCAGCGACGCCCGGTTCGAGGCGACCACGGCGATGGCGAAGGTGCCCGCCGGCGTGTCGGCCGACTGGCTCGAAGGGAAGCTGCCCCCCGAGGTCTTCCAGGGCACGCCGCGCCGAGGCGGGACCCTCGTCGTGCGCATCCCCGACTCGCCACCGAGCCTCGACACCATCACCGATTCCGACCTCATCACCACCTGGATTCTCGACCGCAAGGTGTACCAGTCGCTCGGCGAGCTCGACGGGTCGAAGGCGCCGGACTATCCGCTCGAGCCGATGCTGGCATCGAGCTGGGAGATCTCGCCGGACGGCAGGACCTTCACCTTCCACATCCGCCACGGCGTCCAATGGCAGGACGGCGTGCCCTTCACCGGCCAGGACGTGGTCGCCACCATTCGCAAAATCCTCGACCCGCACGTGCGCGCGATGCACCTGCGCCCCTACTTCGACGACCTGGAAGACATCCACACGCTCCCGGGCGACGACTACACGGTGGTCGCCCACTACAAGAAGCCGTACTTTCTCGCGTTCCGAGCCCTCGCCACCCAAGACATCTATCCCAAGCACATCCTGGACCGGTCCGGCGGCATGCTGCACGCCCCCATCCACCGCGCGCCGGTCGGCACCGGTCCGTTCGAATTCGAGTCGTGGGACGTCGAGAACAAGCGGATCACCTTCGTGCGCAACGAGGGCTACTGGGGCCGCAAGGCCTATCTCGACCGCATCGTCTACCAGGTGGTGGAGGACTCGACCGTCGCGTTCCAGATGCTCGCCAAAGGCGATTTCGACCTCTACCTCGGAGTGACGTCCGACCAGTGGGCGCATGACATGCCGCGCATCCCGGCGCTCGTTCAGGGGTACAACCGGATGCGGTTCTTCGGCAACGAGTACTCGTTCATCGGCTGGAACAACAAGACGCCGTTCTTCTCCGACCGGCGGGTGCGCCTCGCGATGACCTACGCGATGGACCGCGCCGGCATCTTGCGCGTGTTTCTCGACGACACGGAACGGATGACGACCTGCCATTTCTACTACAAGTCGTCCGCCTGCGATCGCACGCTGAAGCCGCGACCGTACGACCTCGACGAGGCGGCGAAGCTCTTGACCGACGCGGGCTGGGTCGATCACGACGGCGACGGCATCCGGGACAAGAACGGGGTGCCGGCGCATTTCACGTTCCTCTCGCTCACCGACAGCTCGTTCTTCGCTCGGGTGACGGCGTACCTCCAGCAGCAGCTCGAGCGCATCGGGGTGCGCATGGACATCAAGAAGGTCCAGTGGGCGCTCTATCTCCAGATGCTCCGGGACCACCAGTTCGACGCCTGCGGCCTGTCCTGGGGCGATTCCGACGTGCAGGACGACCCCACCCAGATCTGGGCGTCCAGCGAAGCGAAAGCGGGTTCGAACTTCATCTCCTATTCGAACCCCGAGGTCGACGAGCTGCTCGAAGAGGCGAAGACCACCCTCGACGCTTCCAAGCGCAACGCCCTCTACCGGCAGTTCGGCCGCATCCTCTACCGCGACGAGCCCTACACCTTCCTCTACAACCCGCCGTCGCTCGATGTGGTGAAGAAAGACGTCCGCGGCATCCGCCCGCAGATTCCCTGGTACGATCTGGAAGACGTCTGGATTGCGAAGACGCCGGTGACCGCCCGGAAATGAAGCGCTGATGCCCATCCGGACCAACCCAGTCGACCTGGTTGCGTGGTGCCGGCCTGGACCTGGCGGGCCAGCGACCCACCACCATTACCTCGACCCGACCTGCGTCGACCGGACAAGCAGTTGAAGCGCTTCCTCCTCAAGCGGCTGTTCTGGATGGTGCCGGGGTTCCTCGGGATCACCTTCGTCGTCTTCGCGATCATCCGCCTGGCGCCGGGCGACCCGCTCTCGATGCACGGCGAGATCCTGCGCGCCGGCGCTGGCACCCGCGCCGCCATCGAGCAGTACCGAAAGCTGATGGGCCTCGACGACCCGCTCGCCCTCGGCTACGTGAAGTGGCTCTGGCGGATGCTGCACCTGAACTTCGGCCACTCCTTCGCCGACGGCCAACCGGTCGCGCTCAAGCTCGCGCAGGCGCTGCCGGTCACCCTGGTGCTCTCCTTGAGCTCCCTCATCATCACCTACGTCGTCGCGATTCCCGCCGGCGTCCTCTCCGCCGTCAAGCCCGGCACCTGGCTCGACCGCCTGAGCTCCCTCGTCCTCTTCCTGCTCTATTCTCTGCCCTCGCCATGGGTCGCGATGCTCCTCATCGTCGCTTTCGGCACGATGTGGAACCTCCTGCCGATCCAAGGGCTCTACAGCGAGGGCGTCCACACCTTCTGGAACGGCGCCCTGCACCTGATTCTGCCGCTCGTCTGCCTCACCTACGCCTCGTTCGCCAGCGTCTCCCGCTACATGCGCGCCGGGATGCTCGACGTCATCCGCGAGGACTTCATCCGCACCGCCCGCGCGAAGGGGCTCCCGGAGCACACGGTCATCCTGAAGCACGCGCTCAAGAACGCCCTCGCCAGCATCGTCACCCTCCTCGGCCTCACCCTGCCGACGCTCATCGGCGGCGCGGTGATCGTCGAGCGCATCTTCGGCCTGCCCGGGATGGGCCACCTCGCCTTCGAGGCCATCGTCTCCAAGGACATTCCCGTGCTGATGGGCGACACCGCTCTCGCTGGGCTCTTGACCATGGTCGGCCTCGCCCTGAGCGACGTCGCCTACGCGCTGGTCGACCCGCGGGTCAAGCTCGGGGGGCAAGAGCCGTGAGGCAGGAGAGCTACGGTGCCAGGGTGTGGCGGCGCTTCCGCCGGCAGAAAGCGGCGCTGGCCGGCTTGGTGGTCATCGTCGCTCTCGTCTTCGTCGCCCTCTTCGCCGACTTCATCGCCTCCGACGAGCCGATCCTCCTCCACCTCGACGGCGTGACCTATTACTTCCCCAACTTGCGTCACGTCGTCGCCCTCGAGGGCAAGGACAACCGCTGGTTGCGGGAGAACATGACCGTCGACGACTGGGCGGTCTTCCCCCTCTTCGAGCGCGGACCCTACTCGATCCCGCCACTGCAGAGCTTGGAGGGCTCGCTGCCCTTGGGTCCCGGTCCCGGCCACCCTTTGGGCACCGACTCCACCGGTCGCGACGTCCTCGCCCGGCTCGTCCACGGCACCCGCGTCTCGCTCTCGGTCGGCCTCGTCGCGGTCGGCATCTACCTGCTCATCGGCACCGCTCTCGGCCTCATCGGCGGCTACTACGGCGGCGCGACCGACGAGGTCATCGCCCGCGTCACCGAGATCGTGATGAACTTTCCGCTCCTCTTCCTGCTGCTCGCGCTCCAGGGGGTGCTGGAGAAGACGAGCGTCGTCTCGACGATGGTGGTCATCGGCCTGACCGGCTGGACCGGCGCCGCTCGGCTGGTGCGGGCGGAGGTGCTGCGCGTGCGCCAGCTCGACTACGTCGTCGCCTCCCGTGCCCTCGGCGCGTCGAGCCCGCGCGTCGTCTTGAAGCACGTCCTGCCCAACGCCGTCGCGCCGCTCTTCGTCACCGCCACCTTCGGCGTCGCCAGCGCGATCCTGATCGAGGCGGCGCTGAGCTTCCTCGGCTTCGGCGCGCCGGAGCCGACCGCGAGTTGGGGGCTTTTGATGACCGACGGCTTCCAGAGCATCCTGCGACCGGAGGCGTGGCCGCTCGTCCTCCTGCCCGGCCTCGCGATCTTCCTCACCGTCACCGCCTTCAACCTGGTGGGCGAGGGCTTGCGCGACGCCATCGACCCGAAGCTGCACGTCGGCTGAACGACGGGACAAGAGAGCGTGCCGGCGCCGGGGCCGGGGACAAAAACTGCCTTCCCTAGCAGGGACGTTCTAACATCCACGCCCATCGGCGTCGGCGCGCCGACGACGAAAAAGGAACGAGGGCGAGGTGCAAACGAATCACCAGGGGGCCGCGCGCGTTCGTCTCGGAGAGCTGCTCGTCAAGGCGGGCGTCATCTCCGAGCGCCAGCTCAAGGCCGCGCTGCTCGAACAGCGCCGCTGGGGCGGCAAGCTCGGCGACATCCTCGTGCGGATGCGCTACCTGAGCGAGGACGTCTTCGTCCGCGCGCTCTCGAAGCAACTGAACCTGCCGAGAGCGGACCTGTCCAGCACGTTGACGATTCCGACGGCGGCGCTGAGCCGGGTGCCCGCGAGCGTCGCCGAAGAGTACGAGGTCGTCCCCTACACCCTCCTCGACGACGGCAAGACCCTCGGCGTCGCGACGAGCGACCCGACGAACCTCACGGTGCTCGACGCGATTCGCTCGATCGCGCAGTGCCGGGTGGTCCCCTTCATCGCCGGCGCGAGCGAGGTGCGGGCCGCCATCGACCGCCTCTACGTCGTCGACGCCCCCTCCCCGGTCGAAACGACGCCGTTCAGGATTCTCGGCAACAGCGAGGACACCACCGCGGCCCACACCGCGCGCTCAGCCCCCCGCGGCTCGCCTTCGCCGAAGACGGCGCCGGTCGCGCCGGACACCGGCAGCGCTGCGCCTTTCCCGAAAGCGCCCGACGCGTTGCCGGGCCCGTCGACCCTGCCTCCTACTCTTGCGCCGCCGCCCTACGGTTACCCACCCGCGCCGCACCTGCCGCATCTCTCGCCCGCCGCGCCGATGCCTCTCGACGAAGCTCCGCGCCGGGAAGCGCAGGCCCTGCGGGCTCTGGTCGATTTGCTCGTGCACAAGGGCGTCATCACCCTGGACGAGTACCTGCCGCTGCTCAAACGCTAGGCTCGTCGCGAAAGGAACGGTGCTCCCGAAGCCGATGCCGCCCTCGCGAAAAAAGCTCGGCGAGCTGCTGGTCGATCTGGGGGTGATCGACGAGATGCAGCTCAAGAGCGCTCTTGGCCACCAGCGAAGCTGGGGCGGGCGGCTCGGCGCGATCGTGGTCGAGCAGGGCTACGCGGACGAGGACCGTCTCGTGCGCACGCTCGCGAGCCACCTGAACGTCCCGGTGGTGCGCCTTTCGGCGGTGGCGGCCGAACCCCGCGCGCTCGAGCTGATGGCGAGCGACGTCGCGAAGCGGCTCCACGTTCTGCCGCTACGCCTCGAGGGCGCGAACCTGGACACGCTGGTGGTGGCGATGAGCGACCCCACCGACCTGAGCGTCGTCGACCAGCTCCAGTTCCGGACCGGCAAGCGCATCGCGCCGGTGTTGGCGGGCGACCGGGAAATCGGGCTCGCGCTCGAGCGGGACTACGACGGCGACCAGACCGCGTTCGCCGGGTACGACTCGACTCCGGCGGCGCCGGCGCTGGACCGGTCGGACCCCTACGCGGACGCGCACTTGCTCGAGTCGGAAAGCGACGTGGTGCCCGGGCTGGTCGCCCGTGGGCACGCGGACGTCGGAGACCCGGAACCGGTCTTGCGGGGCATGACCCCTGCCGCTGAGCCGAACGCGCCTCCTGCCGGAACTCCCTCCGAGCCGAACCCGTTTCCGGAGCTCGAACCCGAGATGACTGCCCAACCAGAACCGACCGCCGCCCCCACCGTTGCCGAGGAGCAAGACTGGGAGGTCCCGGGCCTCGAACCGATCGCGTCGACCGTGGTCGAGCCGACGGACTACGGCGACGGCACCGGCGAAGACCTCGAAACGCTCGACATCGACTTCGAGGATTCTTCCGGCGGTCAGCCGCTGGCGAGCGAGACGTCCGTCGAGTCGGAAGGGGGCGATTACTGGAGCACCGCCCCGGAGTCGGGCGGGTGGGACATGCCGAGCGAGAGCGGTCCGGCGGGGCCTGCGACGGAGGATCTGCCGGCCGAACCGCTGTCGGGCGGCCCCGCGGCATCCGCCGAGCTGCCGCTCGAGGATCTCGCCGTCGGGGAAAGTCCTTTCGATTTCACCGACGACCCGACGGAGATTCTTGAAGCGATTCCGGGGGAGGAGGCGATCCTCGAACCCGAGCTGATCGTGACTGGAGAGACGGACGACCTGGAGGCATGGTCGGCGCCGCTCGAGGAGATGGAGCAAGCGGGCTCGGCCGATACGCTTTCGGGCCGGGTGACGGCCGAGCCATCGGAGGGGGCCGAAGCGCAAGCGGGTGGCGAGAGCGCTATCGGGCAGGCATGGAGTGCCGATCTGGCCATCGGGTCGGGTGCCGAACCGAGCAATGCGCTCGCGAGCGAGCCGTCTGACGCTTGGACTTTCGAGGTACCCGCGGCTGGGCAGGCGGAGACGTCCGAGGCGGCGGAGGTCGCCGCCGCGTGGCCGGAAACGGACCGAGCCTGGAGCTATGAGGAAGCGGCGCCGACTGACGAGAGCGCTGCCGCTCCCGAATCGGTCGCGGGCGCGGAAGCCGCGCCGCCCGAGGAGGACTGGGCCGCGATTGACGAGAGCGCTGCCGCTCCCGAGCCGGTCGCGGGTGCAGAAGCCGCGCCGCTCGAGGAGGACTGGGCCGCGATTGACGAGAGCGCTGCCGCCCTGGAATCGGTCGACGGTGCAGAAGCCGCGCCGCTCGAAGAGGACTGGGCCGCGACTGACGAGAGCGCTGCCGCTCCCGAATCGGTCGCGGGCGCGGAAGCCGCGCCGCTCGAGGAGGACTGGGCCGCGATTGACGAGAGCGGTGCCGCTCTCGAACCGGTCGGGGGCGCGGAAGCGGTTCCGCTCGAAGAGGACTGGGCCGCGACTGACGAGAACGCTGCCGCTCTCGAACCGGTCGGGGGCGCGGAAGCGGTGCCGCTCGAAGAGGACTGGGCCGCGACTGACGAGAGCGCTGCCGCTCCCGAGCCGGTCGAGACCGGAGAAGCCGCGCCGCTCGAAGAGGACTGGGCCGCGGCTGACGAGAGCGCTGCTGCTCCCGAACCGGTCGAGGCTGCGGGAGCGGTTCCGCTCAAGGAGAACTGGGCCGCAGCGGCGTCGCTCGCCTCGGTCGAGACCGGTGAAGCCGCACCGCTCGAAGAGGACTGGGCCGCGGCTGACGAGAGCGCTGCCGCTCCCGAACCGGTCGAGGGCGCGGAAGCCGCGCCGCTCGAAGAGGACTGGGCCGCGGCTGACGAGAGCGCTGCTGCTCCCGAATCGGTCGAGGCTGCGGGAGCGGTTCCGCTCGAAGAGGACTGGGCCGCGGCTGACGAGAGCGCTGCCGCTCCCGAACCGGTCGAGGCTGCGGGAGCGGTTCCGCTCGAAGAGCCCTGGGCCGCGGCTGACGAGAGCGCTGCTGCTCCCGAATCGGTCGAGGTCGCGGAAGCGGCGTCGCTCGCCTCGGACGAGACCGGAGAAGCCGCACCGCTCGAAGAGGACTGGGCCGCGACTGACGAGAGCGCTGCCGCTCCCGGACCGGTCGAGGGCGCGGAAGCGGTGCCGCTCGAAGAGAACTGGGCCGCGACTGACGAGAGCGCTGCCGCTCCCGAACCGGTCGAGGGCGCGGAAGCCGCGCCGCTCGAAGAGGACTGGGCCGCGGCTGACGAGAGCGCTGCTGCTCCCGAATCGGTCGAGGCTGCGGGAGCGGTTCCGCTCGAAGAGGACTGGGCCGCGGCTGACGAGAGCGCTGCCGCTCCCGAACCGGTCGAGGCTGCGGGAGCGGTTCCGCTCGAAGAGCCCTGGGCCGCGGCTGACGAGAGCGCTGCCGCTCCCGAATCGGTCGAGGCTGCGGAAGCGGTTCCGCTCGAAGAGAACTGGGCCGCAGCGGCGTCGCTCGCCTCGGTCGAGACCGGAGAAGCCGCTGCGCTCGAAGAAGGCTTGGCTGCGGTTGACGAGAGCGCTGCTGGCCTCCATTCGGCCACGGAGGGGCCCGAGCCGACCCTGGTGGCGTGGGCTTCCGTAGGGCCGAGAGCCGGCGCACTCCCGGTGTTTGCCTTGGAGCCCGATTCGCCCCGCGAGGTGCCGTGGTTGCCGGGGGACGAGGGTGCTGCCGACATCGACGAACCTCCCTCCAGCGTCTTCGACGAGACGCAGCCCTGGACTACCGAACGGGCTGCCGAGCTCGCCGCTGCGGAGGCGTCCGGCCCCGAGGCATCTGCGGAGGTCGTCGCCGAGGTGGCGCCGACCGTCGACGACACGCCGATGAGCCGGGTCGACACCGTGGCCGTCGACGAGGGTCCGGCTGCCGTCGAGACCGCGATCTCCGAAGGAGCGGCGACCTCAGTGCCGGAGACGGAGGTTCTCGCGGCGCCTGGTCCGGCGGCGGCCGACGAGCACGAGGACTGGTCCGACTTCGAGCAGGTGCCCTCCGAGTTGACCACCCGGGTCGATCTCCGCGACGACGCCTGGTCTCGCCTCGGCATCGAACAACCGGCGCCGGAGGACGCGGTGCGGGTGCTCGGGGCACTGGTCGAGCTGCTCATCGAACGCGGTCTCGTCGAGGCCGCGGAGGTGGCGGCGCTCGTCCAAGCCCGCTAGAGCATGGCCGCGATGACGCCGGAATCCGCGCCGGGCAGCAGCCGTCCCCTCTTGCGCGTCGACGGCCTGCGCACGGTCTTTCGCACGGAAGGCGGCTCGTTCGCCGCGGCCGACGGCGTGTCCTTCGACGTCGGTGCGGGCGAGACGGTCGGCGTCGTCGGCGAATCGGGCTGCGGGAAGAGCGTGACCGCGCTGTCGATTCTCCGCCTGGTTCCAGACCCGCCCGGCCGCATCGTGTCGGGGCGCATCGAGCTCGACGGCGAGAACCTCCTCGCCTTGCCCGAGCCCGCGATGCGCAAGGTCCGCGGACGCCGCATCGCGATGATCTTCCAGGAGCCGATGACCTCGCTCAACCCCGTCTTCACGGTCGGCGAGCAGATCGCGGAATCGGTGCGGCTGCACTTCGGAGCCGACCGGCGCCAGGCGCGCGGCCGAGCCGTCGAGATGCTCCGGCAGGTCGGCATCCCCGCCCCGGAAGAGCGCGCCCGCCAGTACCCGCACGAGATGTCCGGTGGCATGCGCCAGCGGGTGATGATCGCCATCGCCCTCGCCTGCGACCCCGAGCTGCTCATCGCCGACGAGCCGACCACCGCTCTCGACGTCACCATCCAGGCGCAGATTCTCGACCTCGTGCGCCGCCTTCAGGCCGAGCGGAAGATGAGCGTGCTGCTCATCACCCACGACCTGGGCGTCGTCGCCGAGACCTGCGAGCGGGTGGTCGTGATGTACGCCGGCCAAGTCGTCGAACGCGCTAGCGCGAAGGAGCTCTTCGCTTCTCCCGCCCATCCCTACACGGCAGGGCTTCTGCACAGCGTTCCGTCGTTCGAGGCGGTCGGCGACGGTCGCGCCCGTTCGTCGCAGCGGCCGCTTCTCGCGGCGATTCCCGGAACGGTGCCCGATTTGGCGTCGCTCCCGCCCGGCTGCCGGTTTCGCGACCGGTGCGAACGCGTGCGAAGCGACTGCGCTCTGGCAGAGCCTCCCCTGGCCGAAACCGCTCCCGGCCGGCTGGTCGCCTGCCTTCACCCGCTTGCTTGATCGGAGGTCGCTCGGAGAAGAGATGTCCGCGCCGTTGCTCCAGGTCGACGACCTCGTCAAGCACTTCCCCACCCGGACAGGGCTCCTGGGTGGCAGTAGCGCTCCCGTCCGGGCCGTCGACGGGGTTTCCTTCGAGCTCGCTGAGGGCGAGACGCTGGGTCTGGTCGGCGAGTCCGGATGCGGCAAGAGCACCCTCGCGCGGACGGTCCTGAAGCTCATCGAGCCGACGGCCGGGCGCATCCTCTTTCGGGGCCGGGACATCGTCCCCTTGCGCGGACGCGAGCTGCGCGCCCTCCGTCGCGAGATGCAGATCGTCTTCCAGGACCCGTACGCGTCGCTCGATCCGCGGCTTTCGGTCGAGGCGATCGTCGGCGAGGCGTTCGCCATCCACGGAGGTGCGAAGGACGCCGAGCGGCGGGCGCGGGTGTTGGAGCTGCTGTCCCATGTCGGGCTGCGGGAAGACCACCTGGGGCGCTACCCCCACGAGTTCTCGGGTGGCCAGCGGCAGCGGATCGGCATCGCGAGAGCGCTGGCGGTCTCCCCGAAGCTGATTGTGGCTGACGAGCCCTTGAGCGCCCTCGACGTCTCGGTCCAGGCGCAGATCGTCAACCTCCTGCGCGAGCTGCAGGACCGGCGGGGGCTCGCGTACCTGTTCATCTCGCACGACCTGAAGATCGTGGAGTACCTGAGCGACCGGGTCGCGGTGATGTACCTGGGAAAGATCGTCGAGACCGGCCGAGCGGCGGACCTCTACCGGGCACCGCAACACCCCTATACGAGAGCGCTCCTGTCAGCCGTGCCACTGCCCGACCCGACCCGGCGGCGGACGCGGTTGATCCTGGAGGGTGACGTGCCCAATCCCGCCGCGCCGCCCCCCGGGTGCGCTTTCCACCCCCGATGCCCGCTGGCGCTCGAGCGATGCCGGCAGGAGGCGCCAGCGCTCCTGGCAGTCGGCAGCGGCGACGGGCACCTCGCGGCCTGCTTCCGCCCCGGCGAACCGGTCCCGCTGGCCCGCTCCGCCTGACCGTGGCGCGGCCCGCGGTCGTGGCGCCGGTCCGAGGCGACCGATCCGACCGATCGTCCGATCGGTGCGAGCTCGCTTTGCTCGCTGAGCTGGCCGCGTGCCGGCCGATGAAGCGGACCCCGCCGCGTGCTAGAACTTTTCCCGCGTTTGCGCGTTCGTGGCCCTCGGTCCGGCTCGGTTGCCGGAGGAGGAAGGAGGGCCGCCAACGAGGTTCGCTTAGCCCGTGGACCAGGTACCCGACGAGGACCTCTTCGAGCGCTTTCGCCGCGGCGAGCGCGCGGCGTTCGAGACGCTCCTTGGCCGGCATCGCGCCGCGCTCTTCACCTTCGTCGTGCGCACCCTCGGCGACGACCGGGCGCGGGCGGAAGACCTGGTGCAGGAGACGTTCCTGCGCGTCATCCAGGGGGCGCGCGACTGGGAGAGGCGGGCGCGGTTCTCCACCTGGCTCTACACCATCGCCCGCAACCTCTGTTTCGACGCCAAGCGGCGCGACCGGCACCGGCGGACCGAGAGCCTCGACCAGCCCCACGGGAGCGCTGACGGCGAGGAGGTGGGCCGCCCCTGGGTCGACCTGGTGGCCGGGTCGAGCCCGGGGCCGGAAAGGCTGGCGAACGCGGCTCGGGTGCGGCCGGTGCTGGTGGCGGCGCTCGAGAAGCTGCCCGAGGAGCAACGGGAGGTGTTTGTCCTGCGCGAGCAGGCCGGGCTGCCGTTCAAGGAAATCGCGAACGTCACGCGCACGAGCGAGAACACGGTGAAGAGCCGGATGCGCTATGCGCTCGAATCGCTGCGCAAGAGCCTCGCCGCGGCCGGGGTCGACGGCGACCTCGCCGACCTCGACGCCGCGCAGCCACGCGCGCCCACGGGAACCGGATGAGCGAGAAGGTGCCCCAGCCTTGCGCCGAGACCGACGCGCTGCTCACCGGCATCGCTTGCGGTGAGCTCGAAGCGCCGCCGGTCGCGCGCGCCCATCTCGAGGCGTGCGCGCGCTGCCGCACCGAGCTCGACGCCCTCGCCCGCACCGCCCGGCTGGCGGGCGTGCTGTCGTTGGAAGAGCCTTCGGCCCAGCTCGACGGCCGGATCCTCGCGGCGGCGGACGCCTACCTCGCGCGCACGGGCCCGGGCGTCACGCGCGCCCGCGCGCGGCCGACGCGAACCCGTCGCTGGGCCTCGTCGTTCACCGCGCTCGCCGGCCTGGCGGCGGTGGCGGCGGTGACGTTGGTGCTGGTCCGGCACGAGGGGACGCCGGCGATTCACCGGACCGCATCGAGCCCGGCGGCGGTCCCGCCAGCCTCCACCGCTGCCGCTCCTACCAAGGGCATCAGCTTACCGGCTGGGGTGTCGCCTACCGCGACGACCATGCCTCAGCCGCCGGCGGCGAAGGCCGAAGCCGCCGGGCGGGGCGGGAGCCAGGCGACGCCTGTCGAGGAAGTCCAGGTCGAGAAGCATTCGGCGCGCGTCGTGACGGCGGAGAAGGCGAAGTCGGAGCGAGTCGATCTCCTGGCCGAGCGCAAGCTCGCCGAGGCGAGCCAGAAGAAGCGCCGGTCGCGGCGGACGTCGCATCGGCTCGTCGCCCCGGTGCCGCCGCCATCGACCCTGGCGTCGGGCCCGAAGCCGGAAGCAAGGGCGGCCAAACCTTCTCCGCCGGCACCGCCACGAGCGGCGCCGCCGGCCGTCCTCGACGAAACCGCCGCGGGTGGCGGGCGTGGGCCGCCTGCGTCGAACGCCGCTCTGGGCGGAACGGCAGCGCCGATGGCGACGGCCGCGCCGGTGGCCCAGCAGAGCGCTCCCGCGGCGTACGCCCAGGATGGGGTGACCGCCAGCGCGCCCCCAGCGGCTGCGCCGATGGCCGCCCCGGCGCCGGTGGCGGCGTCCGAGGCGGTCGGCGCCTTGTCGTTCGAGTCGCGCGCGGCGCCCCGCGCGCCCGCCGTCGGTGAGCAGGAGCGGTCTCGCATGGCGATAGCGCAGAAGCTTCTCGACGAAGGTTCGTATCCGGCGGCGCTCGAGGCTTTCCGGGTGCTCGTGGCGAACGCCGCGTTGGCGAGCGCGGATCGGGAGCGGGCGTTGGTCGGCGAGGTCGACGCCCTGCTCGCGCTGCGCCGGTTCGACGAGGCCGAGGGGGTCGCGCGGGAGCTGGTCGACCGCTTCCCGTCGCGGGCGGACGTGTTGGCCCGGGTTCGCGCGGAACGCGCGCGCGCGATGGCTCCTCCCGCTGCGGCGGTGCGGGCGAGACCCTAGAGCGGTCGTTCCGACGCGCAGAACCCTTGGCGCCCGACCGATCGCGCCGATCGCTTTTTGACGTGGCAGGTGCCACCAGGCTAGCATGCGTGAGCGCACGCTGCCCATAGAAAACCCGGGCCCCAGCGTCAGGACGAGCCCGGGACAGTCGAGGTCGAGATGCTCCAGGGCAAGTACCCGCTGCTCATCGCGTTGATTTTGGGGATGCTCGCCGGCCTCATCTCCTATTCGGCCATCAAGGCCCAGCAGGCGGCCGTCCGCAAGGGCTGGGAAACCGAGGAGATTCTCTGCGCCAAGCAGGACATCCCCGAGGGGACCGAGCTCGACGAGGACATGGTCGGCACCTGCGAGATACCGAAGAAGTTCGTGACCGCCTCGTTCATCGTGGTGCCCGAGGGCGAGGAGCAGGACGCGGTGATGCCCTATGGGCAGAAGGTGCTGGTCCCGCTCAAGCAGCACGATCCGATCCTCTACTCGAGCTTCGAGTCGCAGCGGAGCTTCACCCTGGCGCAGAGCGTGCCGCTCAAGGGCCGGGCCATCGCCGTCAACGTGCCGGAGAAGGGGTCGGTCGACCAGTGGATTCGGCCGAACGACCACGTCGACGTGATCGGCACCTTCCGTGACCCGACGAGCCACGAGCTCGTGGCGGTGACGCTCTTGAAGAACATCATCGTGCTGGCGACGGGGCATTTTTCCGGGATGACGCCGATCGAGAGCGACGCGGACAAGCATTACCAGGAGGTGGTGCTGCTGACCCTGCCGGAAGAGGCGGAGATGCTGGCGCTCGCCGAGGAGACCGGAACGCTGGTGCTCACGTTGCGCAACCCCACCGACCTCGACGAGGGAAGCGAGAGCGGTCAGAGGGTGAAGACGGACATCAGCACCCTGTTGACCGGCCAGCAGACGGCGGCTTGGGAGACCAAGCGAAACCATCTGTTCCAGACCGTGCAGATCATCCGAGGCACGAGCACCGGTCGTGACGTGCTGGGTGGCCATGCGATACCGGCGAGCGCCCCGCCGATGCCGACGCCACCGGGGGCGATGAAGGCGCCGGGCACTCCGTGAGCGCTCTCGTGGGAGGCATGCCCTAGATGCTGAGCGCCATCACCTTCCTGCTCATCACCGGGAGCGTCTTCTTCCTCTCGCTCGTGGTGCTGGGCATCCTGGGGCGCGCGTTCGAGCGCTACAAGGAGCGCTACGTCGTCAAGAACATGTCCGACCTCTCGGACATGTTCCTCTTCATCGAGCCGCAGCAGATCCTGGTCTTGGACATCGCGGTGATGGTCCTGCTCGCCGGGCTCGGCTTCTGGGTAGGGGGACCGCTCATGCTCTTCGTCGGCGGCCTCCTGGGGTTCTTCGCGCCCTCGACCGCCATCAAGTACTACCGCAAGCGGCGGATCAAGAAGTTCAACGCGCAGCTCGTCGAAGCGCTCCAGCAGATGTCGAACGCCATCCGCGCCGGTCTCACCTTCGCCCAGTCCATCGAGGCGATCGCGAAGGAGGCCGAGCCGCCCTTGCAGCAGGAGTTCGGGCTCTTCGTCAAGGAGGTCAAGCTCGGCGTTTCCATCGACGACGGGCTCGTCAACATGGCCCGCCGGGTCGGCTCGGACGACCTGGAGCTGGTCGCGACCTCGACCAACATCGCGCGCAGCCTCGGCGGCAACATGAGCGAGATGTTCGAGACCATCGCCAAGACCATCCGGGAGCGCTTCCGCCTGGAAGGGAAGATCGACGCGCTCACCAGTCAGGGCCGGATGCAGGGCTGGATCGTCTCGATGATGCCGCTGGTCCTGGGGCTCATCCTCAACTGGATGCGGCCGGACCTGATGCAGCCGATGTTCCAGGGTCCGAAGTGGTGGTTCGGCTACATGCTGCTCGTCGGCATCGCCTTGATGGAAGCGCTGGGCATCTTCCTCATCCAGCGGATCGTCAACATCGACGTCTAGGAGAAAGGATGCACTCCTCCTCCGGCCTCGCTTGGTTCAACGCGATCCAGATGGTCGCCGTCCTCGCCTTCGCCGGCGCGGTGGCGATGTTCTTCGTCGGCATCTGGAACGCCTTCATCTACCGGCTGGTGCTCGACACCAAGGCGCAGCAGGAGCGGGAGAGCTTCCTCTCGGCCCTGCGGCGGACCATCCTGCGCCGGGTCTCGTCGTTCAACGCCCGCACCTTCTCCCGCGACTACCTGGCGAAGATCGAGGTGACGCTCGTCAAGGCGGGAAACCCCAGCGAGCTGACGAGCCCCGAATTCGTCGGTCTCCAGGAGGTCTCGGTCGTCGCGTTCACCCTGATGGGCGCCTTCTTCTGGGCGACGATCAACCTGCGCTGGATCTTCATCCCCGGCTTCATCGCGCTCGGCTGGTACTACCCGTGGATTTGGCTGCGCGACCAGGTCAAGAAGCGGCACCACCGGATGACCCGGGCGCTCCCGTACAACCTGGACCTCCTGACCCTGTCGGTGGAGGCGGGGCTCGACTTCGCGCAGGCGGTCGGCAAGGTGGTGGAGAAAGGCCGGCAGGGGCCCCTCGTCGACGAGCTCTCCTTGATGCTCAAGAACATCAAGCTCGGCAAGACCCGCGAGGAAGCCCTCCGGATGATGGCCGAGCGCAACCAGCTCGCCCCTCTCACGAGCTTCTGCAACGCGCTCATCCAGGCCGACCGGATGGGCACGAGCCTGGGGAAGGTCTTGCGCATCCAGTCGACCCAACTGCGCGACGACCGCACCAACCGGGCCGAGAAGCTCGCCAACGAAGCGCCGGTGAAGATGCTCTTTCCGCTCATCGCCTGCATTTTTCCCACGGTCTTCATGGTCCTCTTCGGGCCCCTGATCTTCCAGGCCATCAGCGGCGGCTAAATCCATGGGCTTCAAGCTGACCATCGAGCAAGGCAAGGGGCGCGGGCAGTCGTTCGACTTCGACGCCGAGCAGGTCACCATCGGCCGGACCGAGGACAACGACGTCGTGCTGTACGACGGCGGGGTCTCGCGCCAGCACGCCCGCATCGCCTTCGACGGTACCCACTGGGTTCTCTCCGACCTGAACAGCGCCAACGGAACCACGCTCAACGGAGCCAAGATCGCGAGCGAGGTGCTGGAGGGCGGCGACCACGTCGGCATCGGCCAGGCGGTGTTCCGCTTCGACGCGGCGGCGACGGGCGCGTCGACCCGGATCGTCTCCTTGAGCGAGGCGGAGAAGCGGGCGCCGGCGAAAGCGGCCGCCGCGCCGAGCCCGGCCTGGGCGGCCAAGGCGCCCGGGGTCGACCCGCGCCTCATCCGCTACGCGGGCATGGGCCTCGTCGGCATCGTCGCGATCGTGCTCGTGGCGGTCGCCTTCCGGGCGAAGAACGACAACGGGCTCAAGGCTTGCCCCAGCGACATCGACATCCACGGGGTGAGCGGGTTCGTCTTCGGCCGGGGGGTGGACGCCGACTGCCAGGCGGCGGCGAAGGGTCTGAGGTTCGGGTTCCAGGGGACCGCCAACACCCGCTACCTCCTGCACTATGCGGCGTTCTTCGTCAACGGGGACGAGCTCGAGATCCTGGTGAACGGACAGCGGGTGGCCTACGCCCCGGCGGCACCGCAGCGGCAGACCGACCCGCAGATCCTGACCATCCCGGACAACCTGGTGAAGTTCGGGAAGGACAACGCGAACTCCGTCGTCTTCCGCGACAAGAAAGGGTCGGACGCGCAGTGGGGAGTGGAGCGGGTGGACCTCGAGTCGATTCCGCTCGCGGCGGCGAGCCTGGAAAAGGGGACGAGGGCGTACGAGCTGGGCAAGAACCTCTACAACAACAAGAACGTGGCCGCGCCCAACCTCTACAACGCCTGGATGGAGCTCAGGGACGCGCGGGCCTATTTCGAGGGGCTCGCGCAGAAGCCGACCGACTATCAGATGGCCATCGACCTCTCGGCCCGCATCGAGAAGGAGCTCGACAAGCTGTGCAAGCGGGAGCTCTTCGCGGCCAAGCAGGACATGATGTACGGTCGCTTCGAGCAGGCGCAGGAGGCGTACCAGTTCATCCTCGAAGCGTTTCCGGGCGACGCGCATCCCTGTCGACAGCGGGCGCAAGAGAAGATGAACGTCGAGCGGAGGCTGGCGACGCAGCAGTAGCTCGGGCCGAAGCCGACAGACCGTCGCCGCCGCCGGCGCGTCGGAAGAAAGGCCAGTTTCGCAGGCGGCGCTCGTGGTCGCGGCGAGGCGCGTTGGAGCGGGAAGTCGAGCGGTTTTCGGGAACGAGGAGTCGATCGTGGCGGGTCCGGCCAAGAGCAAGGGGAGCGCGCTCCAGCGTCTGTCGGCCCCGTCCCACCGGCGCGACCCGGACGAGACGGACCCGGCGGCGGAGCTCGCCGACGCCGACCCGGCCGACGTCCAGGAAGAGCGCGCCGACCGGACCGATGGACGCGGCGGCCCGGGCGCGGCGCCGGCGCGCGCGAGCTTCAAGCTGGTGGCTCTCGCCGGGCCCAAGGCGGGCGCGCAGTTTCCCATCGGCGGGTCCGTCATCACCGTCGGGCGCGCGGCGGAGAACGCGGTCTCGATTCCCGACGTCTCGGTGTCGCGCCGGCACGTCAAGCTGACCCGCCAGGGCGACGACAGCTTCCTCGTCGAGGACCTGGGAAGCGGCAACGGCACCACCGTCAACAACGTGCGTATCACCGCGCCGACGCCGGTCCGGCACGGCGACGAGATGTTCCTCGGCGACACGGTCCTCCAACTCGTCGAGGAGGGCGCGCCGCTCGCGAAGCGTCGCCCGACGGCACCACAGCCGCCCAGCGGTAGGACTGCCGGTCACCGCGCACCCACCCAGGCCGAGATAGCGAAGGTGGCGCCAGCCGCGGCGGCGAAGCCGGCGAAGGCCGGGAAGGCGGCCAAGCCCGCGGGGCCGGCGGCGGCAGCGGCGCGCAAGCGGCTGGTCCTGGTGGCGGGCTCGGTCCTCGGTTTCTTCGTCCTCCTGGGGGTGTTCGCGAAAGTCCGCCAGCGAAGCAACGCGGTGAACACGCCGACGGCGCCGACCGCGGACCAGCTCGCGGCCCGGGCCGACAACGAGGCGATGGACCTCGCGCGCCAGCACCGCTGGGTCGAAGCGGAAGCGAAGCTCAAGCCCTTCATCGGCCAGACGAGCGACCAGACGCTTCAGGCTCACTATCAGAGCGTGAAGGTGCAGGCGGACTTCCAGCGGCAGGTCGAGCAGGCGAACGCCGCGCTCCAGGCTGGCGACTTCGCGAAGGCGAAGCAGCTCGCGGCGGCAGTGTCCCAGGACGCGGACGTCTTCCCGCAGGCGCAACAGATTCTCGCCAAGGTGAACGACGCCATCAGCCAGGCCGTCGACGCCGCGCGCGAGGCCCTCGCGGCGGCCGACGCGGACCGCGGCGCCCAGCAGCAGGCCGACCGGGACAAGGCGAAAAAGCTCATCGAGCAGATCCTCGCCGCCGACCCGGAGAACCAGGACGCACTCGACCTCCAGAGCAGCCTCGAGAAGAAGCCGCGGCACGGGAAAGAGCGGCACAAGAAGGGCCGGCACGAGAAGAAGCGTCACCACGAGACCAAGACCCATTCGGCGCCGGCGGCGCGCAATAGCGCAGCGCTCTCGGTCTACCTTTCCGGTGACGTGGGGCAGGCAATCCAGATCGCCCAGCAGAACAACGACCCTCTCTTGCACGAGTTGAACGCGTTCGCGGCGGCGCTCGAGGACGCCAACACCAAGCTCCAGGCGAACGAGACGGCGGAGGCGATTCCGTCGCTCAAACGGGCGCTGAGGATCGACCGGCAGATTGCGCACGGGCGGCCCAGCCATCCGGGAGCGGCGGTCGGGCGCAAGCTCGGCCAGCAGGAGTACCTGCTCGGCGTCGACTGCCGGGGCGACTCGCAGCTTCCGCTCCAGTGCCAGCACTTCCGCGCCGCGATGGCCGCCGACCCCTCGCAACCGCTCTATCAGCGGGCGCTCGACAAGTGCTACGCCCACGCCCGCGACCTCTACCTCCAGGGCTACGTCGCCAAGGACACCGACCCGGACACGGCGTGCACCGAGTTCCACATCGCCTGCCGGGCCCTTCCGGCGTCGGACGACAAGCACACCCGCGCGTGCAACTTCTTTTCGCAGCTCTGCCGGTCGGGGAACTAGCCCGGCTGGGCCGGCTCGGAGTCCCCTTAGCGCCTTGGCCGAGCAGACCTTCGACCTCTTCGCTCGCCGCGAGAAGCGGATCTACCGGGTCCGCGAGCTGACCCGGGAGCTCAAGGGGCTCGTCGAAGGCCGCTTCCCGGCGATTCTCGTCGAAGGCGAGATCTCGAACTTCCGCCGCCACTCGGCGAGCGGCCACTGCTATTTCACGCTCAAGGACGACGGCGCCGCCCTGCGCTGCGTGCTCTTCCGCAGCCAAGCTAAGCTCTTGCGCTTCGGCCCGGCGGATGGGCAGCAGGTCCTCGCGCGAGGGCGGCTCTCCGTCTACGAGCCCGGCGGCGAGGTGAGCCTCGTCTGCGACTCGCTGACGCCCCAGGGCGCGGGCGCGCTCGCCCTCAAGCTCGAAGAGCTCAAGCGCGCGCTCCAGGCGGAAGGGCTCTTCGACCTGGAGAAGAAACGCCCGCTGCCCTTCATCCCGCGGCGCGTCGGCGTGGTCACCAGCCCGACCGGCGCGGCGATCCACGATTTCCTGCTCGTCCTCTCCCGGCGCTGGCCGTCGATGCCGGTCTTGATCGCGCCCGCCCGGGTGCAGGGCGACGGCGCTGCCGCCGAGGTCTGCCGGGGCATCGCCCGCCTTTCTGCGATTCCCGACGTCGACGTGATCGTCGTCACCCGCGGCGGCGGCTCGCTCGAAGACCTGTGGACGTTCAACGAGGAGGCGGTGGTCCGGGCGATTCGACGCTCCCCGGTACCGGTGGTGAGCGCCGTCGGGCACGAGGTCGACGTGACCCTGAGCGACCTGGCCGCCGACGCCCGCGCGCCGACCCCCAGCGCTGCCGCTTCCCTCGTCGTCCCGGTCCGCGACGAGCTCGCCGAGCAGCTTCGCTTGAGCCGCGGCCGCCTCGCGCGCGCCTGGCGCGGGCAGCTCGACCGGCGGCGGGCGGGGGTCGTCGCCCTTCGACGCGGCCTTTCGGATCCGCGCCGGCTGGTGGGCGAGCGGCGCTATGGGCTCGACCGCCTCTTCGCCCGCGCCGAGAAGAGCCTGCAGGACCGGCTCGGACGCGAGAAGCGCTCGCTCTTGGTGCTCGATCAGGCGCTCGGACGGGCGCATCCGCGCTCGCGCCTCGCCGCCTGGCGAGAGCGGATGTCCAAGCTCGAGGAACGTTCCGCCCGACTGGCGCGCGGCCGGCTCGCGCGCGAGAAGGAGGGCCTGAGCGCTCTCGCTGGGCGGCTGGACGCGCTCTCGCCGCTCAAGGTGCTCGGCCGCGGGTACGCTCTCGCCTACGGCGCTCAAGGAGAGCTCATCCAGGATGCGGCGGCGCTCCAGCTCGGCTCGCCGGTCCGGGTGCGGGTGGCGAAGGGCTCGTTCGAGGCCCAGGTGACGGAGGTCAGGGCGGAGCAAGAAGCGCCGGGGGACGCCGATTGAGAATCGGAAGCTTCCCGGCCCGACGCCGGGCGAGCGCCGGCGAGGAACACGATGAAACGGCGGGTTTGACCGAGGCGGACAAGGGAGTGTAAAGCACCGCGCCGTTTTTTCGAGGAGGCGCCCGCGAAGTGGCCCAGGAAACGACCGAGCTGCCGCAGAAGTACGAGGAGATCGTGGAGGCGCTCGGCCGAATCGTCGAGCGCCTGGAGAGCGGTTCGCTGTCGCTGGAGGACGCGATCGAGGCGTTCGAGCGAGGGGTGAAGCTCGCGCGGGCAGGCGCGAGGAAGCTCGACGAGGCGGAGAAGCGCATCGAGATCCTTCTCGAGCATGACCGGGTGCAGCCGTTCGAGCAGTCGACGAGCCACCCGCCGGCGGGGGGAAAGGCCGCTCATCGCGGCGCGCCGGACGATCCGGACATAGCGTTCTGAAAATCGGGGGCTGGGGCCCGGCATCCAACCGATGGCGGGCGGCCTTTCGGACCGGAAATGGCGCAGAAGCACAAGGTCATCATCGTCGACGACGACCGCGAGACGCGCGAGATGATCACGCTCGCGCTCGAGGCCGAAGGCTTCGAGGTGCGCGAGGCGGCGAACGGCCTGCGGCTGATCTCGACCCTCCACGTCGACAAGCCGGACGTGATCCTGCTCGACGTGATGATGTCGTGGATCGACGGGTTCGAGCTGTGCCGGGCGATCAAGCAGAACGACGAGTTCAAGGACATCCCGGTGGTCTTCGTCTCCGCGCGCAAGCTGCCGGAAGACGTGCAACGCGGGAAAGACGCGGGGGCGGCCGACTACTTCACGAAACCGTTCGACCCCGACCAGCTCGCGAACCGGCTGCGGCAGCTCGTCGGCGACGATGCCTCCACGCGCGCCCAAGCCGAAGAAGGACGCCCCTCCGCGCGATAGCGACCGTAGCAGCGCAGCCGAGGTGCGTCCGGCACCTCGGTCCGCGGCGCTGGCTCTGGATCCGATGAGCTCACCGAAACAGCGAGCAGACTTGCTCATCGTCGCACGCGGCCTGTGCGAGAGCCGAGCGAAAGCGCAAGCGCTGATCTTGGCCGGCGAGGTCGTGGTCAGCGGTGGCGGTCTCGGTGAGCGTCGGGTGGAGAAGCCCGGCGAGCTGCTGCCGAGCGGCGTCGAGCTCCGGCTCAAGGGCGAGGGCCTCAAGTTCGTCTCCCGCGGCGGGCTCAAGCTCGAACGCGCGCTCGATCACTTCCGGCTCGGCGTGACGGGCGCGCGCTGCCTCGACGTCGGCGCCTCGACCGGCGGGTTCACCGACTGCCTGCTTAAGCGCGGCGCTGCGAAGGTGGTCGCGGTCGACGTCGGCCACGGGCAGCTCCACGAGAAGCTCCGGCAGGACGCGCGGGTCGAGTCGCGCGAAAAGGTCAACGCCCGCGAGCTGCCGGCCGACCTCGGCGTGTTCGACGCGATCGTCGTCGACGTCTCGTTCATCTCGCTCGAGCTCGTCCTGCCGCCGGCGATCGAGCGTCTGAGCCCCCACGGCGTCCTCGTCGCCCTCGTCAAGCCGCAGTTCGAGTGCGGTCGCGAGGCGGTCGAGAAGGGCGGCGTGGTGCGCGATCCGCAAGCGCGGGCGCGCGCGGTCGCGCGGGTCGAGAGCCTCCTCGCCGGGCGCGGGCTCTCGGTCCTCGGCCACGTCGACAGCCCGATTCTCGGCCCGGCCGGCAACCTCGAAATCCTGGTCGCCGCGCGCCGCTGAGTTGCGTTAGAACGCGCGACGGAGGCTCTCGATGGGCGTGCTCAAGGGTTCACTGTATTTCTGGGCGGCGGTGTTCGGCCTCGGGGCGATCATCCTCCTGTGGTATCGGCCGTTGGCCTGGCCGGTGTGGCTGGTCCCCGCGGTCGTCCTCGGGGGCCTTTCCTACCTGACCTTCAAGCAGGCGAAGAAGTTCGGCGCGCAGGCCGACGCCTCGATGGACGCCGACTTCGAGCAGACCGTGCGGGAGCTGGCGGCGAAGAGCAACGGCCAGGTCGCGCTGACCCAGCTCGTTTCGCACACCGGCCTCACCCAGGCCGAGGTGCAGAAGAAGATGCACGCGCTGATGGGCCGCGGCGTCTGCGAGATGGACTTCGGCCCCAACGGCGAGGAGCTGTTCAAGCTGACGCCGCTGGACGAGGCGCGGGCGAACATCGCCAAGATGAGCGAGAAGGTCTGACCAAGGCGAGCGATGGCAGCCGAACCGCGGCGAAGTCTGGTCGTCGGGCTCGGGCGATGACGCAGCGCCTTCGGAAAGCGGTTGGGCTCCTGGTCTCTTCGGCGCTCGTGCTCGCCCCCGCGGTCGGTCGGGCGCGCTCGGCCCCGGACCCGGCGGCCATCCGCGACGCGACCCGCGCCTTGGAAACCCCGCATCGGTGGGTCTCCGCGCAGTCGCTCTACCACTACCTGCGGGCGGTCATCGTCGCCCAGCGGCACGACCGCGAAGGTGCCCTGCGCGAGCTGCGCCTGGCCGCGCTCTACGAGACCGAAAATGCCTACCCGCACGACGCGCTCGCCGCCGCGCTCCTCGACGAGGGCGACTTCACCGCCGCGCGGCAGGAGGCTCGCCGGGCGCTCGAGATGGCGCCGCACGACGCGCGGGCGTGGGTGGTGCTCGGGCGGGTCGACGAGGCCGAGGGGCATCACGCGCGGGCGATGGCCGCCGCCCGGCGGGCGCTGGCTCTCGCTCCACGCCAGGCGGCAGCGCTCGAGCTCGCCGTACGGGTGAGCCTCGCGCGCCATGCCCTGGGCGAGGCGCGGTCGCGCTTGGAGCAGCTCGCGGATGTCGATGCCGCCTCGGGCACTGGGCGCGACCGGCGGGCGGCAGGGCGGCTGTGCGCGGACGTGGCCGACGCGGAAGCGGCGGCGGGAAACGACGCGGCGGCCCTGGCGCTCTACCGGAAGGCGGCGACGCTCGAACCGACCGCCCCGCGGTTCGCCGCGCTCGGCGCCTTCCTCGAGACCCGCGGGCAGTCGCGCGATGCGGCCGAAGCGTATGCGCAGGCGATCTCGCGTTCCGGCGACGACCCCGCCCTGATGGCGAAAGCGGCGCGCCTCTACCTCGACGCCGGCGAGGCACCGGTCGCGGCCGCCTACATCGACGCGATCGCGCACGCGGGCGTCGTGCCCGGACGTGAAGCCAAAGCGCTCCTGGCACTCGGTAGCGCCTTCGAGAACCGCAATCAGCTCGACCGCGCGCAGCGGGCGTTCGACGCGGCCCGGGCGCTGGCACCGCAGGACACCAAACCGCTGCTGGTGCTCGGCGGGCTTTTCGAACGGCAGAACCGCTGCCAGAGGGCGCTTGCCCAGTTCGAGCTCGCGGCGAAGCTCGACCCGCACGATCCGGCGATCGCGGTGGGCCTCGCGCGAGCGCGCACGCGCGCGGGGGGGCGCCCTGACCTCGCCCGGCTCGCCTGGAAACGGGCGCGAACGCTGGCGCGCGCCCGCGGCGACGTCGCGCTGGAGAAGCTCGCCGAAAGCCATCTCGGCTCGCCGGCCCAGCGTCCCGCTCGCCGACCTGCCCCGAGGAGCGCGCGGCGCGAGTAAGCTCCCCTCGAGGTGAAGACCGATGCCCGCGACCGAGCCCAGCCAAGCCTCGCCTTCGCTCGACGAGTCCTACTTCCCGTCGACCGACGGCGTGCAGCTCTACCTTGCCTCGATGGCGCCGCCATCGCCGAAGGCGCGGGTCTTGGTGCTGCACGGCTACGCCGATCACGCGCTGCGCTACCGGCACGTGCTGGAGGCACTGGCGCAGGCGGGCTACGCGGCGCACGCGCTCGACTACCGCGGGCACGGCCGCGCGTCCGGGCGCCGCGGGTACGTGCGGACGTTCGACGACTACCTGAACGACGTGAAGGTCGCGCTGGCGCGGGTGGAGGCAAGCCCTCCGGAAGGGCCGCTGTTCCTCCTCGCGCACTCGAACGGGGCGCTCGTCGCGGCGACGCTGCTCGAACGGGAACCGAAAGCGGTCCAGGGAGCCGTGCTGACCGGGCCCTATTTCCGGCTGCGCATCGTGCCCAGCGCGTTTCAGCTCTTTCAGGCGAAGGTCGTGGGGCGACTGATTCCGGCGCTGTCGGTGAAGAACCCGGTCACGAGCGCGATGCTCACCCACGACGAGCAGATGCGCGAGGCGACCGACCTCGATCCGCTGCGCCACGACGTGGTGACGCCGCGCTGGTTCTCGGAGTCGAACGCGGCGCAGCGGGCGTTGTTCGAGAACGCCGCGAAGCTGACGACGCCGCTCCTGATGTTGCAGGGCGGCGACGACCCGGTGGCGGACCCGTCTGGCGCGCAGGACTTCCTCGACGTCTGCGGATCGCCCGACAAGCACCTGACCGTCTACCCCGGCATGTTCCACGAGGTCTTGAACGAGGTCGAGCGCGACAAGCCCATCGCGGAAGCGATCGCGTGGCTCGACCAGCACCTGGGCCATCGGGCGTGAGCCTCGATCAAGACCGCGCGCGGCTGCTCGAGCTGCTCGTCCGGCACGCCTACGCCAGGCGGCGCGTCATCCTCGCGAGCGGTCGCGAGAGCGATTTCTACATCGATTGCCGAGGGGTAGCGCTCTCGGCGGAGGGCCACGCTCTCATCGGGCGGCTGCTCTTCCGGCTGGCGGTGGCGCTCGACCCCGGCGTCGAGGCGGTGGGCGGGATGTCGCTCGGGGCGGACCCGCTCGCGAGCGCGGTCAGCCTGACGAGTTGGATCGAGGGCCGGCCGCTCGGCGCATTCCTCGTCCGCAAGGAGCCGAAGGACCACGGCACCGCGCGCTACGTCGAGGGGCTCGAGCTCCTGCCCGCGAACGCCCGGGCGGTCGTGGTCGAGGACGTGATCACCTCGGGCGGCTCGAGCTGGAAGGCGGTGGAGCGCGCGAGGGCGGCAGGGCTCCTGGTCGGTAGCGTCGCGGCGCTGGTCGATCGCCAGGAGGGCGGCCGCGAGAGGCTGGAGACGGAGGGCTTGAAGGTCGCGTCGCTCTTCACGCGCGATGATTTCCCGTGAGGATTCTCGGCTAGCGTCGGCGGCGAGGGTAGGCGGGAGCGCCGTCGTGGTGCGATGAGTCCGCTGCGCCCGAAGACGGTCGCGAGCACGGGTGCAGGAGCGCCGGCGGCGGCGCGCTCCGATCGACCGGCCAGCACGAGCCCGAGCGCAATGCCTTCACGAGACCCGCCTCGTCGCGAAACTCGTCCGCGAAGAGCGTCGCCGCATCGCCAAGCATGTCCGGCTCTCGGGCACCAGAACCGCCGACGCAGGGCAGCCCGAGGACGTCCGCGGCTTCGACCGCGGGACGCGAGAAGCCTGGCGGGCGTGCGGAGAAGACAGCCTCGACAGCCGACACGTACGGCACCGTGAAGAGGATGTCGCCGCCCGGGTGGTCGACCGAGACGTCGTACGGATGCGCCGCGACGACCGCTCCGCCGAGCGCCTGGGCGCGAACGAGCACGTCGCGCACCGGCCACACGCCCTCGACCCGCGGCCCGAGCAGCTCGTCGAGCGGCGGCAGCCGTTCGAACTCCGGAACGAACAAGAGATAGTGGCCGCGGTCGGTCACTACCTCGGCGCCCCCGAAGACGACGACATCGTCGCGAGCACGAAACGCGGCGACTCCGGCAAACGCATCGTCGCCGAGGACCGCAAAGCCATCGAGCCCGACCTCGGCCGCGCGCGCGATGAAGGGAGCGAGAGCGGAATCGGAAGGCGGCGCGTGGACGTGGAGATCGATCAGCATCGGCGCCGCTCATAGCCCGAAGGGGAGCACGGGCGCCAGCGCGAAGACGAGCGACCGACGCGGGCGCTGGCGCGACGTTCGCCCGGTGAGCGCCTCTTGGTCTGGCCGCTGCCCACCAGCACGGCTCCCGATTGGGGCAGCGCCCGAAAGCTCTCGCGCATCGAATTCCCGACCCAGGACCCTAGCTTGAGTCGACTGCGCACGACGATCACCGAAGGTCACGACGACCTCGAAAGGGAGGGCAACCCCATGAAATGCCAAGAGATCATGAAGAAGGACATCGAGTGCATCTCGCCGCGCGACACGGTCGAGGACGCCGCGTGCAAGATGCGCGACGAGAACATCGGGTTCCTGCCGGTCTGCGACCAGTCGATGAAGGTCCAAGGGACGCTGACGGACCGCGACATCGCGCTGCGGGTCGTGGCGAGCGGGAAGGACAGCGACACGCTGGTCGAGGACGTGATGACCCGCGAAGTCATCTCCTGCTCTGCGCTCGACGACGTGCAGAAGGCGGAGAAGCGGATGGCCCAGAACCGCAAGTCGCGGATCATGTGTCTGGACGACGGCGGGCGGCTGGTCGGCGTCATCAGCCTCTCGGACATCGCCCAGCACTCGCCGGGCACCCGCGCCGCCGACACGCTGCGCGAGATCAGCCACCGAGAGGCGACCTTCTAGCGGCGGGCGGGGGCGTTCGACCCCTGCGCGTGCCTGAGAGGCGGCACAGAAGAACCCGCTCGTCCTGAGCGCAGTCGAAGGGCGAGCGGGACTTCGCGGGGGCGCTCATCCTTCGACTGGCGCTCAGAACGGGCGGCGTTGGTCAGTGCTGGCCGTCTCGTCCAGCGGTGGAGCCGCCCACAGGATATCCACAAGCTCTTGTGGGCGCCTTGTGCCCGTACGCCATATCTGGTAAGGCTGCCGGCCGCTGAACGGGCGTGAGGGCATGCCTTCGGGCGAGCCTTCGAAGGCGTGTGCGGATGGCCGGTCGGGTGATCGTCATCGGAGGAGGGGCAGCGGGAGCGCTGTCGGCCCTTGCGGCGCGTCGCAAGGGCGCCGAGGTAACGCTCGTACGGCGCGCGCTGGGGGCGACGTCGGTCTCGTCGGGCGCGTTCGACTTCGCGGCGGGCGTGGACCAGGAGGGCCGCCGCCTGGCGATGCCCCGGGCCGCGCAGGTCATCGCGCGCGAGCATCCGCGACACCCGTACGCGTGCCTGGGATCGTCCCTCGCGGACGCGCTCTCCCGCGCGCGCGCGTTGCTCGTCGAGGAGCTTGCGGCGCTGGGGGTTCGCGGCGCTGACAACGACTCGCGTAACCTGGAGCTGGTCACGCCGCTCGGCGCGATGAAGGAGGCGGCGCTCGCGCAGGGCAGCATCGCTCGCGGGGACCTCGCGTCGTGGCCGTCGGACGCGCGCATCGGCGTCGTCGGCATCGTGGGCCACGCGGCGACCGACCCGTCGCTCGTGACGAACGGCCTCCGGGCAGGAGGGCGCGACGCGGTCGAGGTGTACGTCAAGCTCGAACTCGATCCGCAATCGGCGCTCGCGGACCTCGCGCGGCTCCTCGACGGTCCGACGAAGGACGCGGTGTTGACGCGCATCGCGCTGGCGGCGAAGGAAGTCGGTGCGACGCACGTGCTGCTACCGACCGCGGGCTTCGATCATCCCGACGCGGTCTGCGACGCGTTGTGCGCGATGAACTTCAGCGCTGCCGCTGAGCTCATGAACACGCCGCCGTCCATCGCGGGGTTGCGGCTCGACCGCGCGCTCAACGATCGGTTGATGGAGGCGGGCGTCACGGTCGTCATCGGCGACGTGAAGTCGACGAGCGCGAACGCCGGGCGAATCGACAAGCTCCTGCTCGACGATCGCGAGCTGTCGGCGGACGCGTTCGTCCTCGCGACCGGGCGGTTCCTCGGCGGCGGCATCGTGCACCAAGAGCGGTTCCGGGAGCCGGTCTTCGGGCTGCCGGTCTTCGTCGACGGCCGCGACGTGGGCGACATGTGGACGGGCGACCTGCTCGACAAGCACGCGGCGAACGATCAACCGGCGATGCGCGCAGGTGTTCAGGTCGACGCGCGGATGCGACCCGTCGACGACGGGCAACGAGCGGTCTACGACAACCTCTTCGCGGCGGGCGCGGTCATCGGTGGCTACGAGGCGGCGCGGGATGCGACCGGGCTCGGCGTCGCTGCGGTGACGGCGCTCGTCGCAGGCGAAGCCGCCGCGACCAAGACCAGCCTCTCGCGCGCAACGACCGGCTCGAGCGAACGGTGAAGGAGACTTTGGCGATGAGCGACGCGGCGGACGTGCTCGCGCTTCGCGCAGACGAAGCGGTCGAGTCGCCGGAGGAGAGCCGGCAGAAGCCGATCGAGGACTACCTCGCGCCCGGCGTCGGCGCCCCGGACATCCAGGCGCTCGCGGATATCGCGCCGGTGCGCGTGTTCCAGCCGCTCTTGCGCGAGCTCCTCCTCGGCGGACCGGACGACTTCTGGGTGCGGCTCTACGTCATGCGCGCGCTCAGCTCGGACCTGGAGACGAGCTGGACGCAGGAGACGCTCGGGAACAAGTTCGGCCACCTCGCCGACGAGCCGCGGCGCGACATCATCCGGCGACTCGCGCGGGGCGGCTGGCTCGCGTTCAACGACGGCCGCTATTCGGTGACGCCGCTCGGGGAAGCCGCGACCGCGCTGACCGGACTCCTCGGCGACCTCGCGCATCGCGCCGGCGACCTGGGCCTCGTCGTGCAATCGCTCAAGCTCGCCAAGGAATACGGCCTCGACTCCCGGGCGCAGCTCGACCAACTGCGCAACAAGCTCGCCAAGATCAGCGAGGAGATGGAGCGGGCGTACGACTCGAAGAGCGAGCACGCGATTCTCGAGGCGCGCAAGCTCCTCGACAGCTCGCTGCCCTGGGTGGAGGCGGCGCGGCAGGTCTTGGAGAAGTACGCGCTGGACACGCCGGAGGAGCACGAGCGGGTCCGGGCGGCGCACGACCTGCTCTCGAAGCTGCACCACTGGGTCAGCGCGCTGCAGCGGGCGCTCAACGACATCGGCAAGCGGCGCATCCATCTGGGCGAGGGCGGCCTGTCGATGCGCGACATCACCGCGTTCCTCGCGAGGAGCGACGTGGCGACGCTGGTGGCGCTGGCGGACGGCGTGTTGCACTTCCCAGTCGAGCAGCAGTTCGTGATCGTCGACAACATGCTGTCGGAGGCGGAGTACGAGATCTGCGTTCGGGAGCTACCGGACGACGAGCGGCGCGGGTGGAGCGATCCGGCGCCGGCAGAGAGCATCGAGCCCGAGCTGGCGGGCGGCGGGCCGGCGGAAGAGCTGGTGATCGACTTGAAACAGGTGGTCGCCGAAGGGCGATCGGTCCGGGCGTCGAAGTTTGTCACCAAGGACAACTGGGCGACGACCGCGCATCGCTTCACGCTCCTCGCGCTCGCCGGCGGACGAATGGAGGAGACTGACGCGCCACCCGAGGCCGCCGGACCGGGACGCATCCTCGCCAGCCTGCCGGTCGACGTGGAGTTCGATCATCACGAGCGCGACCGCCTCGATAGCGAGTTCGCCAGCGAGATGACCAGCGGATGGATTGTGCCTAGGTTGACGACCTTGCCAGAAACGGAGCCGGACACGTGAGTGTCCGGGTACAGGCAGAGCGTGCGAGCGCCGTTGGAGCCGGACACGTGAGTGTCCGGGTGCAGGCAGGGCGTGCGAGCGTCGTTGGAGCCGGACACGTGAGTGTCCGGGTACAGGCAGAGCGTACGAGCGCCGTAGGAGCCGGACACGTGAGTGTCCGGGTACAGGCACCATGTCCGTCCCCCGGAGTACCGTGGCTGAACCCGCGGATAGGCGGGCCGGAGGTGCGGATGCCAGCGACGATTCACTTCCTCACCTGGACCACTTACGGAACTTGGCTGCCTGGCGATGAACGAGGTTGGGCAAGCGCGAAGACTCACAGTGCGATGCAGCCACAAGGCCCCCTCGACACGTTCAGCGCCAAGAACCTGCGTGCTGCACCGATGTACTTGGAT
Source organism: Myxococcales bacterium (assembly GCA_021787845.1). GTDB lineage: Bacteria > Myxococcota > Myxococcia > Myxococcales > JAJYLH01 > JAJYLH01. The sequence continues at coordinate 47,514 of JAJYLH010000019.1, read as the reverse complement.
GAGGAGCAACGGGCTGCGTGTGCCAACTCCATCGAAGCGACATGCCAGTACTACGGTTGGGAGCTGTGCGTGGTGAATGTCCGGCAAGCGCATGTGCACGCTTTGGTCGGCGCTGATGTGCCGTCGTGGCGAATCATGCAAGCGGCCAAGGCATGGGCCACGCGCAAGATGCGTGAGGCTGGACTGACGAAACAGAACCGACCGGTTTGGACCAGCAATGGCAGCACGCGAATCGTGGTTGACTCCGATGACTTGCGCGCGGTGCTTGCCCATGTTTTGGAAGGCCAGGGTGAGGTCGCACCTGGAACCGTCCGAGGGTCGCTGGTGGCAGTGGCAAACCCGGACACTCTCGTGTCCGGCGTCGATCAAGTGCGAGCGGTGTGCCTGTACCCGGACACTCACGTGTCCGGCTCCAACTCTTCCGACCGCACGACCTAGGGATTCCCATGGATGACACCCCCATCGTCGTCGAAGGCCGTTCGCGGGCGGAGGAAATCTGCTCGCGGCTGATGATCAAGCCGTACATCGCGAAGAACGACTTCAAGGATCTCATCGTCGACGACGATCTGCGGCGCGAGGTCGAGGCCCGGCTGCGCACGGTCGGGCTGATCCTGGTCGACAACTACTACTCGAAGTTCTTCGCGGTGCGGCTGGCCGACGAGATCGAGCGCGACGCGTCGCTGTCCTGGGCGGCGAACTTCAATCTGGAGAAGCCGGCGGTCGCGCTCTTGGTGGTGCTCTGGGCGAAGCTCGTCTTCCCGAAGCGGGTGGCGCAGGAGCGGCGCGAGCAGCCCGGCGACAACGTCCGGCCGCTGTTTCCCGCGAGCGAGCCGATGCCCGACGTCGACGTGTTCACGAGCGAGGCGGCGCTGCGGGCGGAGCTCGGCCGCAAGTGCGGCGGTGCCAAGCTGCAAATCTATCTCAGCCAGCTCAAACGACATGGGTTCATCGAGTACTCGAGGCTCGATCACATCACCGAAGGCCCGCTGCTCGATCTCTTGATCGACGGCCAGCAGATGGCCATCAAGCTGAAGAACAGCGCGCTCTGGGACGTGCTCGGCCGCAAGGGCGAACCGCCGTACGCGGGCATGTCGGCGGAAATCGACGAGGCCCCGGACGACAACCCGGACCTGCCGCCGACCCCGGAAGAGCTGGCCGAGCTCGGCGACAGCGAGCCGGAAGAGACCTAGAGCTCCCGATCTGCGCGCCATGCGCGAATCGGAATCTGTGAGGACACGATGTTCACCTTCAAGTCCATCGAGCTGATGAACTGGGACTACTGGCCGCACTTCGAGCTGCCGTTCGACGAGCGCATCATCATGCTCGCCGGTCCCAACGGGTCGGGGAAAACCACGTTCCTCGATGCGCTGCGGCTCCTCTTGGGCGCCAAGCAACTCTCCACCGGGCGGAAGATGTCCAAGTACCTGCGCTCGGGCGACCGGGTGGCGATGGTCAAAGGCGTGGTCACGAACCACCTGCGCCACGGGTCGCGACCGTTCCGCCACCTCGGCTTCTCGACCGACGAGGTGACCCTGGTCTGCCTCCTCGAGAACAAGAGCGGCACCTGGGAGAAGCGCTTTGCCATCCTCCCGGGCAACGCGTCTACCGAGTCCATCCAGGCGGCGGACAAGTGGACCGGCTCGGAGGAGTACGGACGCAACCTCCACACGGCGGGACTGCCGCGGACGCTCTTGAAGATTCTCGCGCTGGAGCAAGGGGAGACCAACAAGCTGTGCGAGAAGAGCCCGCGCGAGCTCTTGAAGTACCTCCTGGAAATCCAGGGCGACCAGCAGACGCTCGATCGCTACTCGGACGCGCTGGAGAACTACCGCGCGAGCGAGAAGGAGCTCTTCGTCCAGGCCCAGAAGGCGCTGGCGATGGAGCACAACGTTCTCGAGAACGAGCGGCGAGCGGTCGATGCGGACACCTATCACGCCAAGGTGACGGAGCTGGACCGGCTGCGGACGCAGACGTTGCCGGCGGCGACGTACAAAGACATCAAGGGCCGGGCCCAGGAGCTGAACGACCTCATCGGGGTCGAGGAGAACAAGCTCAAGGCCCTGAAAGATACGCGCGACTCGCTCGATGATCAGATCGCGCGGCTGATGAGCGACGACCAGGACTCCCTGACCGCGACCGCGCAGGTGCGGGAGACGAGCCGCCGGCTCGCCAAGGAGAAGGAGAAGTACGACCTGGAGTACGGTGGCCTCGTCCGCGAGCTGGAGGGACTGGAGAAGCTCCGGGAAGAGGTGGCGAGCATCGCGCCCGAGGACGGCGATCGGGTGGCCAAGGAGCTGGAGGAGACGCGCAAGACCTCGCTCAAGCTCGCCAATCAGTACGACGAAGCGCACGACAAGGTCCTCCAGCTCGGCGAAGAGGCGCGGTCGTTGGAAAACGAGAAGGGAATCGTCTTCCCCCGAGAGGTCGCCGAGATCCGGAGAGCCCTCGATCAGGAACAAGTGAAGCACGTCCTGGTCGCGGAGATGATCGAGGTCAAGGATCCGACCTGGCAGGTGGCGGTGGAGTCCACCCTGGGCGCGTCGCGGTTCGCGATCGTCGTCGACAAGAAGGACAGTCTCAAGGCGCGAGAGATAGCGCGGCAGAAGAAGTATCGGTACTTCGTCAGCGAGTTCGAGCCGGTGACGCGCACCCTCGACGCGCCAGCCGGGACCGCATTGGCGGTGACCGAGCTGGGGCGAGCCGATCTGCCCGACTGGATTGTCCAGAACCTCTCGCGCATGCGTCTGGTCGACTCGGTGGAAGAGGGGCTGAAGCTCGGCAAGAACGCGACCTCGATGACCCGCGACGGGTACAAGCAAGACCATCGCGGCGGGGTGTTCGCCGCGGTCGACCGGCTCTACTGCGGGCGCAGCGCGGCGAGCGAACGGCTCAAGGTCATCAGGGACATCGAGCTGCCCGGCGCGACCGGACAGCGCGACGCGATCGCCCGCGACCGGGAGGCGACCGAGCGCAGCATCCATGACCTGGCCCAGCGCCTGACGCGCCAGCGCAAGCTCGCCGAATGGCGGGAGAAGGAGGCGCTGCTCGCGTTCAAGAACACCCGCCGCGACGAGCTGGTCCAGGAACGCCGCCGCTTCACCGAAAAGATCATCGAGAACGACGGGCACATCGAGGTCTACGAGAAGGCGCGGTCGGAGCGGGCCCTCAAGCGCGGCGAGCTATCGGAGAAGCGCGAGCGCGTGGAGCAGGAGCGCGCGGACCTGGAGCGGACGCTCCCGGCGCAACGGACCAAGGCAGTCGCTGAATTGGAGACGATGCGGCGCATGGAGGACGATCTGCCGCCGGAACGACGCACGCCGGAGGCCCTGGAAGCGATTCCGACCAAGGAAGTGGCCGAGTCGCTCATCGTGAGACTGGACGAGGAAGTCACCAATTGGTCCGGCTGCCGCGACCTCGCCGCCAAAGAGGTGTACGACAAGGTCAAAGCGGAGTTCGATGAGTTCAAGTCGTTCCTGGATCTCCGTAAGGCTGAGCACGCACGATGGGCGGACGAGTTGGGGCTCGCGCGCAAGAGCTACAAGCGGGTCATCGAGCAGACGGTCGAGTTCTATCGGCGGTCGGTGGTGCGGCTGTCGGAGAAGGCGGGGTTCGACATCGAGGTCCCGGCGCTCGGGCTTTCGGACGACGATGACGCGCTGGAGCATGCGGGGCTCGTGGTTCGCGTCGCCTACGACGGCAAGCACTATGTGAACATCGATGACCCCGACCTGTCGGGTGGTCAGTCGGTACTGACAAGCCTGGTCCTGCTCCTCGGGATGACCTTCGCCGACGGGAGCGAAGACTCGACCGGCTTCTTCATCCTCGACGAGCCGTTCGCGCACCTCTCGGTCGAACGCATCGACGACGTGGCCGACTTCCTCTCGGCCACCAAGAGCCAGTTCATCCTCACCACCCCGACGACGCACAACCACAACGTCTTCAACCCGAGCCACCTCACCGTCGCGCTGCGCAAGAAGAAGCCCAGCGAAGACCAGGCCCCGGCCCCGGTGTTCATCAGGAAGTAGGACGCATGCAGTACCATCCGCGGTTGTCCCGGTCATTTCGTTTGCTGCGTCTGCGGGCCGCGGATGACGGAGACGGATGCGTGTCCGACCCTCGAGTTATGCTCTCCCCAGGCGGACGGGCCGCCTCGTGGGGGCGATGATGGAGAGCGTCTCGGTCGAGGCCAAGCCAGCTTTCGGCAGCCAGGCGGACCAGGGACCGGGCGGCACGCTGGAAGCGGCCTTCGATGCGGCGTTCGTCACCCGCCTCGCGATGCGGGAAAAGCAGGTGCAGCAGAACTACCGCCCCGTCATCGGGATCCACAAGTGGTTTGCGCGTCGGCCCGGCACTGTCTTCCGCTCGCTGCTGCTTTCCGAGTTCGCTGGCGACGAGCCGCTTTCATCCTCGTTCTTTTCACCCCACAGGCTCCACGGCGTTGTCGCCGATCCGTTCATGGGCGGGGGCACGCCGACGTTCGAAGCGAACCGCCTCGGGCTTCACACGATCGGGACCGACGTCAACCCGATGGCGTTCTGGATCGTCCGCCAATCGCTCGCCGACCTCGACCTGAGCGCGTTCGCCGCGGAGGCGCAGTCCGCCGTCGCGGATGTCGAACAGGTGATCGGCGATCTGTATCGGACCAGGTGCCTGGAGTGTGGCCGCTGGGCGACGGTCAAGTACTTCGTCTGGGTGAAGGTATCCGCGTGCCCGGCCTGCGGAGCCGCGAACGACCTGTTTCCAGGGTACCTGCTCGCCGAGGCCGAGCGGCATCCGCGGCCGGTCCTTGCCTGCCCGGCTTGCGGGGACCTCAACGAGTACGAGACGATTCCGACCTTGGCCACTCCAGCGGCCTGCAAGCGATGCTCGAGCGACGTACACGTCGAGGGCAACGTCCGGCACGGAAGCTTGCGATGCTGGCAGTGCCAGAGGAAGTTCTCGGTCGGGAGCGGGGACGCACAGGAGCCTTTCCGGCACCGGCTTTGGGCGTTGGAATACCATTGCGACACCTGCAAGAGCGGGCACCAGGGTCGGTTCTTCAAGGCGCCCGATGCGGGCGATCTCGAGCGCGCGGACAGAGCTGCCAAGCTCCTGGCGGACGCGAGGGATCTCCCGATTCCCGACGACGACATCCCGCCGGGTGACGAGAGCGACCGGCTGCACCGCTGGGGGTACTCGAAGTACCGGCAGATGTTCAGCGACCGGCAACTCTTCGGGCTCGGCACGTTGCTACGGCGGCTGATGCAAGTCCGTGACGCTGCGGTTCGTCATGCCTTGCTCACGGTGTTCTCCGACTTCTTGCGGTATCAGAACATGCTCTGCCGGTACGACACCTACGCGCTGAAGTGCCAGGACATCTTCAGCGTTCACGGATTCCCCGTCGCCCTCGTGCAATGCGAAAACAACCTGCTCGGGATTCCCCGCGTCGGCTCGGGTTCCTATCGTCACTTCATCGAGAAATACCGTCGGGCGAAGGAGTACTGCCGGCAGCCGTTCGAGACGCGGCACGTGGCCGGGCGCAAGAAGCTCGTCCCGATTCCCGGCGAGCGCATCGCGGCGGCGCTCGTCAACGAGCTGCCCCGCGGGCTCGACCCGCAGGCTCTCATCCAGGCGTCGCCCGCTACGGATTTGCCGCTGCCTCGAAATTCCTTGGATGGTGTCTTCACCGACCCGCCCTACTTTGACAACGTGCAGTACGCTGAGCTGATGGACTTCTGTTTCGCCTGGCTTCGTGTGGGCCTGCGACACGAGTTCTCTGAGTTCGCCGGTACCACGACCAGGACGAGCCGCGAGCTGACCGGGAATGAGACGCTCGGCCGCGGGCTCGAGCACTTCACCGAAGGACTGTCCGCGGTGTTCCAGCACTACGCCGACGCGCTCAAGCCGAACGCGCCGTTCGTCTTCACGTACCACCACAACGATCCAGCGGCCTATGTGCCCTTGGTCGTGGCCATCCTGGATTCCCGGATGACCTGCACCAAGACGTTCCCGGCCGCCGCCGAGATGACTGCTTCCCTTCACATCGCGCGGACTGGCTCGTCGGTCTTGGACACGATCTTCGTCTGCCGGCGCACGCTGCGTTCTCGAACGGAAGACAGGCAGACTTCTCTGGAATTCGAGGTCGCGGCCTCCTGCCGACGCGCGCTGGAAGCGGACATGCGCGCCATGCGCGATTCGGAAGTGCGCCTCACACGCGGTGATCTTCGATGTCTTCTCGCGGGGCACCTCGCGAGGATCGCGGTTGGCAGGTTGGGACCTTCGTGGGACGCGGCGGCTCCGCTCAGGGAACGGATGTCGCTGGCGCGTCGAACGCTCGAGACCCTCGCCGTCCGCTGCGACGTGGAGAGATTGATGCGCGCGCTCGGCGCGGCTGGAACTGCGACCCGGAGGGATGCCTGAATGCCGCGCCCCTACGAGCTCGATCCGGCAACGTTGGAGGAGCGCATCGAGGAGATGGTCAACGTCACCTTTGCCGACCTCCAGTCACAGTTTCTGGTGCTTCCGAAGGGAGAGGGGTTCATTCCGTATCCCGCCTTCCAGGATGCCTACGAAGTTCTCAAGCGTCATACGACCAGCTTCGCACGTCTCTCACCCGAAAGCGTCTGGTCGGCGCTGGAGGAAGACTCGCTTTCGTTCCTGGTCCTGCGTACGATCCTCGGGCTTTCACCTCCGGAATGGGCCGAACTGGCACGGAGCGAGCAGGGCAGTGATGTCGACCAAGGCGCCGCACGTGGCAATGACAGGATGGTTCGCACGGACCGGGCGTATATGTCTCGCGTCAAGGCGGACAACGGTCTGACCTTACGGCGTGTCGAAGCGCTGATCGACGTGGCCGTTGAGAAGATTCTCCGTGGCGCGCCCAGCGTTGCCGCCAACACGGTCCACCGGCTCGACAAGGAGGACACCTCGCGCGGTCTCGATTCGCTCAGGTTCGTCGCATCGGTTCACGTTCCCTACCCGGTGCTCCTCTACGAACGCTATCTCGGTCGGCCGTTCGCCAGCCATCGCGATGCTGTTTCGGGGCTCGTTGGTGACATCATGGAGAACGCGGTCGAAGATCGCCTGGCGCACGCGAGCATCACCTACCAGAAGACCCGCCGCGCGGAACGCGTTCTCGGCTTTGAACAAGCTCCTGATTTCTTTGTTCCCACGACGTCTGCCGCATCCGTGATCATCGAGGCGAAGATCACGAGCGACGATGGCACTGCGCGGGACAAGGTCGCGCGGATTCTGCGACTCGGCGCGATGCGGGACCAGCGCCTGCGCGAAGGGCAGCCAGCCTTTCAGGTCGTCGCCTGCATCGATGGACGCGGGTTCGGCGTGCGACGCAACGACATGCGCGACATCCTGCGGGTGACGCAGGGGAAGGTCTTTACCCTGGCAACCTTGGACCATCTCGTCGGGAACACCAATCTCCAGAGGTTTGTCTCCGCCGCGAAGCAGTAGGATGGGTGAAGTGTAAGCGAAGCCCCTCGAGCGGCGAGGGCAGAGGTATCCACGCCTCTCGGGTTGTCGCCGCTGCCACCTGACCTGCGCCAGACACCCGCCGGGTCTAGCCTTGTGGGGTATCGGCTTCGTTCAGGTCGCACCCCGCTCATCCTGAGGGGAGCGAGCGCTCCTTGCGAGCGGACTCGAAGGACGAGCGGAGCGCGGGAATATCCGCCCGCCCTTCGAGTCCGGCCGACCAAGAACCGTCGGCCTCCCCTCAGGGTGAGCGGATATTCGCTGAAGGCTCGAACCTGAACGAAGCCGATACCCCCTCTAGCCTTGGTCGTGGCTGGCACAGGCGAGCGCGCCGGTGCCACGATGTCGAGCCGAGGTACCGATACCTTCGTGGGCATTACAACTTGGTGCCGCTCGGAGGCAACTAGCTATCGATCGCGCATAACTTTACCGACCTTTACGCACAACGACGTCGAGGTCGCGCACATGTCACAGCTCCTGCACGCACATCATCCTGATGAGAGAGCACAGCACTTCGATGACAACGCACAACAGCCAGTAAATCACGCACAAGCGGCCGGAAGACACGCACAATGTCTTGCAGATCGCGCACGGCTCGTCGGTTATCACGCACCACAACTCGAAGGTAACGCACGACTGCTTGATAGTCACGCACCGGTAATCGAGGTCCGCGCACGGCTGCTTCGTTGGCGCGCACAGGCCAGGCGATCGCGCACACGAATCCGGGTGACGGCCGCACCAGGACCCGTTTTCTTGACGCAAGTGGCTCGATCATGCGAAACTACGGCACGTCGCTGCGGGCGTGGTGCCCGCTCCGGCGCGCGAGGTCCTCCGATGGCTCGAAAAGAAGACAAGTCCAACCCGCCGGTCGTACCCCAGCCGGCACCGCAAGCCGGCCCGACTCCGCCGGAACCGACGGCGGAATCCGTCCTGGCCGGCTGGCGCGCGGAGGGTTCGCGCGATCAAGAGACGCGAAAGAACTTTCCCGGCAAGAAGACTTGTCTCAGGCGCCTCGGGACCATCCAGAACCTCGCGAAGACCGACCGGGAAGCGCTGGTGCGGCGCGGCACGACGGAGGCGCACTTCGAGGCGCTCGCGCGGCTCAAGCAGGAGGGCGGCAAGCTCGTCCCGATGCCGAGCCAGCGCAAGAAGGCTGCCGCCAAGGTGCCCGCGACGCCGAAGCCGTTGCTCTCCCGCGCGAAGCAACGCCTCCTCGGTACCCGCTCCGTCGCCCAGGACCGTCTCGGCGACGCCGACCCGCTGGCGATCGCGCTCGGGGTCAAGTCGCAGGCCAAGAATGCCGCTCGCGCCGTCGGCGATTGCCTGAGCCAGCAGCGGCTGACCATTCTCCAGATCGACGCGCAGGGGAACGAGCTCCCCGACGCCGCGCCCAACCGCGTGCGGCTCCAGAGCGCCGGGCTCGATGCGACCTACGTCGATGAGATGATCGCGCCGCTGCTCGCCGAGCTCGCGCCGTTCATCCGCCTCGATGCGGGCGTCGACCGGAAGTCGGTCATGGCCTGGGAGTGCACCGCCATCGCCGCGGCGCGCTACTTCTTCCTCCAGGCGAAGCTCGCCATCCAATCGTCCGCCCGCGTCGCCAAGTACCGCAAGGCGCAGCCGGTCTCCGAGGCCGGCCGCTGGGCCAAGGTGAAGAAGCAACGCAAGGAGAAGAAGGAGCAGGAGAGGGCCGCCGCCAAGGCCGCCGAGGAGGCGAAGGCGGCCGAGCCGTGATGGGGCTGATGCCTGTAGGGTGGTCCGCGGGCGGCCCGCCATGATGGGGCCGATGCGTGTAGGATGCTCCCTCGCACGGTCCAAGGAGGCTTCTCATGCCCGCGCCGTTTGTTTCTCGCCGTGTGCTGCCGGAGCTTCTCCCGCGCGACTTGTACCTCGACCTGGGGGCGCGCCTCGACGACCTATGGTCGATCGGGGTTTCGCGGATCCACGACGAGAAGGGACGGCAGTTGTTCGAGTGGGGCCGGGTGGCCGCGGTTCGTCTGTGGGCGGCGGCGGCCGGGCTGCTCGGGGATGCGGGTGCGTTCGATCGGCTCCTGGCCCGGGTCGATGACGGCTGGCTCGAGGAGGAAGACGACGCGGTGGGGACCATCGCGTCGGCGGCGATGCGTCTGGCAGGGTCGGACCGCGCGCTGCGCGCCCGCCTGTACCGGTTGGTGCGCCATCCGGGGTACAAGCTCCGGGAGGCGCTCATCCGATGGCTCGATCCTCGCAACCCGGACGAGCGCGCCGCGCTCCTCGAGTTGGGCGCGGACACCTACTTCCTCGGCCGTTGGGCGCGGGACCGAGCCAACGACGCCGCGCCGCTCGAGTGGTGGGAAGCCCAGTTCTCCTCCGATCCGCTCGCCGGACTCGCGCCTTCGACCGCCCAGCGGGCGCGCCCGGTGCTGAAGGAGTACATCGCGGCGAAGGAGGCCGACTACCCGAAGGAGGTCGACACCGAGTCGCTGCTTTCGCTCTTTCGCCGCATGCCAGCGCGAGCGCGGGTCGCCGCCGCCGGGCCGTTCCTACGCCTGGACGAAGTCGACGGGGAACATCGCGCGACGGTGGTTCAGCTCATCGCGCGGACGCCCGGAAGCGCCAAGGTCGTCGCCGACGCCATCGCCACGACCCATCCGTGGGATTATCCCAATCTCGCTGATGCCCTGAGCAAAGTCCCTCTGCCGTTGAGCTTCCGCCGCGCGCTGTCGAAGGAGCTGCTCGACAAGATCAGAGCGGCGCCGATGGCCGAGCTCCTGGCCGACAAGAAGCCGATACGTTCGGTTGCGCAGGCGCTCGCGAAAGCCTGGCCGAACGAGGACGACCCGCGGCCCCTCATCGACCCGCTGGTCGACTGGGGCGGGAAGACAAGCGAATACTTCGACGCGAGCTCCTTTCTGGGCGATACCATCACACGCGCCGCCAAAGGACGGCGCTGGGTCAAGCCGCTGGTCCGCGAGGCGCTCGCCGACGGGCTGACGGGGAAATGGGAGCATCTGGCGCCGGTCATCGAAAGGCTCGCCGAGACGCTCTCGCCGGACGAGCGCCACCGGATCGCGGTCGATGCGCTGGATCGAAGGTGCGCATCCCCGGGTCCCAGCTCCGCTCCGGGTGCGCCCCTCCCGGGCGCTCCCCCGCAAGAGCGGATGGAGCCGGACACGTTTGTGTCCGGGTCTTCCTCGACGCCGTGCCTCACCCGGACACTGACGTGTCCGGCTCCATGTGATGCCAACGAGAGGGAGGAAACGAGTGCCTCGGCAAAGGCACAGTTAGTCCCTCTCCCGCGCTCTTGCGGGGGAGGGGTTGGGGAGGGGGAGCGCCGCCCGGATACGCCAACCGTCCCCGACAGGCTCGCCTACTGGGCGTTCAAGCAGCTCAGCATGGCGGAAAAGCTTGCGCGGCTGGATGATCCCAGGTTTCGGCGGGTGGCGTTTGGGGGTTGTCTCGAAGATGAGATTCTCGCGAGGGCGCGTCAGGAGCTGCGGGAGGGCAAGCTCAACGCGACCGAGGCATCGAGCGTGCTGTTCATGGTCGACCGGCTCTGGGGCGGGTGCGTCCGAACCATCCAGTGGGGAGACGATGGTCGCCGCCACGACTCCGGGGAGGACGGCAGCGGGCTACCGATGGACAAGTACGCAGTGGAGCTGCGGACCAAGTTCGAGGCGGTCCATCCGGAATGGGCCGGTCCCCTGACCGAGGCCGAGTGGGATGAGATCCGCCGGTTGCGGACGGCGATCGACCTCGACGCGGCGATCGAAGACCTTCATCTCGCGACGTGCTTCCGGTCGGGCCCCTGGCATGCCGAGGACCGGCGCTTCTTCGATGCCGTCTGCCGGCGGGTCATCGACCAGCGCATCCTGGAGCGATGCTCCTATCTGTCGTCCGTCGTCGCCGAGAAGGGTGACGCGAGCGATTTCGAGCTGCTCGAAGAGCTCGCGGATGTCGACGGGGAAGACGCGTCGATGGTCGATACGGCCATCGAGCGGCTCCAGGCGCGCCTGGGCGTGACGCGGCCGGAGCCGACCTACGTCGCGACGCGCAATCCGCGGCAGGCGCGGTCGCTGTTGCCGATGGAAATCCTGCGCCGGCTGGCAGGTCCTGTGGATCGGCTTTGGGATTGCGAAGTCCGGCATTGGGGTTGGACCGTGCCGAATGGTCTCTTCATCGACGGGCGCGAGGCGTTGACCTGCCTCTGGGCGACGAGCTGCGCGCTCTCGGGCGTCACCGAGGCGATTCCCAACATGGCGTGGCTGCTCCAGGACCCCTGGTCGTTGCGTTCGGACTTCACCGAGGCCGTGGTCGCCGGGTCCGCCGCCTTCCTCGCTGCGCAAGATCGCACGCGCATCGGCGAGCTGTTCGACCTTGTGACGAAGGATGATTATCCGGCCATTCAGTGGCAGCTCGTCGACCTGTTCGATCCCGACGATGCCACGGAGCGTCCGCAGCTCGTGCGTCTGTCGAAAGCCCTGGCTTTGGACGTGGCGAAGAAGGCGCACGAGCGGCTGGAAAAGGCGGGCGCGCTCGCCTGGTGGGAAGGGGCTTTCGCCGGCGACCCGCTCACCGCGATTCCCGAGGGGGAAGCTCGCGCCGCGCTCCCGGTTCTCCAGTCGCTGGTCCCGCTTCGGGAGGCGCGCTTCGGTAGCGACTCCGGTCGTCCGGAGGTCGTGAAGCTCCTCGCGACCCTGGCTCCGGCCACCTCGCTCATCGCGGCGAGGCTCGTCGTGGAGCGCCATCTCTTGAACGAGGAGGATCTCGCCCAGCTCTTGCCGGGATGGGCGGCGATCGGCGGCTTCGCGACCGTGCTCTGCGAGGCCGTCCAGACCTGGCAGGGACGCTGGTCTCGCACCGACGCGCCGTCGGCGTTGGGGAAGGTCGCCAAGGCTCTGCCCGAGGACTTTAGTTCGCAGCTCGCCCGAGAGGCGTTGTCGCGTCTGCGCACCCGGCCGGCGGACGAGACGGCGAAGGGCGAGGAGCCCGCGCGCTCGTTCGCGGCGTTGGTGGGTGTCGCCTGGCCTGCGTCGTGGGACCCGATGCCGCTCGTCGAGCTGCTGATCGAATGGACCGCCGGCTCGGACAAGCTCTCCTACTCCTGCCCGCAAAGCCTCCGAGCGGCCATCGTGCGGGCGGGAAAGGGGCGCGAGTGGGTGCGCTCGATGTTCTTTCAGGCGCTAGCGGAAGATTTCGGAGGCAGGTTCGCGGCGGTCGCCGAGGCACTGGTGAAGCTCGTCGAGGACTGGCCGGCGGACGAGCGGCATCAGATCGCGTTGGACACGCTCGAAAGGGGCGCCGCGGGACAGGCGCGCCGATGGGCCGTCGAACAGCTTCCGCAGGAAGAGCAGGTCGCGCGGTTCGAGGATCCCGTCGTTCGACCGGTCCTCATCCGGTACCGGATGGCAGGTCCGTTCGCTCGCCTCGCCCGGCAGGCGCTGCGCGCGGGCCGGCTCACCGCGTTCGAGGCCGCCGAGACCGTCTTCGGCATCGTGGATCGTTGGGGAGGCGCAGCGAGGATCCTTGAGGATCGGAAATCGTGTGTGATCTTGCACGAGGCCGTGGCGTTCGACCCGCCGGCGGAAAGTTGGACAACCGCGGACGCGATCGGACTATGAGAACCACGAGCCGGCGTCGCGGCGGCCCTGGAGGTCATCAAAGGGGCTTAGGGCAAGGGCTTTCGCGCGTCCGCGGAGGGCGGATGACGGCGCGGCGCCGCCGACGGCTGCCCTGCCTCCACCGAGGCGCGGCCACCGCCGGCCTTTGCAGATGGATGTGGCTCGCAGAGGCCGAAGTGCGAAGCGGCCGCGCCGGAAGTGGCGCGCGGTGAAAGGCGCGCGACCAGCATCGAAGCCCTGCATTCAACGGCCACATGATTGTCTTTTGCTCTAAGCGTGGGGCTCCAACCATCTGCAAGATTTACGGCCGCTTGGAGGAGAAAGTGCGAAGCGCGAAAGACCGAGAAATAAAGGCGAAGCGCGAAAATGAGCCCCAAGTTGACATAATAAGTGCGAAGTCGCCGGGTTGATTGTTGTCGTCGACACTCTCGGATCTCGCTCGCCGGCAAGCCAATCGGCGATGCGATCGTGCCATTCCTACAATCGGAGTCCGGGAGCGCTGCCGTGGGGCTCAGCGAGGGGCGCGCGCCGAGAGGAATGACGAAGATTAGAGCGCCGCGACCTTCAGCAGCGCTCGGCCGGCTATTCGCTCAAGGTCGGCCTCGGTGAGGGTCGAGCCGGACGGTTGGGCCGGGTTGTCGGCGCGCGTCTCGAGGCTCCCGTCCATCCTCTTCGCGACCCGGCGGATGAGGAGCTGCTTGCCGGCGCGGAAGACATAGACGCCAGCCGGTAGCGGTCCCGTCACCTTCCGCGTGTCGATGATGATGCGGTCGCCCCTGCGGAGGGTCGGCGCCATCGAGTCGTCGGCGACCCACATCGCGGCGAGCTCGTCGAGCCCCGCGATGCCGGCCTCGGCGAGGACGCGCCTCGAGAGGACGAGGCCGGTCTCGCGCGGTGTGAGCGGCGCGACGTAGATCGGCTGCTCGCCGCCGAAGTCGGCGCCGGGCGCGCGCTCTCTCGCCGCCGGGATGAACTCGGGGAGGGCGGTGCCCTTCGGCCGCACCGCTCCCGGAGGGCTCATCGGCTCTGCCCCGGTCTCTAGCCACGCAGGGAGCACGTTGAGCGCCTTCGCGAGCGCGGCGAAGTGCGCGGGCGTCGGCAGCTTCCCGGCGAGGTAGCGCGCGAGGAGCTCGGGAGCGATGCCGGCCGTCTTCGCAACCCGAGCCTCGCCGCCGCCGGGCATCACGAATCGCAGCCTGATGGCGTGCTCGGCCTCGTCGCGCATCTCACCCTCGCCCGTCGCCAACCACGCGAAGCGCACGTTCAGCGCTTTCGCGAGAAGGGCCGTGTTGGCATGGCCGGGCGTGACCGCGCCCGAGAGATAGCGGCCGACGAGGCTCTGCTGAAGTCCCGATGCCTTGGCTATTGAATAGACGCTGCGGTCTCCGAGCGAACGCCGAAGCCGTTCCGCGAAATTCATCGAAAAACCTCGCACAAAAGCGAACGTTTGCTGCCATGCTTGACACGTGCCAAACATGGCACTAGAGTCCCCGCCGATGGGGAACCTGGCCGCCACCGTACCGCAAGTCGAGCCGGATCGTCGCCTGTGGATCCGGGCGCAGCTCCTGCTGCGCAACATCACGCTCGGCCAGCTCAGCCGCGCCGAGGGGCTCAGCCAGAGCGCCGTGAAGACCGCGCTCTGGAAGCCCTACGGGCGGGGAGAAGCGGCGATCGCGCGGGCGCTCGACATGCGCCCGCAGGACATCTGGCCGGAGAGATACGACGCCGACGGCCTGCCGATCCACCGGCGCAAGGCGAAGGCGCAGCCGGATAGCGGCAGCGCCGCCGGTGGCATCGCCGCGCCGGCGGCGACGCCTAGCAGCAGCCCTACCGAGACCAGGACCACCACGGCCGACGAGCAGGGCAGCAGCCCTGCCGAGAAGGGAGCGAAGCGATGAGCGAACGAACCTGGCCAACGCTCGAGGAGCAGTTCAGATGGCAGTGCAATCCGGACGGGCTCGCGGATCTCCACGCAGGGCCAGCCGAGGCCGTCCTCGACGCCCTTGAGAAACGGGTTCGCGAGCTATCCGAACGCCCGGAGAGAAAGGAGCAGCACTGGTAGACGCAGCTCCAGGGCGCCTTCCTCGCTACGAACCGTTTGCGCCGCCGTTTTAACCGGCTGCAGGACCAGATCAACGACCTGGTGATGGCCGACCAAAGGCGCTCGCGCCCCAAGTACACGCTCGTCGATGCCGCCGACGACACGTCCATGGACTTCGAGACCTTCATGGACATGCGCGCGATTCACGGGAGCACCGGCAGCGCTACCGAGTCCACCCGCACCACGACCGACGAGCAGGGCAGGAGCCCTGCCGATAAGGGAGCCAAGCGATGAACACGACCCGACCGACGATGGACGAACTTCTCTTACGCGTGGCGGAGCTGTCGGACCGCCTCGCCTACGTCGAGAAGTATCTGGCGGCGCTCGATGCCGAGCTCCACCCGGCGGCGAAGCCGACGCGCGGGTCGGCTTCGTTCTTCAACGGGCTCAAGGAGAAGATCGCGGCGCGCGTCGAAGCGCTGCGAAAGGCAGCTCCGCTCGCCGCCGAGCTCAGCGCACCAGTCGCAGATGCGGGCGAGGCGGCTCCTGGCCCGGCTCAAGAGAAAGCGACGCCTGAACAAGCTTCAGGCCCCACTGCTGACCCTCGTTGTCCGGATTCGGGAGAGCACCTTTCTCAAGGAGAATCTGCAGAACCGCCGCAGTCGTCCGCTCGTCGAAATCGGGATGGAGCTGACGAATGACCGTCGTGAAAGCGAGGGTCATTCCAGTCAGGACGTCCGCGACGAAGCCGAACAGCTCGTCGAGATCTTCCCGGTTCACTGCCTTCTCGTTTTCCATCTCGAACTCCCGTGGTTGGTCGAACAGCCATCGCCAGCCTACGGGAACCGGAGCCGGTCGTCACGCGGCCGGCTCCGGCCTTTTCTCCGGTGCAGCGGCATGAGCGAGCTGACGATCCGGCTCTCGGACGAGAACGCCTTCGCGCTCGCGGGCGGGCTCGACCTGGCCGAGTTCCACCTGCGCGCGTGGAAGGGGCGCGTCGATGAGGCCGATCGCGCAGTCATCGCGGAGATTCTCGCGCGCCTCGCCCGCGTCCAGATGCTCATCGAGCTCGCGCTCGAAAACGACCTGCCGACCGTCGACCTCACCGAGCTGGCGGCCGAGGTGGCGGCATGAACACCGCCCACGACTACCTCGTCGCCGGCGCCGGAACCGTCGCCGACATCACCGAACCGCTCTACGCGTTCGCGCGGCGCGCCGCGATCCTTCGCCGGCTGCTTCCCTGCGCGCCGGAGGACTTGTTCCTCGCCATCGAGGACGGCTGGCCGTCGATGTACAGCGGATCGGAGGCCGCGCGGCAAAAAGGCATCAACCGGGACCTCTATGCGATGGGGGCGCGCTTCATCGCCGGCGAGTGGCGGCTGCCGGAGGCGGGGCGATGACGCCCGAACCGACGGCTGCGGCCGAGGAGAAGTCGCTGGTCGCCTTCGGGCAGCTTCCGGCATGGAAACAAGAGCGGGCGCGCGCGATCGCGCGGGTGGCGCAGGACTTCAAGCGATTTTTTGGAGCGAGCGGCAGCTCGATCAGGCGCGCGGCCAAGGAATACTGCCCCGCCTACAACACGGGGGCAATCGAAATCGACGAGAAGACGCGGCGGTACGTGCCCCACGTGAGTCGTTCATGGCTCCTCAAGCAGCTCAGGCGAGCCCAGGAAGGGACGCCAGCCGCATTCGCCGACGGCTACGGGAACAGGGCCGGGCGAGGCCGATTCGACACGGACGAGGAGCTGAGGCAGGTGATTGTCGGCGCGCTCTCGAAGCAGCCGGCGATTCGACCGGCGCGGATGTGGGAGTTCCTGGAAGCAAAGGGCCTCGCCGACCGGACCTCCGAGCGCCGCGTCCGGGTCTATATGGCTCGCTGGAAGGCGGAGAATCACGCCCTCTGGCTCCGGGCGACGAACCCCGATGCCTACAAGAGCAAGCTCCAGGCCGCATTTGGGAGCGCGGACGCGACGATCGACCGCCTCAATGAGCTCTGGGAGCTTGACTCGACGCCGGCGGACGTCATGCTGGCCGATGGGCGCCATTCGATCCTCGGCGTCATCGACGTCTACTCGCGGCGGCTGAAGCTGCTCGTCTCGAAGACGAGCAAGGCGACAGCGGTGGCGACGCTTTTCCGGCGGGCGCTGCTGGCCTGGGGTGTGCCTGAAGCCGCGCGTACCGACAACGGCCAGGACTACGCCTCGATCCATCTGACCACCGTGCTCCGGGCGCTCCGCGTGGAGCAGATCTTCTGTATCCCGTTCGCCTCGGAGCAGAAGCCGTATATCGAGCGCCACTTCAGGACGTTCTCGCACGGGCTCTTGGAGCTTCGGCCCGGCTTCATCGGCCACAACGTCGCCGAGCGCCAGGCGATTCGCGCGCGGAAGAGCTTCGCCGAACGGCTGATGGATCGGGGCGACGTCGTCGAGGTGTCGACGACTTCGCGGGAGCTGCAGGCGTTTTGCGACCAGTGGACGGACGCCGTCTATGCGCACCGGCCACATGCCGGACTGAACGGGAAGACGCCCTGGCAGGTCGCGAGCGAGTGGACCGAGCCGGTCAACCGCATCACGAACGAGAGGGCGCTCGACCTGCTCCTGATGGAGATGGCGCCGCGGATGGTCGGAAAGAAGGGCATCCGTATCGACAACGCTCTCTATATCGCCGGGGAGCTGGCAGCGCACATCGGCGAGCAGGTCGAGATCGACGCCGGATCTGGAAGAGGCCGGGCGGGCAGCGGCGGCATTCGAGGAGCTTCAGCGGCTCGAGGTCGCGCAGCCGGGGCCGACTTCTAAGCCGGTCGCGCTCGCGCAGGCGCCGCGGCCGGTACCCGTGCCGACAATGTCTGACGATCTGGACCGGGTAAAGAAGCATTGGGCCGAGTATCGCGCGCTGCGCGAAAAGCAAAAGGACGGAACGATCACTCCTGAAGAGCGAGAAGAGATGAAGGACCTTCTCTCGCGCTCGCCGTATGCGCGAGCGACGAAGAAACAGATGGACCGCGAGGAAGAGGAGGCGGCGGAACGCAACGCCTGGCGGCGCTCGTCGGTCTGAAAGGGGAGGCCCCGGTGGTCGGGGCCTCCATCCACCAAGCGACCCCAGGAAGGTCGCGAGAGGAGTAAGGATCATGCTCAACAAGATCGCGGAAGTCAAGAACGTTCGGGGCCTGATGTCGATGACCGAGATGCTGACGCAGCGCCCGGCGGGCACTCCGGGGATCGGGCTCATCTGGGGCGCGACGGGCTACGGGAAGACGACCGCGGCCGCGCGGATGGTGGTCCACAGCCATGCCATCTTCGAGCGGGCGGATGCGGTCTCGACGCCCCGAACCCTGCTGGCGGCCTTGTGCGTCCATCTCAGCCTTACCCCGGCGCGGTCGGCGGACGAGACCTTGCATCTGATCGCGGCCCATCTGAAGCGCGTGCAGCGGCCGGTGGTGATCGACGAGGCGGACTACCTGCTCGACAAGAGGGGCCTCATCGAGACGATTCGCGATCTGCACGACCGATCGACGGTCGCGGTGATTCTCATCGGGATGGCGAACTTTCTGCGGCAGGTGAAGCAACTTCCGCAGTTTTCCGGTCGCATCGCGCACTGGGCCGAGTTCGCGCCGGCGGACGCGGAAGACGCCCGGGTGCTGGCTGATACGATCTGCGAAGTCCGAATGGAAGACGACCTCCTGGCTGCGTTGCTCGAGCAAACCCGCGGGTCGATGCGCGGCTTGACCATGGGCTTGATGAACGTCGAGGAGTTCGGGAAGCGGCGCAAGCTGAGCAACGTGGGCCTGAGCGACTGGGGGAAGAAGCGGTTCTTCATCAACTCCATCCACGAAGCGGAATGACGATGCGCAGCGCGCAGCAGCGGATGTGGGAGGCGATGAGGGTCCACCAGGTGTTCACACTGGCGGACATCCAGATCGCGACGGATCTCGGGAAGGAAACGGTGAAGGCGTTCGTGCGGCGGCTGAAGGCCGCTTCCTACGTCATCCTCCGCAACAAGAACGTCCACCACCGGCAGGGTGTGCCGGGCGCGTGGGTCCTCGCGCGCGACACGGGCCCCTTCGCGCCGAGGCTCCTGGGGGGCGGCGCATGCGCGTACGACCGGAACCAGAAGCGCATCATCGGAGCGGATCATGTCGTTGTGTGAAAACTGCCAGAAGACGCTGGCGTTGGCGGTGAAGCTCAACGATTCCGAACGGGTGGCCCTGGCTCTTGAGGTTAGCGTCTCGATGGTCCAGGCCGCATTGGGCAACCGGCTCGAGCAGGGCGCCTCGTACATGATGGAGGACCTCATCCGGTCGCGGCTGACGACGCAGGGCCGGGATGCGGCGGCGCGGATCTCGGAGCGCACCGGGCTGCCGGCGACGGACGCGGAAGTGCTGGCCGAGATCGACAAGCCCGTGGTGACCGAGCTGCGCGCGCCAGCGCCCAAGCGGCGGCGGGCGAGGGCAGCCATCAAGGAGGCAGTATGACGAGCACGATTCCGATCGAGGAGCTCGGCCTTGTGGGCAATCTCGTGACGCACGCGGCTCTGTACATGAGCCGCCGGGGCTACTACCTGGAGAGCGTTCACATCGAGGCGAACGAGAAACCGCTTCTGACAGTCCGTCTGGGGCCGGAGGCGAAGGAGATGTCCGGGAAGCGGGTGGAAGGCAAGGCGCTGATGGAGGCGCGCATCTGGAACTGCCGCGTGCAGTGGAGGCTCGAGTAGCGATGGCGAAGGCGAAGCAGGCGAAGGCGACGAAGACGGCTCCGGCGATCCGGACGCAGGAGGAGGCGGAGCTGGTCCTGAGCGAGCTCGGGACGATCCAGCGCGCGGTGAAAGCCGTCGAGCTGGAGATGAACGACAAGATGAGCGTGCTCAAGGCGAAGTACGAGGCGGAAGCGCAGCCGATGAACGCGGCGATCGAAGAGAAGACGGCGATGCTCTACGACTGGGCCGAAGAGAACAAGGCTCTCATCCTGCGCGACGGGAGCAAGACGGCGAAGCTGGCGACGGGGGAGCTGAGCTGGCGGACGACGCCGCCGGCGGTGCGGTTCAAGAGCGCCGACACGGTGGTGGACAACCTGAAGCGGCTCGGGCTCGAGCGGTTCGTGCGAACGAAGGAGGAACCCAACAAGGAAGCCATCCTCACCGAGCCGGACGCGGTCAAGGGTGTCGCCGGCATCACCATCACGCAGAGCGAGATGTTCGTGGCCAAGCCCTTCGAGTCCGAGATCGAGCGGGCGATCCCCGTCAAGAAGAAGGCGTAGGAGCCGACGATGGCTGAAGTGGTCATCAAATGGCGCAAGTGCGCGAAGTGCGAGCGGATGTTCCCCGCGCCTCCGCGGACGCCGCTCTGTTACGCCTGCGCGCACAAGACGCCGAAGGCCGGGAGGAAGCCGCGCCAGCTCTTGTTCTTCTCGGAGGCGAAGCGATGAACCTCACCGAGGAGCTCGGCAAGCTGAGCAAGAGGGACCTCGTCACGTTCATCGCGGGCGCGCTGTTGCCCAAGCTCTTCCCCCTCGGCGCCGAAGAGCTCGCGATGGAGGTGAGCTACTACGGCGCCGCCCGCCGGATGGAGATCGCGGACGAGAAGCTGGGGTGGCTCACGAAGCAGATGGAAGACGCGGATGACGGGAGGAGGGTCTTGCTCTCGAGCCAATGGGACCGCGCCTACAAAGGGTTCAAGGAAGCCCGAACCGCCTGGAACGAGAAGTCGGCAGAGATCGATGCCTACTTCGACGCCCGGCGAAAGGAGGCGTAGCGATGGGGAACCTGATTTTCCAGACGCGCAGTCGTTCGAAGAACGATGCGCTGCCGACCGTGGATTTCGAGATGTGCCGGGAGTGCGGCACGCGCGTCAGAACGTTCCGTCTGGACAACGGAAAGAAGTTCATCGACGTTCATTCTCCTCCTCTTGGTGGCAAGTCGTGCATCGGAAGCTTGAGTGAGGTTGTCACCGACGAAACGGAGGCACCGCGATGATGGGTCAGGCTATCTGTCCCCGCTGCCGCGCGCGGATGCCCGTCGTCGTGTTGAGCCCGCCATGCTTCATTGGCAACGGGGCAGTGGAGAGGACGGCGCTCGACTTCCGCCCGTCCCCCAACGAGCACGTCTTCGTCGGAGTCCACCTGGCTCCTGACGATCGGGTCTGCCCCGGTAGCGCGACCGAGGTGATGCAGGAGGACGCCATGCCGCCGTGAGGGGTAACGCCCTTCGAGCGAGGAGGCGCGGAGACGCGCCCTCTCGCTTCCCGGCCTTCGACCGACTCCGAGGGCCGAGACGCGAGGGATGGACCTCGAGAGGTGACCATGGACCTCCGGACCGACGCCACGACTCCCTGCAAGTCCTGCGGCCATCCGCGGGATGCGCACTACTTCGGCCGCGGGGCATGTGCAGAGAGTGGCTGCGAGCGCTACCGTGACCGGGCGCTCGGGCGCGCGCGGACGCGGGCCTGCCCACGCTGCGGCCGGCCGATGCTGATCCTGGTGCGGGAGAGCCCGAACCGGCTCTGCGTGACGTGTCACACGACGGGCGTCTCGCACGCCAAGGTGCATTCGAGCATCCTGAGGAGCATCCATGCCGCTGGACTCTAATGATCTGCGCAGGCGCGAGCTCGCGGCGATCCACTGCGCGAAGCGGGACCTCGGGCTCGACGACGGGACCTATCGTGAGATGCTGCGCCAGATCGCCGGCGTCGGCTCGGCGGCGGAGCTGGACGAGGGCGGGCGGCGGAACGTCCTCGACCATCTGCGGTCCAAGGGAGCGCCGCGGGCGCAGGCGACCCGCGGGCGGCCGCACAACATGGACAAGAAGCCCGAGCTTACGAAGATCGAAGCGCTCCTCGCCGAGGCCGGGCGGTCCTGGGCCTACGCCGACGGGATCGCGCGGCACATGTTCGGGATCGCCCGCTGCGCCTGGTTGACGCCCGACCAGCTCCGCGCGGTTCTCACCGCGCTCATCAAGGATGCCGAGAAGTACGGTCGGAGGACGCGATGATCGAAGTCAGCTTTGCATGCAACGACTCCCGGGGCCACTTCGCCGGGCACGTCCTGATGCTCGACTTCACGGCGGATGATCCCTTCGAGACCGAGCTGCGCGCCT
This sequence comes from Myxococcales bacterium, assembly GCA_021787845.1. Taxonomy (GTDB): domain Bacteria; phylum Myxococcota; class Myxococcia; order Myxococcales; family JAJYLH01; genus JAJYLH01. Next base: position 25,324 of record JAJYLH010000019.1, on the reverse strand, counting down.
ATCACGAGGATATCGGCTCCCTCGGCAATGGGCTCGCGATGGCAAGGACGGACGAGTTGGTCCAGCTCAAGACGGCCGACGTAACGTGCGTCGTAGCCATCTGTCGGGGCTGGAGTCACTGGGCCGGCAACATGTTCTGGGAATCCTGCGCGATGGCGGAGCCCGATGCGAGGGTCCTTGCGCGGTTCGCGCTCGCGCACGGGTTCCATGCAGAGGAGTGGAACAGCGAAGGCATTTTCGCGGACATCGTGAAGGCCGCGAAGCCGCGATGATTCCTGTCGTCGAGCTTCCCCCCTCGATGCGTGAGCTGGTCGAGCTCGTCGGGCTCGATGCGGCGATGAAGCTCGTCGATTGGCGTGGCGGCGTAGGCTTCCACGCACCGAAGGAAGTGCCTGACGATCACGAGCTGGTGAAGACCGTAGGGCACATCGCGGCGAGGAAGCTCGCCCAGCAGTTCGGGGGCGACTGGGTTCACCTCCCCAGGTGCCATGCGCTCTTGCTCGCCGAGCGGAATCGGCGGATAATCGCCGACAGGAAGCCCGACTTCGGCGTCCGGCGCCTCGCGCTGAAATACAAGCTGACCGAGCGCCAGGTCTGGAACATCGTTGGCAAGGCAGCCGATCGGGGCCAGGGCGAGCTGTTCTAATCCGCTGAAGCGTTTCAGTCTTCTCGGCCCTCGCCCTCGCGCGTAGGGTCCGGACCATGTTCAGGTCACTGGACCAGATCGGCACCCTCATCATCCACTGCGCGGACACGCCGAACGGGCGCTGGACGACGGTCGACGAGATCGATGACTGGCATCGGGCGCGCGGCTGGAAGCGCGGCGAGGCGGAGCGGAAGCTCTGCCAGCCGGAGCTGACCTCCATCGGGTACCAGTTCGTGATCTACACCGACGGCATGGTGATGCCAGGCAGGGGGATCTTCGAGGTCGGCGCGCATGCCGCCGGCTACAACACGCCGAGCATCGGCATCTGCCTCATCGGGCGCGACGCGTTCCGCATGGCGCAGTGGGATGCGCTCAAGCGGAAGATCGCGGAGCTCAAGGAAGAGCTGGCCCGCGGCGTCAAGGTCGGGTCGTTCGTTCGGGAAATCAAGATCATCGGTCATCGGCAGGTCAACCCGGCGAAGACGTGCCCGGGGTTCGACGTTCCGGACTGGCTCGCGGCCGGCATGGTGCCGAAGGCGAAGCACGTCCTCCAGTGAGGGAACCATGCAGCCGTTTCTCGCGCAGTACCAGGACCTGATCGTCTCCGTCGGGCTCACGCTCGCCCTCTACCTGATCGCGAAGCTCGCCTCCTTCGCCGCGGCGAAGGCGAAGAGCGAGAAGGTGAGCCATCTGCTCTCGCTCGTGAACGGCGCGATCATGACGGTGGTCAAGCAGTTCGAGGAGACGGAGGCGCCGAAGGTCAGGGATGCCTTGGGCGCCATCAGCGCGGCGCAGGCGACGGCTCTGAAGACCAAGGCGAAGGGGGCAGTGAAGAGCCTGCTCGGAACGAAGACGGTGGCCGAGATGGAGAGCGTCCTCGGGCTCGACCCGACGCAGGTCGAGGCCTTCATCGACGCGAAGATCGAGGCGGCCGTGCACGACCTGAAGCTCGACGTCGCCTATGTCAGCGGCGGCGGCGGGTCGCCGCCGACGCCAGCGAAGTCCGAGCCCGCGGCCGAGGCAGCGGCCGCGAGCGACTAGGGCCCAACGGGGCCCGCTGGGTGACCACCCAGGAGTGGGAACGCCGCCGGAACCTGGCGTGACATCCGGGAGAGACCGGAGCTCTTTGAATTCCTCCGGGCCCGGGACATGAGGCCCTTCAGCGCGCAAGACCAGCGAACGCCGGCGGGGAACCAGGCGTGACATCCGGGAGAGACCGGAGCTTTCTGGAGGGTTCGACGGATGGACCTGCTCTCGCTCGCCGAGCTCGTGGTCGCGTTCGGCGTTCTCCAGGCCGCATCGCTCTGGGCGATGAAGTGGCTCCTCGAACGGAACGCCAAGCAGACCGAGCAGCGGCTCTCCGTTCAAGAGGCGCATGCGATCGAGTCGGACAAGACGATGCTCCGGCTGCGAGAGGAGCTCGCGAGAGACTACGTCCGGCGTGAGGACTGGATTCAGATGGCCGTCGGCATCGATCGCAAGCTCGACAGCCTCTACGCCTCCATCGACAACATCAAGGAGAAGCTGAATGCCCGCGCCGCTTGACCTGCACAAGGCGACGGTCGAGAGCGTCCGCTGGTACATCCTGCGCGCGCTCGATGCTGGCCGGCCGATGCCGGTGAACGAGGACATCCTCCTCCGGACGCTGGACGGCGCCGATTTCCCGATCACGATCCACGAGCTGCGGCGCGAGCTGGACTATCTCGGGCTGCGCAAGCTGGTCGAGATGAAGGGAAAGGACGACGACTTCTGGGAGGCGTCGCTGACCCAGCTCGGGATCGACGTGGTCGAGTACACCATCGAGTGCAAGCCGGGCATCGCGCGGCCGCCGAAGCGGGGCTGAGCCGATGCCGCCGCGCAGCCGCATCGAGACCAAGCTCCCTGACGAGCTGAAGGAGTGGATCGAGAGGTGGCTCGTCCGGCACCACTTCTCCGACTACCGCAAGCTCACGCGGGAGCTCAACCGGAAGATGGAGGAGCTCCAGCTCGGGATTTCCGTCTCGCGGACGGCGGTGCACAACTTCGGCAAGTCGGTCGAGGAGCGCATCGCGTCGCTCAAGAAATCGACCGAGGTCGCGCGAATGATCGCGACCGAGGCGGGCGATGACGCCGGCGAGCTGAATGATGCTGTCCAGCGGCTCATCCAGAACAAGCTCTTCAAGCTCGTCCTGGAGCTCGAGGTCGATCCGTCCAAGGTCGACATCGTGAAGCTCGGCCACCTGGCGGCCGACCTCGGCCGAGCGAGCATCGCGCAGAAGAAGTGGCAGCAGCTCGTGCGCGACCGGGCGAAGGAAGCGGCGGAGAAAGTGGCCACGCTGGCGAAGCGCGGAGGGGCCTCTCCCGAGCTCGTCAAGATGATGAAGGCGGAGATCCTCGGCATCGCGAGCGCGCCATGAGCGTGCCCTCCGTCCTGTTGCCCTACCAGCAGCGCTGGGTCGCGGACGAGAGCCCGGTCAAGCTCTACGAGAAGAGCAGGCGCGTCGGCGTCTCCTGGGCGACGGCGTCGGAGGCGACTCTTCTCGCGGCCGCGCGCGACGGCATGGATTGCTGGTACGTCGGCTACAACAAGGAGATGGCGGAGGAATTCATCCGCGACGCCGCCTTCTGGGCGCGCCACTTCCAGCTCGCGGCGGCCGAGATGCAAGAGGAGATCTTCAAGGACGAGGACAAGGACATCCTCACGTACGTCATCCGATTCTCGTCCGGCTTTCGGGTGACGGCGCTCTCGAGCCGGCCGAGCAACCTCCGTGGCAAGCAGGGCTACGTCGTCATCGACGAGGCGGCATTCCACGAGGGGCTCGACGAGCTTCTGAAGGCGGCGCTGGCGCTCCTGATGTGGGGCGGCCGGGTGGCCATCGTTTCGACGCACAACGGCGTCGACAACCCCTTCAATGAGCTCGTCACCGACGTGCGTGCGGGGAAGCGGCCCTTCTCGCTGCACCGCACGACGCTCGATGACGCGCTCGAAGAGGGGCTATTCAAGCGAATCTGCCTGACGGCGAAGCCGCCCAGGAAGTGGACGGCCGTCGAGCAGCAGCGCTGGCGCCAGGAGCTCATCGACTTCTACGGCGCCGGCGCGGACGAGGAGCTCTTCTGCGTCCCGCGCAACTCGGGGGGCGCCTACCTGAGCCGGGTGACCATCGAGTCGCGGATGGTGACGGCGCCGGTCCTTCGGCTCGAGGTGCCGGATGAGTTCGCGCAATGGGATGAGGCGAGCAGGACCGCTCACGTCGACCTCTGGTGTGCGCGCGAGCTCGCGGCGCCTCTGGCCGACCTTCGGAAGGACAGGCTCCATTCCTTCGGCGAGGATTTCGGGCGCAATGCGGACCTGACGGTCATCGCGCCGTTCGAGCTCGAGCAGAGCCTCGACAGGAAGGTGCCCTTCTTGGTCGAGCTGCGAAACCTGCCCTTCGAGCAGCAGCGCCAGGTGCTCTTCTATGTCGTCGACCGGCTTCCGCGGCTCGTCGGCGGCGCGATGGATGCCACCGGCAATGGGCAGTACCTGGCCGAGGTCGCGGCCCAGCGCTACGGCCAGGTGATCGCCCAGGTGAAGCTCAGCGACAAGTGGTACGCGGAGAACCTCCCGCCGTTCAAGGCCGCTTTCGAGGACGGCACGCTCGTGCTGCCTCGCGACGCGGATGTGCTGGGGGACTTGAGAGCGCTCCAGGTGATCGACGGCGTTCCCAAGTTGCCCAAGTCTCGCGAGAAGGGTGCCGGGGGAAAGAAGCGCCATGGGGACGCTGCCATCGCGCTCGCGCTCGGCTATGCCGCGAGCCGGATGGAGATGCAAGAGTTCGCTTACTACCCTGTCAAGACCGTGCTCGGAAAGGACGACGATCGGCGCGAGCGGACGGTGCACGCGACCGCCGGATTCCGCGCGCGCCACGGCGCGCTCTAGACGGAGGGCGGCAGATGGCTTCGAAGCTCCTCGACCAGTACGGGCGTCCCGTGGAGGATGCGCTCCTGCGCGAGGAGATCGCCTCGGCGCAGATCGCCGGCCTTCGGACCGTCTGGCAGGACCCGGTCGCGACGACTCTCATGCCGTCGACGCTCGCGGCGCTCCTGCACGATGCGGAGCTCGGGGAGGCGACCGCCTATCTGACGCTCGCCGAGGAGATGGAAGAACGTGAGCCGCACTACAGCTCCGTGATGCGCGTGCGCAAGCTCGCCGTCTCGAGCCTGCCGGTCGCCATCGAGTCGCCGAGCGATGACCCGGAGGACGTGAAGATCACCGACGAGGTACGCGAGCTGTTCGCGCGCCCATCGGCAGGGGAGCTGATCTCCGACCTCCTCGACGCGATCGGCAAGGGCTATTCGGTCTGCGAGATCATGTGGGAGCGTTCGCTCTCGCGGTGGGAACCGCGCGAGTACATCTGGCGCGACCCGCGGTTCTTTCGGTTCGATCGCGTCGAGGGTCGCGAGCTCCGGATGCTCACGCTCAACGCGCCGCCGGCCGCCGCGGACGATCTCCACGCCATGCTCGACCCGGCCAGCGTTCCCCTCGCGCCCTACAAGTTCGTGGTGCATCGGCCCCGGATGAAGTCCGGCTTGCAGATCAGGGGCGGTCTCGCTCGGTTGGCGGCCGCAAGCTACCTCTGCAAGAGCTTCACCTTGCGCGACTGGATGGCGTTCGCCGAAGTCTACGGAATGCCTCTGCGGATCGGGAAGTACGGTCCGCAGGCCACCGACAAGGACATCCGGACGCTCATCAACGCCGTCGCGAACCTCGGGACGGATGCGGCCGCGGTCATCCCTCAGTCGATGACGCTGGAGCTGGTGGCGGCGGCAAGCTCAGCGGGAGGGGAGGCGCTCTTCGAGAAGCTCGCGACATGGCTCGACCATCAGACCTCGAAGGCGGTTCTCGGCCAGACGATGACGTCCGACTCGGGGCACAGCAGCGGTCTCGCTCAGGCCAAGGTACACGACGAGGTCCGCAACGACATCCGCGCGGACGATGCGGTCAAGCTCGCGACGACGCTCGATCGCGATCTGATCCGCGCCTACGTCGATCTGAATCACGGTCCTCGAAAACGCTACCCCTCCGCGTCATTCTCCATCGAGGAGCCAGAAGACCTCGTGAGCCTGGCGAAAGCGCTGCCGCCCTTTCTGGACCGCGGGCTCAAGGTCGAGGCGAGCGCCATCCGGGACAAGTTCAAGCTGGCCGAGCCAGCGCCGGATGCCGAGCTGCTCACCGCGGCGAGCTCGCCGGCGCCGGCGCCGGCCGGCAACCGCCTTGCGCTCCACCGCAGCGGTCCGGCCGCCGACCAGCTCGACGAGATGGAGGATGAGGCGCTCGACGGCTGGCAGAAGCTGGCCGATCCGGTGCTCGAGCCGGTGAAGGCGCTCGTCCAGCGGGCGCGTTCGATGAAGGAGCTCAAGGCCGGTCTCGCCCAGCTCGCTGGCCAGCTCGACACCTCCGCGCTTGCCGACCAGCTCGCAAGGTACATGTTCGAGGCCCACATGTTGGGCGACGCCACCGACCAGGACTAGCCGATGGCGACGACGGTCACGCCGAGCTTTCCGGGACCGATACCGAAGGACGCGCTCGCGTTCCTCGAGTCGAAGGGCATCAGGCCTTCGTTCGGCTGGGCCGAGGTCTACGCCGAGGAGCACGCGTTCGCCTTCGCCGCGGCGAAGGCGATGAGCAACGACGTCCTGCGCACGCTCCATGACGCGGTGACGAAGGCGCTCGCGCAGGGCCAGACGCTCAAGCAGTTCCGGACGGATCTGACGCCGCGACTCCAAAAGCTCGGCTGGTGGGGACAGACGGAAGCGGTCGACCCGCTGACGGGGAAGGTTCGCAAGGTCCAACTCGGGAGCCCGAGGAGGCTCGAGCTCATCTTCGACGCGAACATGAGGACCGCGAGGGCTGCCGGTCAGTGGCAGCGCATCCAGCGGACGAAAGAGTTCCTGCCCTACCTCCTCTACGAGCTCGGGCCCGCCGAGCATCATCGGCCGCTCCATGTCGCCTGGTCAGGAACGCTCCTGCCCGCCGATGACCCCTGGTGGGTCTCGCACTTCCCTCCGAACGGCTGGCGCTGCCACTGCCACGTGCGCCAGGTCGACGAGCGGGAGACGAAGAGGCGCGGAGGCGTCACGGCGCGTCCGGACGACGGTTACGTCGACTGGACCAACCCGCGGACCGGCGAGGTCAAGCAGGTTCCCCGCGGCATCGACCCCGGCTGGGAGTCGAACCCCGGCATGGTTCGCTCGACCGCCCCGAACGTTCCGCCGGCCGCGCCGCCGCTCCCACCAGCACCGCCGCCGCCGAGCGCGACGCCTACCGCTCTGCCTCAGCCAGCGCCATCCATCCCAACGCCACCGGTGCCGCCTCCCGCGAAGCCCTCGACCGTCGGAGGGTTCGCGACGAGAACGGCCGATCTCCTGGGCGAAAGGCACGGCACGACGGTCGACGTCGCGGAGGTGAAGGGCGATGCCATCCTCAAGGCCGGACGGCTCGGTGAGCGTGATCCGGTCTCGGGCAAGATCCGCGTCGTCAAGAGCGAGGGAGACGCGCTCGAGACGATGATGGCGACCGGGAAGCCGACGGAGGCGGCGTCGAGCGCCGTCGTCACCCTCGTCCACGAGAACCTTCACGCGCTCGGCCCGTGGAAGCGGATCGTCGCGCCGGGCTACGACGAAGGGCGGCTGAAGCTCGACCTCGTCTCGCCGGACTGGGCCGTCAGGAAAGCGGCGAGGGAGGAACTGCTTCGCGTGGAAGCCCTTGTCGCCAAGAACGACCTCTTCCAGACCTATCAGACCGGCTGGGGACTCGCGCTCGAGGAGGGCGCGGTCGAGCTGAGCGCGGTTCGCTCCTGGAGAGAGATCGCACGAGAGCAGGGGCTCGTCTTCCCGGAGGCGATGGGCCAGGGCCGCGAATACGACGGCGGACGCCTCGTCAAGGCGAACCACGTCTATTTGAACGAGGTGGCGTTCGTCGAGAGGGTCTGCCGGATGGGCGCCGGCGAGGATGGCCCCGGGCCGGTGGCGAGCGCCGCGAGCGAGAAGATGCTCGAGGGGCTCCTCCACGAATGGAAGCCGTCCGAGCGGCCGGCGCGGATCGCCGAGGCCATCGTCGAAAAAGGGGCCGCGAGCGATCCGGGCGAGCTCAAGGCCCGAAAGGTCAAGGCCATCGAGGCGCTGATCAAGGCATTGCCGGCTACGGCAAAGCATCCGCTTTCGGAGGCCATCAGCATGATCGAGAGGACGCTCGCCGCGACGAAGGTTGACGTCCAGCGGGCCTCCTGGCATCTTGAAGGGTAGGAGGAGGGGTCTTGTCGGAGGCGGTTACCGAGCGAATCCGCGAGTTGCTCTACACGTCGACTCCGTCGAATGTGTGGGAGCATCTTCGCGAGGCCGAGCGCATCGCGGATGAGCCCGGCATCCGTGGCGATCAGTCCGGCTACCTCGAGGGCCTGGCCAACCGCGCCTCGGGTGTCCCTTCGCCCGAGTTGCTCGCTGCGCTCGCCGAAGCCGACCGCCTGGACGCGCTCGACGCCGCAAAGGCCGCCGCTCCGCAATCCTAGAGCAGTACCGCTCCTGCTCAGCTTCACAATCGAGAACGGTACCGGAACCGGAGAGCGGCAGCGGTCTCGGGTTAGTTGGATCATGATGAGCGCTAGCGGTCCTGCTTACCGATGTCGGTCGAGGGCGAGACGGGAGCCGGAGAGCGGAAGCGGTCTCGGGTTCACCTTGCGGGGCTAACCGGTAGCGGTCTTGGTTCGAGCCCGAGACCGCTCCTGCTTTACTGTCGAGCAGGCGCTTTTGCTATCCGGCACCGGTCCCGTCTTCGTGCCTCCTCTAGCGCTCCAGGATACCGGGACCGGTACCGGTGCCGACCATCGCGGTGGCTCCCGGGGTGCGGCACCGGTTCAGCTATCACTTGCATCGGCAAGCGAGAGCGGTCCCGCTACACGCCAAAAAGCTAGACGGTAGCGCTGCTCCTCTCCGCGATTTCGGTCTCGGACGGTCCCCGCGAGGTGTCGTGCGACCGACCCCACGGCACCCCACCCGTCGTTAATCGAACGGAAACGGGGTCGCGCCGGCATGATGCCGACAGAGACGTAGTTCTGGCCGACCCGGTCCGGCGCCGATCGTCCTGGGGCGTTTACGGCGTTTTTACGCTTTGCATGGAATAGCGACCCTGGAGCGCCGGGAGGCGACCTGTCAGACGGTAGGAACGACCCCGCGGGTCGTCAACCGAGACCGCTCGAGGCGCTCGGAGGGAGGGCCCGAAGGGGAAGGGGCTTGACGCGGGAGCCATTCGGCGCTTGGGTAGGGGCATCCTCGCGAAAGCCGATCGGTAGGCGCTGAAGCCTTTCGGTCTGTATGGCCCTCGGCGCTCCTGGAATCCTCTCTCGCGACGATGGGCGAGGTCCTCCAGAGGGCAGTCTTCTTCCGCGAGCTCGCGCCGGCGAACGGCGTGGCGCCCGAGTGGATAGAGCTGCTCCCGGCCGGTCCCGAGATCAAGGGCCGGGACGGACGGAAGTACCGGCTCGACAACCCTCAGGACCTCGTCGACGAGTTCAAGGCGCAGGGGCTCAAGCTCCCGATCGACTGGGAACATGGAACCCAGATCAAGGGTGAGCGGGGAGAGCGTTCACCGGCGGCGGGGTGGATCGACGAGCTCGAAGTACGCAATGGCGCCGTCTGGGGACATGTCACCTGGAACGAGGATGGCGCCGAGGACATACGGAGGAAGAGCTACCGCTACCTCTCTCCGGCGTTCATGCACGACAAGCCAGGGAACATCCGGCGTCTCGTGAGCGCCGGCCTGGTTCACCGTCCCAACCTTCATCTAACCGCGCTCAATCGCGCAGAAGGAAACGACTCCATGACCCCGGAGCTTCGCAAGGCTCTCGGCTTGTCCGAAAGCGCGACCGACCAGGACGCCGTCCAGGCGGCGGAGAAGTTGCGCAGCGATCTCCAGATCGCGATGCACAAGGCGGAATCGCCTTCGCTGGACAAGTTCGTGCCTCGGGCGGACCACGACCTGGCGCTGCAGCGGGCGGCCCACGCCGAGGAGGCGTTGGCGGCGACGCGGCGCCAGACGCTGGAGAAGGAAGTCGACGCCGAGCTCGAGGCGGCCTCGAAGGCCGGGAAAATCACGCCGGCGACGGTCGCCTACCACAAGGCGCAGTGCATGGTCGAGGGCGGCCTCGAGCGGTTCCGGGAGTTCGTGAAGGCGGCTCCGACCATCGCGCCCGCGTCGGGGCTCGACGGCAAGTCGCCCGAACAGGTCGCCACGAACAAGGCGCTCACGGCGGACGAGCGCGACGTGTGCAAGCGGATGGGCATTTCCGAAGAGGAGTTCGTCAAGGCGCGCGACTAACCGCGGCCTCGTCTGATTCCCGGCCGGCGGCCGGAAGAGAGGAACCGAGATGGCAGGGTTGACCCAAGACCGAGTCGCTCCGAAGAGGGACGGGCGAATCGTCATCATCCCGATGGGCGGCGGCAAGAAGGTCTTCGCCGGCTCCCTCGTGCAGCTGAGCGCGGGCGGCTACGCGCAGCCGGGGGCGCCCGGGGCCGGCCAGGTGACGGCGGGCTGCGCCGAGGAGCAGATCGACAACACCGCGGGCGCCGACGGCGCCTTGTCGATCAAGGTCGACCGAGGCGTCTTCCGATTCGACAACGACGGCACGATCACGCTCGCGCACAAGGGCATGAAGTGCTTCGTCCTCGACGACCATACGGTGACGCTGACGAACGGCGACGCCGGTCTGGGCGCAGGCGCGCAGTACAGCGAGTGCGGCCCCATCGTCGACGTGGACGCCGACGGCGTCTGGGTCGAGCTCGGGCGCCCGATGGCGACCCCGACCCTCGACGACATGCAGGACGGCCAGGTGCTCATCGGCCAGAAGGCGGCCATGCCTTCGCCGAAGACGCTCTCCGGCGACGTCACGGTCGACAAGAACGGCGCGATGACCATCGGCGCGGGCAAGATCGACAACGGGCGCCTCGCGGCGGCCGCGGTCGACGGTACGAAGATCGACGAGACGAAGAGCCTGCGCATCAAGCTGGCGACCAGCCAGGACGCGAGCGGAGGCGCCAAAGCGGACGCGTGCGTGGGCCTGAAGATCGGCGACAAGGTTCTCAGCGTCATCGACCTCTCGGACCTCACGGACGTGACGGCCGACTTCGAGGCCACCATCACGGTCGCCGACCAGATCCAGCAGCTCATGGGCGCGGCCCCGGCCGCCGCCAAGGTCTGCCAAGTCACCGTCATCGCCAAGTCGTAACCGGAAACCTTTCGGGCCGCGAAAGGGCGGCCGGCGCCAAGGCGCGAGGAGCAAGTCGATGATCATCAACAAGCCGAACATGGCCGTGCTGAACAACGGCTTCAGGGCGGCGTTCAACGCCGGCTTTCGCGACGCGCCGGTCTACTGGCCGAAGGTCGCGACCGAGATCCCGTCGGGGACCCTCGTCGAGAACTACTCCTGGCTCGGGCAGTTCCCCGATATCGAGGAGTGGATCGGCGAGCGCGTCGAGAAGGACATGGAGCAGTACGGCTACTCCATCAAGAACAAGGAGTATGCTGGAGGCGTCTCCGTTCCGCGGCCGAGCATCGAGGACGACCAATACGGCGTGTACAAGCCGTTGATGGCCGAGATGGGCTTCGCGGTCAAGACGTTCCCGGACCTGCTGGTGTTCCAGCTCCTCGCGGCCGGCTGGGCGAACCTCTGCTACGACGGGCAGGCGTTCTTCTCCGACTCGCATCCGATGCCGAACGGGACGTTCGTTTCGAACGACGACGGCGGCGCAAGCAACCCTTGGGTCCTGATGGATGCCAAGCGCCCGCTCAAGCCGATGATCTTTCAGAATCGGCGCCCGTTCGAATTCGTGGCGAAGACCAAGCCGGACGACGAGGGCGTCTACGTCCAGAACAAGTTCCGGTACGGCACGGACGGGCGCTGCAACGTCGGCTTCGGGTTCTGGCAGCAGGCCCACGGGAGCAAGCAGGACCTGACGGACGACGCCTTCAACTCGGCGTACGCGGCGCTGCTCGGGCGCAAGTCGGACCAAGGCCGTCCGCTCAACCTGACCCCGTCGCTTCTCGTCTGCGGGCCCTCCAACCGCGCCGCCGCGTACAACGTCGTCAAGGCGGAGCGCAAGGCGAGCGGCGCTTCGAACATCAACTTCCAGGTCGTCGACGTCCTCGTGGTGCCCTGGCTGACGTAAGCCCAGGACCTTCACGAGAGTCGCGAAACGCTTTCCGGGGCTCGGCCCCAAAGGAGAAGGCAAGATGCTCAGACGATGCGGCTTGATCGGAATGCTCTCGTTTTGCGCTCTTCTCGGCGTCCAGGCGGCATTCGCGCCCCGGGCGCGCGCGGCCGACATCGCGCCGCCCAACTTCGCGGCGGCCCCGACGTTCAGCCAGGGGCCCGTGCTCTCCGCGGTGAAGATCGGCTTCACGAAGACCGGTGATCTGGTGCCGGCCGCCCTGGTGAACCCGGGCTATTCGCTGAACTGGAACTTCGTCCCGGGCGAGAACGGGGTTCGCTACCTCTCGATCTTCGTCTTTGGAACGACTGGCATCGGGAGCGACTTGACCGGGCCCGGGCAGGCATTCGACGTGAGCGTCGGAGCCGGGATCGGCGTTTACAACCGGCTGATCAGCATCGGCTACCAGGAGTCGCTTCTCAATGTGGGGCTGGGGAGCGCTCCGTCGAGCGGGCTCCTTTATCGCCCGAGCAGGGCAGATGGAGCCTTCGTCATCATGCTGGGCCTGAACCTCGACATCGGAGGACTGCTGACCAAGGCGGAAACGCCTGCGCCCCCCGCCGCGGCCGCCAGTCCCGTCACCGCGTTGTCGAGGCTGCGAGCCGTCTTCATCCCGCCGGCGCGCGCCGCGCCAATGCCGCCTGCGCCTCCGAAGCGCGAGCCTCCGGGCTACTTGCGCTGGTGAACCCAACCGCGCGCGCCAACACGCATTCGCCTCTTCCGGGGAGGCTTCCGGAAGAGGCGCAGAAGGCGCGCGTGGGATAGCTCGGCGAGCTGCCTTGCGGCAGCGGGAGCGTGGAGGCCGACGACGGCCGCGCTGACCGGGAGCGTGGGAGCGGGCGACCCGGCATTCTGAAGAGGTGACGAGATGGCCAAGGCGAAGCCGGAGCCGGTGGTCGAGCCGGTCCACGAAGTGACGCCGGAGCCGGCGGTCGAGCCGGTCCACGAAGTGACGCCGGCGTCAGCGACGAGCGAGCCTCGCGAGGAGGAGCCAAAGCTGAGGGCGGATCAGAAGTACCCCCACAAGGTGTTGGTGACGAGCAAGTTGCGCGAGGGCTACAACTGCATCCAGCGACATTTCACGCCGGAGCCGACGACCATCGCGTTCAGCGAGCTCAAGCCCGACCAGCTCGAGCGCCTCAAGAACTGCTCGTTCCTCGTCGTCAGGGATGTCGTGGGCTAACCCTTGTCCTACGCGGTGCAACAGGACCTGGTCGACCGGTTCGGCGAGAGCGAGCTGCTCATCGCCGCGGACCTGGACGGAGACGGCGTCATCGACGCGACGGCCGTCCAGAAGGCGCTCGACCAGGCCACGAACGAGATCGACGCCTGGGTCGGTGAGCGCTATGGGCTTCCCCTGCCCCAGGTCCCGGACATCGTCGTCGACAAGTGCTGCGACATCGCGTTCTACAAGCTCTCGTTCACGGCGGGAAAGCTCACCGAGGAGAAGCGGAAGCGATACGAGGACGCGATCGCGCTGCTCAAGGCGATCTCCGCTCGCAAGGCGTCGCTCGGCATCGCGGAGAAGGAAGAGGAGAGCGTTGGAGGCGGCGTCACGGTGGTGCGGTCGGGCACCCGTCTCTTCACCCGAGATGCGATGAGGGGACTCCGATGAGCGGCGGCATCCAAATCTCGCTGCAAGGCGACGAGCTCCTCGCCGAGAAGCTCCGGTGGCTCTGCGCCGAGGGGGCCCGGGAGCTCCTCGACATCGTCGGCGCCGAGGCGGAGACGCAGACGAAGCGCCGCATCCAGGAGGAGAAGACCTCCGCCGAAGGCATGCCCTGGGCGCCTTGGAGCGAGAAGTACGCGAGGACGCGGCGCGGGAGCCAGTCCCTTCTCCAAGCGGCTGGGCACCTTCTCGAATCGATCGACCACGAGGTCGACGAGGGTGAAAGCGTGGTGGTCGGCTCGAACCTCATCTACGCGGCGATCCACCAGTTCGGGGGCGATGCGATCGGAAGGCCCTGGATGGTCGCCCGTCCCTACCTCGGGCTCTCCGACGAGAACGAGCAGGAGCTGAGTGCGGTCGTGGAGAAGTTCTTCGAGCGGAGGCTGGCGTCGTGAGCATCGTCGACCTGCGCAAGGCCATCGTCGACGGGCTCACGGCCGACCTCGGCGCGTTGGTGCAGTCGGTCCAGGTCCACGGCGGCAACTTCGGGCCCGACGAGATCAAGCGCTATACGGCGAAGATGCCGGCGGTCTTCGTCGCTTGCCTCGGCGCGAGCAAGACCGAGGTGCTCGGCGGCGAGCCCTACGCACATTTCGACTGGGTCGCCGCGGTCGTCGCGAAGGATGGCAGCAAGGCGGGGGACCGGTCAGAGACGGCGCTGCTCATCGGCGCCGAGGTGACGCGCGTCGTCGCCAGCCAGCGGTGGGGCGTCGACGGCGCCGGCAACAGCAAGGAGGTCGTCGGCCGGTCCATCTACAACGCCGACCTCGACAAGATGGGCGTCGCGCTCTGGATGACCGTCTGGCGCCAGGCGCTCCCTCTTCAGCCGCTCACGCCGGAGCAGCTCGATTCGTTCAACACGTTCGTGGACCAGTTCGATCTCGCGCCGCCCGACGGCGTCATCGACGCCTCCGACCAGGTCGCGATGGAGCAATCATGAGCGACACCATCTTCGTCAAGCCAGCTCGCGCCGGGCTCGTCGTGCGAGATCCGGCGACGCGCCAGAAGCTTGCGGCCGACGGCGAGAGCAAGAGGCGCACGCCCTACTGGCTCCGGCGTATCGCCGACGGCGACGTGAAGGTCGTGACGCCGGCCCCCAAGGCTCCGGCCCCGCCGAGCGCCGCAGCGAGCTCGCCGGCTCCGCCGGCGACCGAGAACGTCCAGGTCAAGGTCCAGCCGGACGGGAGCGAGGTCATCCACATCCCGGCGCCGGCCAAGGCGCCCGCCAAGAAGTAACTGCCCGCCGCGTCTGAACGCGGCACGAGGAGCTCCCGATGGCGATCGGCTTCAATTCCATCCCGGCGGACGTCCGAACCGGCGGCCAGTTCATCGAGTTCGACAATTCTCGGGCGATCAACGGGCTTCCCGGGATGCCCATGAAGGCCCTGGTCATCGGCCAGCGAGCCGCGACCGCGCCGGTCGTGGCGGCCATCCCGATGCAGATCGCCGGCGCGAAGGATGCCGAGGCCTATTTCGGTCGGGGCTCGCTCGTCGCGGCGATGGCGAACGCCTTCAAGGCCGCGAACGCCTACACCGAGCTGTGGGCCATCGCCCTCGACGATGCCGCCGGCGCGGCGAAGGCTGCCGGCGCGCTCGGCTTCGGCGGACCGGCCGTCGCGAACGGCTCGCTCTTCCTCTATATCGGTGGCGAGCGCATCGTCGTGCCCGTGACCTCCGGCGATACCGCCGCCCAAATCGCGACGAACGTCGCGGCCGCCATCAACGCCATGACCGACCTTCCGGTGACCGCGGCGGTCGACGCGTTGGACACCACCAAGGTCGACCTCACCTGCCGGTGGGGCGGCACGACCGGGAACGCCATCGACCTGCGCGAGGCGTACTACCAGGGCGAGACCTCCGGAGCGGAGATCGGCGCGGCGGTGACCATCACCGCCATGGCCGGGGGCGCGACCGACCCGGACATCTCGACCGTCATCGCGGCGCTCGGCGATGTGAAGTACGGCACGATCGTCACGGCCTACAAGGACGGCGCCAGTCTCCAGGCGCTCCATACGGAGCTCCTGCGCCGGTGGGGCCCAATGGTCATGGAGGAAGGGCAGGCTTTCGTCGGCGATTGCGACACGCTCTCGAACCTCGAGACGCTCGGCACGGGCATCGACTCCCAGTTCATCACCATCGTGGGCGGCGGCCTGTCGCCGACGCCGCCCTGGGTCTGGGCCGCGGTGGCCGCGGCGGTCGATGCGGGCGAGCCCGACCCGGCTCGGCCGCGGCAGACCCTCCCGCTCCCCGGGCTTCTCGCACCGGCCCAGACCAAGCTCTTCACCAGGGACGAACGGGACCTCCTCCTCCACGATGGCGTGTCGACCTTCATGGTGGATGCGGGCGGCAACGTCCTCATCGAGCGGCTCATCACCACCTACGAGACGAACGCCTTCGGGGTCCCGGACGAGAGCTACCTCGACCTGACGACCATGCGCACCCTGGCGTATCTGCGGTGGGCCGTGCGCAGCCGCATCGCGCTCAGGTTCCCGCGCATGAAGCTCGCCGACGACGGCACCAGCTTCGGGCCCGGGCAGCCCATCGTCACCCCGTCGTCCATCAAGGCCGACCTCATCAACCTCTTCCACGACTGGGAGGAGGCCGGCTACGTCGAGGACTTCACCCAGTTCAAGAAGGACCTGGTCGTCGAGCGCGACGCCTCCGACCCCGAACGGGTCAACGCCCTCCTGGCTCCGAACCTCATCAACCAGTTCCGCGTCTTCGCCGGCCAGATCCAGTTCCTGCTCTAATTCAGAGGTGTTCCCATGGCGCAAGTCACCGGGATCGTCAAGATCAAGATCAACGGCAATCTCTACCGGTCCAAGGAGGACGCCAAGCTCAAGCTCGGCGGGAAGGAGCGCGAGGCCGTCACCGGGTTCAAGGTGTATGGCTACACCGAGAAGGTAGTGCCGTCCGAGGTCGACTTCACCATCGCGCACACCGCGGACCTCGATCCGCAGTCGCTCAACGCAATGACGAGCGAGACGCTCGAGTTCGAGTGCGACACCGGCCCGGTCTACATCGTCCGCAACGCCTTCTGCACCAAGGCGCTCGAGCTGACCGGCGGCAGCGGCGATCTCGCCGTCGCCTTCAGCGGCGATCCGGTCGATCCGAGCGCCTAACCATCCAAGTTCGAAAGGAGCATCGTCATGCCAGGTCCGAAACGGCTCGACTTTCCCGAGGCCGAGCGGAACACCTCGAACGAGGACGGCAGCACCACCGTGCGGCTGCACTACCCGATCACCGACGGCAAGGCGACGGTCGACCGGCTAACGGTCAAGCGTCCGAAGGCGAAGGATCTCAGGAAGATGGACGAGGCCAAGGGCAACGTCGGCAAGGAGCTGCGCCTGATGGAGGCGCTCACGAACGTGACGGTGAACGACCTGGGCGAACTGGAAGCGGAGGACTTCGCGAACGTCGACGAGGTGATCAACTCCTACATGGGAAAACGCCAGCCAACTGGCGAGACGTCCTCGGAGACCTAGCGTTCGTCTTCGGCTGGGCGCCATCTGAGCTCGCCGAGCTGACCGTCGAGGAGATGCTGGCCTGGCACGGCCAGGCGCGGAGATTCGACCATGCCCGCTGATTTCAAGGTCGGCATGGTCTTCCGGGTCCAGGACCTCGCCTCGTCAGCCATCCGGTCCATCACCCAGAGCTTCCAGGCCCTCCGAACCGCGGGGCGAGGAGCCTCCTCCGGATTCGCCGCGGCGCCGGCCGTCGCTGGCATGAAGCTCGCCGCAAGCGAGCTCGAGACCTCGGCGAAGGAGACCGCGCCGGCCGCTGCGGCGGCGGCCGAGGGAGTCGGGCGCGCGAGCTCGGCGCTCGGGATCTCCGCCGAGGATTCCTCCAGAACCCTGAATGCGTCCATCGGGACGATGGTTCCTGCCGCGCGCGGCGTAGCGAGCGGAGTCGCAGCGGCAGGTCGCGAGCTCGCCGCGGCCGCGAAGACCGCTGCCGCCGAGTTCGACCAGGCCATCGCGACGATGCCGGTCGCCGCGTCCGAGGCGGCCGAAGAGATCGCCTCGACCGGAGGCGGCCTTGGCGTTGCCGGCTCCGAGCAGTTCGCGGGCCTCCCGACAACGGAGGGCATCGGCGGGGAGCCTGTGCGCCCGCGCCCCGCCGCATCGCCCGGGAGCGGCGGACTCAAAGGCATCTTGGCGGGAATGGAGGAGGCGACGAGTCGGGGCCTGGGAGCGAACATGCTCTCCATGAATCTCCAGATGGCCTCCGGGGAGGTCGCAGGGTTCGCCGAGCGAGGTAAGGGCTTCCTCGAGCGCGCCGTCGAGACCGGCAATGAATTCGACTTCGCGATGTCGAAGGTCCGGGCGAAGACCGATGGTACCGAGAAGTCCTTCCGGGCGCTTCGAGGGCTCGCGCTCGATCTCGGCTCGACCACTCTCTTCTCCTCGACCCAAGCGGCCGAAGGGATGGAGATCCTCGCGCAGCAGGGCTGGCATACCAACTGGATCCTCAAGGGCACGAAGCCCATCATCGACCTCGCGACTGCCGCCAACATCAGCTTCGGCGACGCCACGAAGGTCGTAACGAGTGCGCTCGAGGGCTTCCAGATGCCGGCCACGCAAGTCGCGAAGATGGCCGACCTCATCGCCTACGCGGCGAACGCATCGGCCGCGGATGTCGGCGAGCTCGGAGAGGCGTTCTCGTACACCTCGTCGACTGCGCACTCCCTCGGCATCTCGGCGAACGAGACGGCCGCGATGCTCGCCTCGCTGCACAATGCCGGCATCAAGGGCTCGCGCGCCGGCACGGCCATGCAGGAGTTCTTCGTCGGCCTCACCGGCGCGCGGAGAATGGGCGCGACCGGGCACGGCCGTGACATGCTCGGGCGTCTCCTGGGCATTCGCTCCGAGGATGTAACCAAGAACCTTCGTGATCCCATCAAGCTCATCCACGAGCTCGATGCGGCCACGCGCAAGATGGGAACCGGCGAGCGCTACCAGAAGATCACTGCGATCTTCGGCCAGTCGGCTGCCCAGGCTGTCATCGCGCTGATGGCGCAGTCGCGCGCCAACGAGAACGGCAAGCTCGACCTCTTCAATAAAGAGTTCAACGACAAGACCATCCAGGGGAAGGCGGCCGCGGTCGCGGGAACGGTCAGCTCGAATCAGTGGAGCGCGCTCAAGGAGCTCGGCAACCTCTTCCAGAACCTCTCCATCATCATCAACGACAGCCTCAAGCCGGTCCTCGGCCCGGTGATCGAGGCCATCAAGTCAGGGGTTTCGTGGGTGGGGCGCTTCCTCGAGCGGCATCGCGTACTCGCCTTCGTCGTTGGCATTGCCGCCGCGGCGTTCGTTCTCCTCTTCACGGCGGTGGCAACCGGGCTCGGGCTGCTCGCGTCTCTGGCTGGTCTCGTTGGCCTGGTCCAGATCGCGATAGGCGCGCTTCCGATTGTCACGAATCTCGCGCAGCTCGGCATGTACCTTCTCTCGGCCTCGGTGGGGACGGCCGCGACGTCGTTCTGGGCGCTCGCCGTTGCGATGCTGGCCAATCCGATCACTTGGATCGTCGTCGGCATCGGATTGCTCATCACCGGCGCGGTCCTCCTTGTGAAGCACTGGACCGCGGTAAAGAAGTTCTTTATCGGCGTCTGGGAGTGGCTAAAAGCCCATGAGTGGCTCGTCATCTTCATGCCGCTCCTTCTGATTCCGATCGCCATCGTCAACCATTGGGCGGAGGTCAAGGGGTTCTTTGTCGGCCTCTGGGGCTGGGTCTGGGCGCATACGGGGTGGGTCGCGGTCTTCCTCCCTTTCGTCGGGATTCCCCTTCTCATCGTCAAGCACTGGTCGGCGGTGAAGACGTTCTTCTCTGGCCTCTGGGCATGGATCGAGTCGCACGCGGGATGGGTCGCTGTTTTCAACCCGCTTGTCGGCATCCCGGCCCTGATCGTGAAGCACTGGACGCCCGTGAAGAAGTTCTTCGTCGACCTGTGGCACGACATCGGCAAGATACTCCATGCGCTCGGCGCCGGCTTCGTGCGTGCAGGCGGGAAGCTGCTCGAGACCAGCCATGCGGACGTGGCTGGAGGGCAGCGCATGGAGAGGCTCGCCGATTCGATGACTCGACCGAAGGCGCGGGAGCTCGGGAAGAGAGTGGAGACGATCGGGCCGCGGAAGGCCGCCTCCGGTCTGCCTCCGCGTGTCGGGACACGTGTGGGCGGAGAGCTAAGGATCACGATCGACCATGACGGCGTCCCGGCGGTCGCCTCGCTTTCGCGGGAAGGGCCGATGGACATCAGCGTCGACACCGGCCTTTCGATGAGGAGTGCCTATTGAGTTGGCGAGACCAGCTTCGGTCGGGGTCCTTTCGTGGCGCGGCCTTCTACATCGACACCTCGAGCACCGAGGTCGGCCGGCGCACGGCTGCCGTCGAGTTCCCCTTCCGAAGCGTCCCGATGGTCGAGGACCTCGGCAAGCGCGCGCCTCGTTTCGACGTCGATCTGCTAGTCGTCGGGCCGACCTACATGGACGCGCGGGACAAGCTTCGAGAGGCCCTCGAGACGCCCGGCGCCGGCAAGCTGGTCCATCCGTTCCTTGGAGAGCTGGTCGTCGCTCTCGACGGGCCGGTGCGCATTCGAGAGTCGACGGCCAAAGGCGGTATCGCAAAGTTCTCTTGCAAGTTCATCGAGATCGGGAACGAGCCGACGCCTCGGGTCATCACCGATTCGGGGGCCGCGGTGCGGAATGCCGCGAACCTTCAGGCTATCGGAAAGCCCGGGGCGCCGACGGCCATAAGCTATGGCGGCACGGTCCCGGACAGCATCTCGACGTTCTCGGGCGTCGCGCCTTCTGCCGTCGCGGACTTCCGGGACCGTCTCGCGGTCAAAGGAGAGATCGCAGAGGTCGTGACGGATGTAGAAAAGGCCATCTCCGCCGCGGCGGACAAGATCGCATCGTGGGAGGGGGCGGAGGCAGCCATCCTCGGCGTCCTCGACGATCTGGAGTTGAGCGTCGGCGACTTCCTCGGGAACCTCTTGTCCCTAATCGAAGATCCCTATCAGCTCGCGCTGGGAATCTGGGGACTCTTCACCGCCGCCGGCGACGCGCTGAAGACGTCCGCCGCAGCCGAGGCGACTCGGAAGTCGGATGCCGCGTCTCAGGATTCTGCGCAAGCATCTGGGAGCTCCTCGACGACGCGTTCTTCATCGTCGGCCCTTGTTTCCGCGGCGTCCTCATCCTTCTCCCCTCCCGTTCTACCATCGGGCAGCGCGGCATCGGCTCAGGATAAGAAGATCATCCAATCGGCCCTCGCTCTCCTCGCGACCTTCGCGCCGGCGCCGCCGGTGGCCCTGGCCTCCACGGCGTCAGCGACTGCCGTTACGCAGGCGTCGAACGACCAGCTCATCGCCGACGCCTGCGCGATCGGAGCGCTATGCGCCGTTTCCGATGCCCTCCCCGATCTTGTTTTCGAGAGCGTCGATCAGGCGGAGGGGTTTCGGGACAACGTTGTCTCTGTCGCCGAAACGCTCGAGGGGAGCGTCGCAAGCGACAACCTCTTTCAGGCGCTCCTCGACCTCAAGGCCGCGATCATCGCTCACATCGAGAGCGCCGCGGGCACGCTTCCCTCTCTCAGCTCTTTCAGGCCGGCGAAGACCCTCCCCGCTCTCGCAATCGCTTACGAGCTCTATGGCGATGCTTTCCGCGACGAGGAGATCTGCCGTCGCAACGACGTCGGCCATCCCTGCTTCGTGCCTGGCGGCGTCGCTCTGGAGGTGCTGAGTGCCTGAGGTCCAGCTCTTCGTCGGAGGGAAGTGCTACGAGGGTTGGCTCTCGATGCGCCTGACGCGCTCCATCGAGCAGGCGGCGGCCGCATTTACGCTCTCCTTCTCCGAACGATGGTCAAGCGAGCGCCGGCCGGTCCCCATCGACGAGGGCGACGCTTGCACCGTCAAGGTCAGAGGCAAGCTCGCGGTCACCGGCTACATCGACGACTCGAACATCACCTACTCGGCGACCGAGCATACGATGGACGTGCGCGGCCGCTCGAAGGCCGGCGATCTGGTCGATTGCAGCGCGGTCCACGACTCGGGGCAATGGGCAAACAAGGGCCTTCTCCAGATCGCTAAAGATCTTTGCGATCCCTACGGCGTCTCCGTCTTCGCGGATGCGGACGTCTCCAAGCCGCTCCCACAGTTCGCGCTCGAACAGGGGGAGAAGGTCTTCGACGCGCTCGAACGCGGCGCGCGGATGTATGGCTGCCTCCTGACGAGCGGCTCGGACGGCTCCCTCCATTTCGCCGAGGCGGGCAGCAAGCGGACGTCGACCGTCCTTCGACTCGGATCGAACATCGAGCGCGGAAGCCGGCGCGGAAGCTGGAGTGGGAGGTTTAGCAAGTACATCGTCAAGGCGCAGTCGAGAGGCTCCGATCAGTTCTCAGGCGCCGATGCGGCAACGCCGCAGGCGACGGCCACCGACCCGGCAGTCTCCCGGTCGCGAACGCTGATCGTTCTCGCGGATGATCAGGGCGCAGGCGACGTCCTTCAGAACCGGGCAACATGGGAGCGGAACGTCCGCGCCGGCCGCGCCCGCAAGCTCACCTACATCGTCCGCGGCTGGGAGCGCCAGGGCGGTCTCTGGGAGCCGAATCTCCTCGTCAAGGTCGAGGACGAGATCCTTCGCGTGGACGCCGAGCTCCTTGTCGTGTCCGCGACCCTCATCCTCGACGGGCAAGGTGCTCGAACCCAGCTCGAGCTGACCGAGAGGGAGGCGTATACCGTCCTCGAACTGCCCCCGAAGACGACGAGTTTTATCGGAGAAAGCGCATGAGGCCGGACGATCTGCGCCACCTTGTCGAACAGGTCAAGACCCTCATCGAGCGCGCAGTCGCGCCCGTTGAAAGGCGCGTCAAGCTCCTCGTCAGCCGCGCCGTCGTCAAGCTCGTCGACGACTCTTTGAAGTACCAGCAGCTCCAGCTCCAGCTCCTCGCCGATGAAGTGCAGGACGGCGTCGAGCATTTCCAGCCCTACGGCTTGACCTGGGTGCCACCGAAGGGTGCCGAGGCGCTGTTCCTGAGCGTCGGCGGCGCGCGGAATGGCGGTGTTGCGATCCTGGCCGGCAATCGCGAGCTGAGGCCCAAGAGCCTCGCAGAGGGGGAGATCGCCCTCTACACAAGGGATGGTCTCCGTCTCTATGCCAAAGCGGACAAGTCGCTCGAGCTCACTGCGGATGCGCTGCGCATCGGCTCATCGGACGCGTCCAAGGGCGCCGCGCGCAAAGGGGATTCCGTCAAAGTCACGATCCCCGCGAATACCTTCGTCATCTCGGTCACGGGAGGAAGCGGCGCGCCGGCCGTCGGCGTTCCGAATCCGGCTCCGATCGATGTGACCGGGACGGTCACCTCCGGAAGCGGAAAGGTCTCGGTGAGCGACTGATGCTGCGCCTCGAGATCCCCGCCATCGGCGATGCCGACCTCGTTCGAGAGGGCGGCAATCTTCTCTATGATGACGATGGCCTCGACGCCGCCGTGATGATTAGCCTGTTCACCGACCGCCGTGCCGATCCGGACGACAAGGTCGAGGGCTCGCGCCGAGGCTGGTGGGGCGATTCGATCTTCGGAGATCAGATAGGCTCGCGCCTGTGGATGCTGCGACGCGAGAACGAGCTTCAGACCACCCTCGACAAGGCGCGCCAATACGCGCTCGAGGCGCTTCAGTGGCTCGTCGACGACGGCGTCGCGAAGTCGGTCGCGGTCATCGCGTCGCGGGTCGCCTCGGGAGTGCTCGGGCTGAGCGTCTCGATTCAGAGGCCCGATGCGGCCGCGGCGCCGTACGCTCGGCTCTGGGAGGCACGATCGAATGCCGTTTAACCGCCCATCGCTCGCGACCTTGAACGCCCGCATCCAGCGCGATATCGAGTCGCAGCTCCCGGGCGCCGATGCTCAGCTCCGGCGGTCCGTCGAGCGGGTCCTGGGGGCCGTGCTGGCAGGCGCGTCGCACGGCCTCCATGGTCACATGGATTGGATCGCCGACCAGATCATCCCCGACACGGCCGAACATCAGTACCTCGCCCGCTGGGCGCGGCTCTTTGTCGGAGCGCCGAAGCCAGCGACGCCGGCGAAGGGCAACCTCACCTTCACCGGGACCGATGGGTCCGACGTGCCCGCGGCGACGAAGGTCCAGCGCAACGACGGCACCACCTTCGCCACTGATGCGGATGCGACCATCGCCGGCGGGTCGACGACGACGGCGGCCACGGCCACCGAGAATGGCGCCGGCGGCAACACCGATGCCGGAAGCCCGCTGTCGCTCGTCTCTCCCGTCGCCGGCGTCGCATCTTCGGTGATGGTCGCGGATGACGGCCTCTCGGGAGGCGCAGATCTCGAGAGCGACGATGACTATCGGGCGCGGATGCTCTCGGCCATCCAGAAGCCGCCCTCCGGCGGCGGTCCCGGCGACTATGCCAACTGGGCGCTGTCCGTCCCGAGCGTCACGCGCGCCTGGGAGGTCCCGAACTACCTCGGGCTCGGTACCGTCGGCGTGTTCTTCGTGATGGACGATCAGGCCGGCTCCATCATCCCGGGCGCGACGACCATCGCCGCCGTCCAGGCCGAGCTCGATGCCAAGAGGCCGGTTACCGCCATCGCGTACGCGCTCGCCCCGATCGCCGACCCGCTCGCGCTCCAGATCGCCCTCACGCCGAACACTTCCGTTATCCAGGCCGCGGTCAGCTCGAGCATCGCCGACATCATCCGGCGCCGCGCGAAGCCCGAAGGGACGATCTACCTCTCGGACATCCTCGAGGCCATCAGTATCGCCCCAGGCGTTACCCGGTTCACGCTGCTTTCCCCCACGGCGGACACCATCGCGGCGCTCGGACACATCATCGTGCCCGGCGCAATCACCTGGAGCTGATTCCATGCAGGGCTTCACTCATCTCGGCGCGCAGATGTTTCTCGGCGGAACGTTCTTCTCGACGCCGCTCTACGTCGGCCTCCTTCAGGCCCTTCCGACCTCCTCCGACGGCTCTGGCTACGTCGAGGCCTGCGCGAGGCAAATGCTCCCCGGATGGGAGGACGCGGCGTTTCCGAGCGCCGCCGCGAAGGCGAACGCCCAGGATCTCGTCTTCGGCCCGCTCGGCGCGCCGGGCGGCGGCGTCGCCGCGGTCGGATGGGCGCTCTTCGACGCGCAGGAGGGAGGCGACCTCCTTTGCTGCGGCCCATTCGGGCCTCCGGGATGGGCCGCCGAGGGCGATATGGTGACCATCCAGCAGGGACAGCTCCTATTCTCGATCTCGGAGATGATGTAGGTGGCGAACGACTATCTCAGCGGCGGCCTCACTCCCGTCCCCCTGGCCCTCGCGGGAGCGCTATCGCCTGCCCCCAACTTTCTCGACGTGCTCCAGGGCCTCCTTCCACCGGGCGCCCCCTGGACGCGCGAGCTCGATGCCGAGCTGACCAAGCTCATCCGGGCGCTCGCCTTCGAGCTCCTTCGTGTTCATCTTCGCGCCGACCGTCTTCTCGAAGAGGCCGATCCATCCCAGGCCCTCGAGCTCCTGCCGGACTGGGAGCGCGTCGCCGGCCTGCCGGATGCCTACTTCGCTCCCGTGTTGATATTGGACCGCCAGGCGGCTCTCGTCGCGCGCCTCTCGTTTCGCGGCGATCAAAGTCGCGCTTCCTACGTCGCGGCGGCCAAACAACTCGGCTACGACATCGAGATCCAGGAATTCCAGCCGTTTTCCTGTACCTCGACCTGCGTCGATTCGCTCGCGCAGGGCTTCCCCTTCACCTGCATCTCGTCCTGCGTCGACCTGGTCGGCCAGAGCTCCTGGGCCTTC
>JAJYLH010000018.1 GCA_021787845.1 Myxococcales bacterium | reverse complement strand
TGTTCGCTCGTCCAGAAGCGGCCACGTGCTCGCGAGTCTCGCCTGCAGATCCTCTGGTGCCCTCATCCCCAAGAGGGTACAGCCGACCAGGCGTAGATGCAACCTTTATTTATTTACGCCGCCTAACTGCCAACGATCCGACGCCAGAAAAGAAAGCAGACCAACTTCCGAGTGGGATCTGGAACGCGTTGACATGGATCACTGGGAACACAAGCCCGCCTAGCCAGAACGCAAAGAAGCCGCATGCAGACCCAATGAGCAACTTCGCCGGCCTACGCCAGTAGGTGAAACCCCGCCTGCCGTTATCATGAATGAGCGTCTCGATGGCGTTCTTCATCGTGTCCACCCGGGTTCCCGCTGTTTTTTGTGTGGGGATGGCGGGCAGCAAGAAGCGCCTTTTGCCGTGGGTGGAACTCGCGGTCGATAAGATAAGGTCGCCCTCCGGGCCAGAAGAGCCGTCGGCCGAGAGACGGGGCGACTGGCGTTGCCCGTGGCGGGCCATTAAGCCCCACATATTGCGCGGCCCGTCCACACGAAACAGCGAGGGGCTCTCCGAAGGTACGCGCCCAAATATGAGCGTCGGTTCTATAGCCTCGAGTACCTTAAAAAACGCCACACCCGCCAATCCAATCATGATCACTCCTGCAAACATCAACGGAGTATCAAGGTAGTACGAGGAGACATTGATGAGATACCCGATTCCCTCGGTCGCGCCAGTGAACTCGCCTATGACCGCGCCAACGACTGCAAGAGAACTCGCAACTTTGAGACCAGCAAGAAGCGCGGGCAGAGAGTTCGGTATTCGAACCTTCACAAGCACCTGCCAGTGGGATGCAGTAAGGGATTGCATCAGGTCCATCGTATCAACGCCAACCGACGAGAGACCATCAACGGCGTTCACGAGCACGGGAAAGAAGGCAACAAGAGCCGCCATGACCACCTTGGAGAAGAGGCCGTTTCCGAACCAGATAATCAAGATAGGGGCGATGGCTATGATCGGCGTGGACTTGAGCGCAACCGCGTACGGGTAGAAGGCACGACGAAGGGTGTCGGAGTACACGAAAAGGATGGCAACAAGGTAGGCAGTCACGCTTCCAAGGACGAAACCGCCCAGCGCCTCCGACATCGTGATCGCCGTCTGCCGTGCCAGTATGCCTCGCTTGAGCACGAGTGCGCGTCCAACCTCAAGCGGCGTCGGTATCACAAGGTGATTGACGTGAAAAAGCCGGACAGCCGCAGCCCATACAGCTAGCACCAGCAAGAGAAGGATGCCCGGGATGAGGATGTTTTTTAGGCGGCGAGGCATTGTCGCAACCTCTCAACAGCGTTGAAGAACGCCGGCTCGCCGCGGATAGCAGCTTCGCGCTTGCGTGGGAATGGCACTTCGAACGTGTTGGTCACGGTTCCGGGACGCTTGGATAGGACGAAGACTCTGCTGGCGAGAAAGACTGCTTCCGATAGGCTGTGCGTGACGAGGATCGCCGTAACACCGAGCTCGGCGCAGATGTGCGCGAGAAGTGAGTTGAGGTCGTCGCGTGTAAACTCATCGAGCGCGCCAAAGGGCTCGTCAAGGAGCAACACGGAAGGGTCAAAGGTCAACGCACGCGCGAGCGCTGCACGGTGGGCCATGCCACCCGAAAGCTCATGCGGGTATCGCTGTTCGAAACCGCCTAGGCCGACCCGTGCCAGCAGTTCGCTCGGATCGCGTGTCTCTCGGTGGAGGATTTCACCAGGCAGCCGAAGGTTGCCGACGATCGTCCGCCAAGGAAGGAGAACGGGATTCTGGAACACGATACTGAACATGCCTTTTCGACGGGCAGCTTCCGGGGACAGCGAGGCGACAGCGACACTCCCGCCGTCCGCCGCGGTGAGCCCGGCGATGATCTTGAGGAGCGTGGTCTTGCCGCAGCCACTCGGGCCGACGAACGCGACGAACTCCCCCGGCTTGATGGAGAACGAGAGATCGCGAAGGGCTGCCACGGGTGCGCCATCAGCGGCGTAGGCCTTCGAAACCGCTCGAACCTCGATGTCTGCTTCCACCATTCGCTCAGTGTCCGATGTGCCGGCCGTAGATTTGGTCGAGAAACTTGGTCGTGAACGCGGAAGAGACGGCGAACGGATGCGTGATCTCTCCCTCCTTCGCGAGCCGATCGTAGGTGCTCTGGAACATCGCGGCGTCCATGTACCCAGCCGGGTACTGCGCGCTGTCGCTCGTCACGGCGTTGTACGCGAGCTGTCGCCGAAGGGAAAGCTCTACGTTGAGGCTCGGATCCCGGCGCAAGAGGGCCGCATTCGCCTCCTTCGGGTGTGCCACGGCGTCGCGAACCCCGTGGAGAGTGGCACGCAGGAAACGCAGGACGACGTCTGGGTGGTCCCTGATGAAGTCCTCCCGTGCGAAGATCGTGTAGCCCTGCGTGATGATGCCATAGCTGGCAGGGCTGATGACGTTCACCGGCACTCCGCGAGCGGGTAGGTCGAGCCCCGCAGTCACGGTGAAGGCCCACTCCGCGGCAATCTGCCCTGTGATGAGCTGGCTGTAGTCGAAACCGACGTCCACCTCCGTCATCGCCACGTCCTCCTTCCGAAACAACGCGCGGAGCACGTCGGTCGAGATGTGGCCGTAGAAGAAGCCGACCTTCTTTCCCTGGAGTTGCTTGACTTGCGTGATGCCGGAGGAGGCCAGGGTAAGAAGGCACGAGAAGTTCGAGTCGCGGTGGAGGACCGCGATGGCCACCAGCGGCACTCCCTTAGAGCGTGCCACAAGGAGAGTGTCGGGCCCGCCCAGGACGCCGAAGGCGTCCTGCCCCGAGACGACCATCTTGACGGGGTTCAACTCCCGCGAGCCCATGTTGAACTTGACTTGTAGTCCCTCCTTCGCATAGTAGCCCTCGTCTTCGGCGACGTAGAAGGGCGACTGCCCCGACTCGACGATGGGGATCGGGAACCGCACGGAGACGGAAGCGGTCTTGGAGGGCTTGGACAGGAGGAGACCGGCAGCGATACCGCCCACCACGACAAGCGCAGCCAGCGTGAGCGAGAGAACGAGCCGGGTCTTCGAGTTCATGGCCATGCCTTTCTCGTGTTTTCGTCGGCCTCACGTACTCACGGAAGCCTCGCACGGACTCGCCTCGCGCAAGCCCGACGAGGCGACCGAACGTGTGCTAGCACGCCCCGTTGGCGCGGGCAACTTGCTCGATTGGCGTGCATGGGGTCGGCGGGGGATCCGCGGCGTCGGCAGTCGCTCTTCCCATCGCACGGGGCTGTTAGCCGCGGCTCCATTACAGTTGTGAGAGAGTATAAAGAAAAACTACATCCGGGATGTGCCGCGATGCGGCCTGACCTAGGATGTAGAGTAGTGGCTCCGTCGGAGACGCTTGTCAGCTCGACCTTTACGGTTGCCTGAGAATGGGAACAAGCTCCAAACACTGGATCAGTGCGTTACCGGTGGAACTCAACGAAGTGTATCCGAGGTAGATGCCCGGACGAGGGCGGCTAGCATCGATGAGGGGGGCGTTGTACCAGTTGGCTCCACCACATTGAGCGTTCGGACAATTGACTTCGTATCCTGTGGCGAAGATAGGGAGCGTCTGGTTTCTCCTGCTGATTTCCCAGACGTAGGCGGGGAACATCCACGCGAACACAAGAGCTTCATCGGCGACCAACCTTGGACTCGCATTGTGTGCCTCAGTGGCAACCGAGTTCCAGTTGCGGCGAAGGTCAAAACAGGACCATTCCACTATGGGCCTGTGGGTGTGGTTTCCGACCCGCAAGCGAAGGTGCTCCCTGTCCGAACGCACCCGTCCATCGCGATCGTACCGCACGGACACTCTCTTTAGCCTAGCGCAGTGCTTGTCGAAGGTGCGCCAGACGCCCTTATCGCCTTCGCCGAAGCGGATGCGCAGCGAGCGGAAGGCCAACTCGCCGGTAGGCCACGACGGAGCCGTTGCGGCGAGACGCGAGCACACCTCCTCGCCAAACTTCCATCCCTCCTCGACGTTTGCCTGCCAGAACCGCTTGAGCGTCTCCTCCACGCTGATCTCGAATGGGTTCAGGTGGGCGTCGACTTCCTCGTCCAGGTTGGCGTCGGCGGGCGTCTGCTCTGGCAGGAACGCGCGACGCAGGGCGTACACCGCGCGATCTGCTGCGTCTGGAAAGCCGTTGATCCGCCGCGCAAGTTCCTCGGTGAACGCGGGATGCCTCACGAGCCGTCCGGCAACGTCGAAACACGCTCCGGCGGTTTCCTTACTCTTGAGAAAGGGCGTATCTGCCATCGGACGTACCTCCCTGGAGGCCGCCGGCATTCCGATCCCAAGGCGATTTCCCGAGGATCGACGTGCCTGTTGAACGCGGCGTTCTGACGATCAAGACATCGTCAGAACTTTGCGCTCAACGCGGGCGTAGCAGAGGTCTTTGAATACCTCATATCAGTTTGATAGTTATGTCAAGTAGAGACACTGGTTTGAGGGGGTATCGCCTTCGTTCAGGTACCCCCGACAGGTTGTGTCCGACCCCCTGTGTAGGCTGACCTCCGAGCGGGCGTGAGGCCCGGCGGAGGCACGGATGGTGGAGTTTCCGACGACGATGGTGGAATTCGAGGAGCGATTCGGGACCGAGGAGGCGTGCGTCGCCTACCTGCGTGAGCAGCGGTGGCCCAACGGGTTCATCTGCCCGAAGTGCGGCGGCGCGAAGAGCTGGCGGGTGCGGGGGGGGCGGCACGACGAGTGCGCGAAGTGCGGTCGCCAGGTGTCGATCACGGCGGGCACCGTGTTCCACGGGACGCGCAAGCCGCTCAAGGTCTGGTTCCGGGCGATGGCGTTGATGGTCGTGAGCAAGCAAGGGTGCTCGGCGAAGGAGCTCGAGCGGCTGTTCGGGCTCGCGTACAAGACGGCCTGGACCTGGGGCCACAAGCTGCGCGGCCTGATGGGAGCGTCGACGGGCAAGCTCGCGGGCCGGGTCGAGGTCGACGAGAGCTACTTCGGCGGCGAGGACGACGCCGCGCACAAGGGCCGCAGCGTCACCGGCCACAAGTCGTGCGTGGTCGCAGCGGTCGAGGACAAGGGCGAGCACATGGGTCGAGCCCGCCTCGAGGCGGTGCTGGATGCCACCGCGCAGAGCCTCATCGGGTTCGTCGAGCGCCACGTCGAGAAGGGCAGCGAGCTGCACACCGACGGGCTGTCGTCGTACGGCGGCCTCTCCAAGAAGGGCTACCTCCACGACCGCGAGGTCGTCGGGAACCCGAAGAACGCGTCGAAGAAGTTCCCGCACGTTCACCGGCTGTTCTCGCTGCTGCGGCGCGTGCTCCTGACCACGTACCAGGGCGCCGTCTCCGAGAAGCACCAGTCCTGGTACCTCGACGAGTTCATGTTCCGCTTCAACCGCCGCTCCTCGCTCAACCGCTTCGGCCTCGTCAGGACGCTGCTCTCCCGCGCATTCGTCCCGCCGTGCACCTATCCGCAGCTCGTCGGGAGGGGTCTCGCCGCATGACCACTATCCGTAGGGGTTCCCTGAACGAAGGCGATACCCCCTCTGGTTTGTTGCCGTCGCGGCCCTACCGGGGCGTTGCCGTAAATGTTGCCGTAGGGCTGGTGATGGTTGGCGAATAATGACCTGCGATGACTACTGCTGACGCTGAGGAATATGCGCAAACTTGAGCAGAGAAACTGGCCTTCTGCTCAGTGCTCTGCGAATCTTCGTAGTTGTACCTAGTACTGTTCAAATCCCTCCGTCCGCACCACAGAGATCCTGACCAGTCGATGGTCGGGATTTTTGTGTGTGCGAAGCGGAGAACTCGGAGCCTTCAAACCCTTGTCGGGTGTCTCAGGCAGGGACGGAAATCGGCGAGTGTTGCCGTAAGTGTTGCCGTAGACGGGCTTCCTGGGCGATCCGATCGAGGACGGAAACGGCATCGCGAAGGATGGATGGAGCCACGTGGGCGTAGCGCATCGTCATGTTGATGGTCGAGTGCCCGAGGAGCTGCTGGACCGCCGGCATCGGCACCGATGCTCCGGCAAGCTGCGACGCGAAGGAGTGCCGCAGGACGTGCCACCCGATGCGCCGGATGCCGGCGCAGTCGCAGACGCCGCGCAGCGCCTTGTACGCCATCTCGTACGTGCGGGGGTGCCCGCCGCGGACGCGGAACACGTAGCCGGTGCAGCCGCGCAGGGCCGCGAGAGCCGCCATGACTTCATCGGTGAGCGGGATGTACCGGGGACGGCCGCTCTTCGGCGAACCGAGGATGCCTTTGACGAGCGATTGCTTGACGGTGATGAGGCGGTGCTCAAGGTCCACGTGTTGCCACTCAAGTCCAAGGATTTCGCCGATGCGCATGCCGGTGCGCAGCGCCAGGAGGACCTGGGCGCGGATGCGTTCGTTCGGACATGCCTCGACAAGCTTGTTTCCTTCGTCCGCTGAGAGGAAGTCGAAGCCCGGCACGTTCGTCTTGAGCGGTCGAATGCGCGGCAGGCTCGCAAGGTCTCCCCACTCGACAGCGCAGCGAAGACATTTCTGGAGGATGCTCAGGATGTTGTTGATGGTCTTGGGCGAGAGTCCTTTCGTGTGCGCCTCCGCTTTGAAGTCCTCAACGGCAAGGGTAGAAATGTCTGCAAGCTGCTTCGGGCCAAACGCGGGAAGAAGGTGTAGCCGGAGAGCGGCGGTCTTCGCCTGTTGCTCCGACGGTTTGTTGTTGACCTTGACGTACGTCTCGAACCAGCGGGCCGAAAACTCGGCGAAGGTCGGGCCGCGTGGACGGATGATCGAACGTTGGGGTTGCTCGAAGAGCTTCTCCACGTCCTCCCCGAGGGCATGGGCATCGCGAAGCCGGCGCTCGAAGGCTTCCGCACCTTCTTGCGTGTTCACGGGGGAGCGCTTGCGATAGCGGGTGACGCCCAAGGTGACGTCCACCCACCAGGTGTTTCGGAACTTGCGTGCGCTCATAGGTCTCGTGGGTCTGGTGCTCTCCCTCCATCGCGGGCTCGCGCGAGGAACGCTTCCACGTCCTCCGGTGTGTACCGGATCAAGCCGCCCACCCGGAGCATTCGAAGCTCGCGGGCGACCGTGAGGCGCCGGACAGTGGAGGCGGACACGTGGAGCCACGCCGCAACCTCGCCCACGCGCAAGAGATGCGGGGACGGGGCTGCCGAACGGGCGGGAGTGCAGGCCATAGTTGGTTGTGAAAGGGCAACGCCCCGGAAGTAGCAGGCACCGCCTGTCGATGCCTGACCGCTCCGGCAACGCTTGTACTCTAGCTTCGATCGTGAGAATTGCGAAGCCAAGTGCCCTTTTCACCTGCCAGCGTACGAGGGGCGACGCTACATCAAAAGACGGGACGACACAGCGCCCACGCCGTGATCGGGTGCGCCCCTGCCCTCCCTGCACCAGGGCCACGCGCAGGGCACGTGTGGCATCGTGAGCCGCCCATCATCGGTCACGTAAATCCGAGCGTCTTGCGCGACGTGATCGAGTACTCCTCGTCGAGGAAGTAGGCCATCGCGTCGGCGAGGATCGCGGCGGCTTTCTCGGGATCGTAGTGCAGATTCACCGTCAACGCCTGGGCGCGCGACCGGAGCACGCCATCGATCGCCTCGACACAGGACGCATACAGGTGGCCGTCGTGGCTCGGGGCGTTCTCATGGATGGCGTTGAGCTTCGCCGCGACGGCGGGCTGGGCCGCGAAGCCTTTCTCGCGAAGTTGCTCGACGAGCACGGCGTTGAAATACCCGTCGCCGAACTCGGCCTGGAGCTGCACGAACCGACGGCCGAGCATCATCCCGGTGCGTTCGGCCTCGTTTTCGGGTGTCCGGGCGGGCACACCAAGCGTCACGAGCTCCGCGTCCAGCTCGGGATCCCAGTCCACCTCGTCGGGAGACAAAATCTCGTGGCCGTGCTCGTCAAAGAAGGACACGTACAGCTTGGCCGGCGCGAAGCCGAGTCCCTGCCACGGGCGGCGGAACTCGCACACGGCCTTCGCGGCCCGGCCGCTCTCCAGGAGGCTGCGCCAGAAGCGGGCCTTCGGGTGGAGCTCCGGTGCCGCCTTGTTTCCGAAGTAGTGCGACAGGCTCGTCATCATGGGCTTGCCTCCTGCGCCACGCGCGAGCGCTCCGCTTGGAGCGCCTCGAGCACGAACCGAGCGGCATGATAGCTGGCGCGCTCGCGGTGCGCCGGCGCATCCGTGGCGCGATCCTCGTCCGCGAAGTCGCTGATGCCCTTCACGACCACCCATTCAGGCCGATCCCGCGCTGAGAGCCCGAGCAGCCCCACGCCTTCCATCTCGCCGCCGACGATGGTGTCCTCCGCCACCTTGGTCAGCATACTCACGAGGTGGTCGCGGTAGCTGCGGCAGGCGATGTGGCTGCCGCCGGAGAGCAGCGCCCCGAAATGGACCTTGAAATCGCGCGCGTCAGCGTCGCGCGAGCGTTCGAGCATCGCGCGCAGCGAGGCCTTGGCCGGGTGGCGCGTCACGCGATGGTAGCGGAAGCGTGGGAGCAGGCCGTCGGAGAGCACGTTGCGGTTGTCGTACGGAACGAGGGCGGACGAGACGATCACGTCCCCGACCGCCTGAGTCGCGCGGTCGACGCCGAAGCACGTGCCGACCCCGATCATGCCGCCCACGGCCTGGGTTTCGAGACGGGAGTATATGGCCTGGGCCGCCGACCCGCCGAAGCTGAACGGTCCCTCCGCCGTCCGCAGGGCGAGTACGCGACCGGGGCCGGCCGCCCCCAGGTCGAAGTACGTGGTCGTCCGACCCTTGCGCTCCGCAAACGGGAGGCCAAGGTCGGTGGCGGCGCGGGCGAGCTGTTCCTGCTCGCTGCGCGTGGCGACGATCAAGAGGTGGGTGCATTGGAGAAGTTCATCTTGCCCCATGGCGTGCTCATCATACGGGAACTCCGGCGACTCGTGGGGGAACATCACGAGCCTTCGGCCGCAAGCGCCCGATCCACGAGCGCCTGCGTGGCTCGGGAGCCGTACTCCTTGGCCATCGCCGAGAGCCGCGAGCGGTCGAACTGGGCTTCGGCCATGCGATAGACGAGAGCCATCTCGACCTCCTGGACGTCGACGCCGGCTTCATCCGCGTGTTCGATGAGGTCGATCACGTACCACTCGGGGGTCGGCCGGGGTGGAAAGCGCACCCGACGCAGGCGGTACCGCTGCCGGCCGAACGTAAAAAGGCCCGACCGCTTCGTGTTGTACACGAGCGGGAACGCAAAGAGCGCCGTCGTCCCGAGACCTAGCGCGTTCCACCGGTCGGGGCCGGAGTACACGAAGGGCGCGCCGTCGAGAAAGACGCGAAGCAGTTCCTCGTCGCTCGGCGGCACCGCTCCGAACCGGCTCAGGCGCGGCGACGCAAACAGCCCGTGCCGCAGGGGCACGAGCTTCCCCTCGCGCACCAGCCGGCGGGCGAGGCGAGTGGCGTTCCGACTCCAGGCCGCGAGTTCCCGCGTGCGGTACACCCGCCCTGGTTCAAGCGCCGGCTGTGCTTTCGCGCTCACCGGACGAAACCTCCTGAAGAATTCATACCGTGCCAACTGGCCATCCGCAACCCACCCAGCAGAAAAGGCACCAACGGACGGCCAGGCTGTCTCTTGCCCGGCCGACGCCCGCCAAGCCCAGGGGCGACACGAGACAGGGTGGCGGGTGCGCCGCCGATCACTGGCAACGCACCCGCCACCCAGTAACGCTCCGGTACTACTGATTCGCCACCGTTCCCTTCGGGCGCCGCACCTTGGGCAACCCGGGCGGCACGGTGGGCAGCGACGCTACCGGCAACCAGATGGGCACCAGCTTCTCCGGTGCCTTGCAGCCGCCGAACCCCAGCTTGAACTTGTCGTGCTTCACGTAAGCGGTGCTGCTCTTCATGGCGTGCTCCTGGTCGTGTGGGTCAGGCGGCGGCCCCATGCCGCCGCCGTCGTGCGGCCCCGACGCGAGGGCCGGTGGACCTGTTCGGCATCGGACGAATCGCGCATCACCTTGGGCGGTTCCTTTTCTTGCTACCCGCCCCCTTCGAGGCCCGGAGGTAGGCCCTCACGTCCTCGCGGCGGAAGCGGATCGCCTGCGAAACACGGCAGTTCGCGATCTCCCCGCGCTCGACCAGCGAGTAGACGGTAGCGGTGCTGACCCCCAGGAGCACCGCCACTTCGCGCACGCCAAGCAGCCGATCGCGCGTGCCGATTCCCCCGGCGGTGCCAGGCTTCGCGCGTGCCGGCCGGGTAGCAAACCGGGTAGCAAACGGAGACGAAAAGGGTGCAACTCTCTGGGAAGGCTGGACGGACGGGCTCTCGGAACAAGCTTGATTTACAGCGGTTTGTGAAAGGCTGGGATCGGCTGGACGGTTTCCGGTCACCTTGACACGGAAGAGGTCGTTGGTTCGAAACCAATCGGGCCTACCACGCAACCCCGCGAATCCTTGAGGTTTGCTTATCGGGTTGTCCGCATCTCGCCCGAGTTCCCGACCGCTCCTCCTGAGCGGTCATCCTGAGCGCCAGTCGAAGGACGATGGACGGGCGGTTGGGGCGGCACCGCGCTCGGCCCCCGACTGCGCTGTACTGAAAATCGGGGGGACGCTTCACGGAGCGCAGGGATCGATGGCGTCCCGCCCGACCGGCCAAGATGCCCGGCACCCCACGGCGGACGGGACGACCGCGTTGCGACTCGATGTCCCCGTGTCGCACATGCTGAGGCATCGGCTGATGACGTCTCGGGATGATCGGCGTTGCCCACGCGGCTGGGTGCGGTCACCCGATAGGCAGCTCCTCGATGTTTTCGGGAGCGTCTATGCTTCGGCGCACTTGGACCAGGCGCTCGGGCGCGTGAGCGCGAGCCGAAACGCCGCCCCCCGAGGATCGCCGGCCTCTCGCGCTGGCCTGCCGCCTGTCGGCCGCCCGGCTACGCTTGCGGTGGTTGCGCAGGCATCTCCGAATCCTCTTCCAGCGCCCGCGTGAGCGCCTGCCTCGCGCCTTCGAGGATCGGCGGACCGTGCTCGAAGCACAGTGCGGTCACCGGCAGGTCCGCGAGGATGCGGCGCACGCTCGCCCGCGTCCGCCCGGGCTCGTCCTGGTATTCGCCGGGAACGAACCCGGGCACGCCGGAGCCGTCGTGCATCAGCACGTCCGCGAGGAACACGACGCTGACCGGCCGGCTCTTCCACAGGACGTACATCGCCTCGGTCGGTCCCGGCGCGTGAAAGGCGATCAGCCCGCCGGGCAGGAGGTCTCCCCCTGTGTAGGAGTGGTCCGGCTCCTCGTCGAGCCCCTGCGCGCTTTCGGGAGCGTAGACCGGCACCGAGAACGCCCGGCGAAAGCGCCACGAGGAGCGCTGGTGGCAAGACGCGGTCAGCACGATCGCTTCGATCGGGCCGAGCGCCTTGAGCGGCACCTCGTCGACCGGCAGCGGGTCGATCAACACCACGCGGCCCTCCTCGACGACCGCGTAGGCGTCCGATTCGCTGCCGCCGATGCGATCGTCCGCCACGTGCCAGCGCCACACGTCCGGCAGCACCCGATGAATCCGCTTGGCCGTCGTCCGTGGCTCGCTCATGCCGAAACGGTGCGAACGGGCGCAAGAAACGGCATCGGCCCGGAGCCGACCGCTTTCGCCCTTCCCTTCGGCCCCGTGTTCTGCCAGAACCACGCGCCCGTCAGGAGGCGAGCGATGGCTCTTTCGCGCGGCGGCGGCATCCTGTTGCACCCCACGTCCCTTCCGGGACCGCACGGCTCGGGCGACCTCGGCGCCGAGGCCCATCGGTTCCTCGACTGGCTCGCCGCCACCCGGCAGCGCTACTGGCAGATGCTTCCGCTATCGCCGGTCGGCTACGGCTCCTCTCCCTACTCGAGCCTCTCGGCCTTCGCCGGCAACCCGATGCTGATCGACGTCTCGGCGCTGGTCGACCGCGGCTGGCTCGCGTCCTCGCAGATGCCGGCGGCGACCGACCTGCCCGACGGACGGCTCGACTTCGGCCGCTCGGGCGGCTTGAGGACCCCGCTCCTCCGCCGCGCGGCCGACGCCTTCTTCGCCCACGCCGATCCGACCGACCGGGCCGCCTACCAACGTTTCTGCGAGAAGCAAGCGGCGTGGCTCGAAGACTTCGCCCTCTTCATGGCCCTGAACGAGACGCACGACGGCGCCGAATGGACGAGCTGGGAGAAACCGCTCGCGCACCGGGAGAGCGCTGCCCTGGAGCGTGCGCGGGAGAGCCACGCCGGCGCCGTCCGCCGCCATCGATTCGCGCAGTGGGTCTTCTTCGAGCAGTGGTCGCGCCTGCGCGAGGCCGCGCGCGCGAAAGGCATTCGTCTCATCGGCGACGCGCCCATCTTCGTCGCCTTCCATTCGGCGGACGTCTGGGCACACCAGGAGCTCTTCTTCCTCGACGAGGCGCGCCGGCCGACGGTGGTCGCGGGGGTGCCGCCGGACTACTTCAGCGCCACCGGCCAGCGCTGGGGCAACCCTCTCTATCGCTGGGATAAGCTCGCCCAGACGGGCTTCGCCTGGTGGGTCGACCGCCTCCGCGCGCTGCTCGATCTGGTCGACGTCGTGCGGCTCGACCACTTCCGCGGCTTCGCCGGCTACTGGGAGATTCCCGCGGCGGAAAAGACCGCCGTCCGCGGCCGTTGGGCCGCAGGCCCTGGGGAAGCGCTCTTCCTCGCCCTCGCACGCGAGCTGGGGCCGCTGCCGATCGTCGCCGAGGACTTGGGCGTCATCACCCCCGACGTCACCGCTCTACGGGACCGGTTCCGCTTTCCTGGGATGAAAGTGCTGCAGTTCGCCTTCGGCAGCGACGCGACGAACCCGTTCCTGCCGCACAATTTCGAGCGCAACGCGGTCGTCTACACCGGCACCCACGACAACGACACGACCCGCGGGTGGTTCGATGAGGCGCCGGAAGCCGAGCGGGATTTCGCGCGGCGCTACCTCGCCACCGACGGCCACGACATCGCCTGGGACTTCATCCGCCTCGCGTACCAGTCGGTGGCCGACGTCGCGGTGGTGCCCTTCCAGGACGTGCTCGGCCTCGGGAGCGAGGCGCGGATGAACCGCCCCGGCCTCGCCCGCGGAAACTGGGACTGGCGCTTCTCCTGGGCCGAGGTGCCCGAAAGCGCTGCCGCTCGCCTCGAGGAGCTCGCCCGCCTCTATGGGCGCGCGCCCAAGACCGACCCCGCCGACGAGTGAACCTGGGCCCGGCGCCGGCCCCATCCCTCCCCCGCGCTCCTCGTCCTTGGGGGCTGATGGCACCGAGGGCGCGGAAACAGCCCGCAAGAACGGAGGCCAAGCTACGGGTTCGGGTCCTGGGATCGGGTCGGCTTCGCCTGCGCCGGGCCGGGCGTGCCCGGCTGGGAGGGCTTGGACTTCGCCTCCTCGCGCGGGACGACCCGCACCCGAAGCGCGCGCGACGCCGCGAGGTCGTTCGCCATCTGCAGCGCTCTGGCCGCCGCCTTCGCCCGCTCGGCCCGGAGCGCCTCGAGCTGCGCGCAGCACGACTGGTCCTTGAGCCGGCACGCCGCAACCATGATCGCCTCCCCATGCGGCTGGTGCTCGGCCGACAGGTACATCCCCTTCGCGCACAGCGCGTCCGCGTAGAGCGGGTGCGCTCTCGGACAGGTGCGCAAGACCCCCTCGACGCTCGCCAGGACCTCCTCCTTCAAGCCGAGGTCGCGGGCGGCGAGCGCCCGGTACTTGTAGAGCAGCGCGTTCGGTTGGGCGCGCAAGAGCGCGTCCGCCTCGACGATCGCCTCGGGAAGGCGACCGGCCGCGTAGAGGAGGTAGACCCGCTGGCGCTGGTAGAGCGGCTCCTGCGGCGAGAGCTCACGGGCCCGATCGATCGCCTGGAGCGCCGCCTTCGGGTGCTGGTGCGCGAGGTCGACCATCGCCTCGCGGTACTTCGGAAACCCGGCGGCATCGGCGAGCCTGAGCGGCACCGGTGCCGCAGGAGGCGCGCGCGCGAAATCGAGCTGGACGAAGAGGGCCTTGCTTCCCGGACACGCCACTCGATAGCGCGCGACGAGCCCCTCATGGCTCAGGAGCCGCCATCCGGGCTGGTCTCCGACCGGGCACACGAGACGGTCGAGCCAGTCGCCCGGCAGAAAACGCGCCTTCTGGGAAAAGAGTTGGTCCTGCTCGTCCGGCGGCATGAAGCGCAGGACGCGGACCGTCGGCGCCTCGGGCGGCGTCACCTCCGGCGGCCCCTGCAGAATCGCGCAGCCCGCGAGCGCCCCCGCGACCAGCGCCGCCGCCCCGGCGCTCCGTCGCCCTCGCCCGCGTGCCCTCCACGGCTCGCTTCTCGTGGGAATGAGAACCCGCGCATTCACCGGCGGGAAGCGTACACGCGCGAGCAGGCGGGCGCGAGCGGCCGTCCCCGCCAGCGGACGGGCGCGTCCCACCGCCAGCCCAGAACCCGCACGACGGCGCGGCGACCGGCGGCGGCCCCAGGGGCTCTCTTTCCCGGGTGCGATTCGCGGGCGGCAGTATAGTGCATGTCCATCGGCTTTCACTCGCCGACCCGCACTAAACTGCCGGACGCGATTTTCGTTTCGAAAAGGCTCCCCGGCGGGTCGCCCGGGGTGCCGGTCGGTGGCCTCGCCTCCGGCGGAGCGACCAGCGAAGACCGGGGCCGGTTCCCGTCGAAAGTCACCCGGCCGGGAATCGGCACCGGCTGTTTGTCGGGTCGACGCAATTGCCCGCCATGCTGGCGCGCCGCTCCCTGACGGTCGGGGTACGGATCAGGCGGCGGCGTCCGCGGGTCAGGAAGGGAGCGGCGCACTGGGTCAGCGACTCCGACGCGCGTCAACCAGACGAGCAGATCGGCGCCGTTACCGTCGTCCGAGGGCGCTACAGGGCTTCGAAGAACTCCGCGTTGGACCGGAAGTCTTTCAGGCGTTGGAGCAGCTTCTCCATCGCCTCGACCGGCCGCTGCGAGGACAGGTAGGCCCTGAGCTTGCGAATCTTCTCGTTCTCGTGGACGGAGAAGAGCTTCTCTTCCTTGCGGGTGCCGGAGTTGTTGACGTTGATCGCCGGCCACAGGCGCCGATCGGCGAGCTGCCGGTCGAGCACGAGCTCCATGTTCCCGGTGCCCTTGAACTCCTCGAAGATCACCTCGTCCATGCGGCTACCGGTGTCGATGAGCGCGGTGCCGATGATGGTCAAGCTCCCGGCCTCCTCGGTGTTGCGCGCGGCGCCGAAGATGCGCTTGGGCTTTTCCAGCGCCCGGCTGTCGACGCCGCCCGACATCGTCCGGCCGGAGCTCTCGATCTCCTTGTTGTAGGCCCGGGCGAGGCGGGTGATCGAGTCGAGCAGCACCACCACGTCCTCGCCGTCCTCCACCAGCCGCCGCGCCCGCTCCATCACGATCTCCGCGAGGGCCAGGTGTTCGTCCGCCGGCCGGTCGGAGCTGGAGGCGAACACGTCCGCCCCGACCGAACGGCGAAAGTCGGTCACCTCCTCCGGCCGCTCGTCGATGAGCAGCACCATCAGGTGCGCCTTCGGATGGTTGGTCAGGACCGCCTTCGCCATCTTCTGCAAGATGATGGTCTTGCCGGTCTTCGGCGCCGCGACGATGAGGCCGCGCTGGCCGAACCCGACGGGGGTGATGATGTCGATGACGCGGGTCAACAGCTCCCCGCTCGTCGTCTCGAGCTGGATGCGCCGGTCGGGGTCGACCACGGTCAGGTTCTGGAACGC
The DNA here is from genome assembly GCA_021787845.1 of Myxococcales bacterium. GTDB lineage: Bacteria > Myxococcota > Myxococcia > Myxococcales > JAJYLH01 > JAJYLH01. Next base: position 70,323 of record JAJYLH010000018.1, on the reverse strand, counting down.
GAGCCGGTTGGCCGCCTCCTCCGGCGGGACGCCCTCGACCCGGTCGACCCGCAACACGGTGGGCTTGCCGCCCCGCACGAGGACCTGCCCCTCCACCAGCACCCCGGGCCGCAGCCGGTGGCGATCGACGAGCTGCTTGGGCACCTCCGGGTCCTGGTCGGTCGGGTGGAAGTTGCGGTCGACCCGGCGCAGCTTCCCGAACCCCCTGTCGTCGAGCTCGAGCACGCCGCTGAACGACTGGAGCTGCGCCTCGAGCTGCGGGTTCAGCGCCTGCCCTGCGAGCAACTGCCCGCCTCCGCCACCCCCGCGGCCGCGCCGGCGCCGGCGGCGGCGACCCTGTCCCGGCTGACCGGGCTGCCGCTGCGCTCCCCCTGGGGGGGGGCCCTCCCGGTGACCGTGCTTGGGCCCCCGGGGCCGCGGCTCCCCCGACCGGTTCGAGCCCGCCGGCGCCGCGGCGCCGCTGCCCGGGCTCCCCAGCGCCAGCTCCGGCGCGGGCGCGCCTGAAACCGGCACCGCGGCCGGGGGCGGCTCGGTGACGCCGGCGACCGGCGGCGCTGCCGCTTCCAGCGTCGCCCCGGCCGCGGGCGTCGCCGCTTCCCTCGGTTCCGCCGGCTTCCGTGCCCTTCGGGTCCGCTTCTTCTGTCCGATAGCGCTCTCGCTCACCACATCGCCGGCGTTCGGAGGAGCGGCCGGGTCGCTCGCGAGCGCGCCCGGCGCGGCACCGTCGGGTTCGACCCCGCCGGCGCCCTCTCCGAGCGCGGAGCCGACGCGGCTACGGCGGCGGCGGGGCGGCTTCTTGCCTTGCGCCCCCTCGCCGTTCGCCTCGCCCAGGGCCTGGGCGCCGCGGCGTTTCCTGGGGAGATCGCTTTCCGGCTCCAGGAAGGGCTCCTGGATCGCCTCGGCCATCGCGGGGGCGGGGGATTCCGGCATCGGCTCACCTGTGGTCTCAATCGTCCGGTCGGGCATTCGCCTGTTTCTCGATGGGCCTCGCGCCACGCGGGCCCTCTGGTTTGGGGTTCATCGCCTGAAGAGCCGGCCGAAGAGCGAGCGGCCGCGTTTCTCCTGCTGGCCAAGGTGCCTGAGCTCCCGCGCCGCCTCCTCGTTCTTCGGGTCGAGCTCGAGCGCCCGCTCGAATTCCTGGCGCGCCCCCTCGCGGTCGCCCAGGTCGCGGCGGAACAAGCCGCCGAGCACGGCCACGTTGACCGAGCGCGGCGCCCCTTCCCGAGCCTGGTCGAGGCCGGCGCGGGCCCGGTCGGCCGCCTCGGGCCCCTGGGCGCGCCAGAGCGCGTATCCGAGATAGGCGTGAAATTCCGCCTCGGCCGGGTTCAGCCCGACCGCCTCCCGAAATCGCTCCAAAGCTTCGGCAGCCTTGCCACTCTTCAGGAGCGCTACCCCTGTCTGGAACACCTGCTCCGCCGCGAGAATCGCCCCCACGTCGGTGGGCAGCCCCGCGGCCTGCCGCGCGAGCAGGATGTCGTACTCGGCCCGGCGCTCCCCGTCACCGAGGGTGTCCATCGCCTCGTTCGCCCGCTGGAACAGCTCCTCGAGCGCGCGGGCGGCGCTGCCCAGAGAGAGGCCGGCGTAGCGGTCCGAGTGGTACCGGCGCACGCGTTCCAGGTAGGCTCGCCGCACTTCCTCGACCGGCGCCTGGGGCGACACCCCGAACAGCTCGTAGTGATTAAACGACTTGGTCCGCTCGCGCTCGGAAAAGATGGCCGCCCGCGCCGCCTGCTCCGGCTCGGTGAACGTCCGACCCCGGTCCTCGTCTTGGGTGGCCGGCGCCGCCGCCTGCTCGGACGCCGATGGCGCCGGCTGGCTGAGCCGCAGCAGTCCGCCGTCCACGAGCGCCCAGGCGAGCGGCAGGTCCTCCGTCCTCGTCCGGGCGAGGAGGTCCGAGAGCGGCTGCTGCTTCTGGACGAGAGGGGTGAATGCCTCCTGCGGCCAGGCGGCGCGCACGAGGAACAGCGTCTGGTCGAGAAGGTCCGTCCTCTCCACCGTCGCCTCGGAGCGCTTGAGCAACGCCTCGCGGGCGTCGGCCGGCGCCTCGCTCTTCGCCGCCTCGACGATGGCGACGATCGGATGGCGGGGGGTGTCCGGTTGCGCTCCCACCTCGGCGGCCGAGAGCACCCACTCGGCGCCGAGCATCGAGAGCACCCCGGCCGCGACCGCCGCGGTCTGGGCCGAAAGCCACGCCTGCGCCTCGGACGCCGGCATCCCGCCGGCGGTCGAGAGCGCTTCCCAGAGCGGCACCCGGTGCGCCCTCGCGTGCTGGACCACCCGCTCGAAGGTGCCCTCATCGAGCTGATGGGCGGCCATCGCGAGACCGCCCGCGCTCTCGGTCTTCACGTTCGACTGGCCGAAGCGGATCTGCCCCGCGTGGACGAAGAGCCGCCGCTTGATTTCGCCCAGGGTGACCTCGAGGATGCCCGTCCGCTTCTCCCGGAACAGGTCGACCAGGAGCGCTGCCGGTGACCGACTGAGAAACCGCCCGCGCAGCAGGCCCTGGGCCTGGTCCTGGCGCTTCCAGCCCTCCTCCAGCGCTTCCCGTAAGCGCGCATGCTCGAACGGCTTCGCGAGGAAAAAGGGACGGGTCGCCTCGACGAACGGGGGCGGAAGCTGCCGGTAGACGCCGCTGATGACGATGAGCGGCACCGCTTCTCCTCCCGGCAGGGCCCGCAGCGCCTTCGCCACCGAGAAGCCGTCCAGCTCCCCGAGAACCAGGTCGCACACCACGGCGTCGGGAAGGGGGGAGAGCTTTGCGATCGCCTCGGTCCCGCCGCGGGCGCGCGTCGCCGTCACCCCGAGCTCGCTCGCGATCTCTTCCAGGAGGTGCGCGACCCCGTCGTTGTCCTCGACGATGAGAAGCTGCCGCGCCATCCACTGCCCTTCGAAAGCGACGCGCTCCTAGAGAGTCTTCTCGGCCTGAAGGCGATTCCGACCGCGTTCCCGGAGGGCGCCGAGTCCTCGAGAGGGCTCTGAACGCTCGTCGCCCGCCCCCCTTGCCGCTCGCCTGGCCGAAGAGCGTCCCGGGCGCGCTCCTTGCTGTTCGCCCCACCGCCTCGGCGCCGCGGCTCGTCCTCCTGGAGCGCTGCCGTCTACCTCGGTCGTGGCAGGTCCACCGCCAGCGCCAGCGGCCGCCCGACGAGGAGCGCCTCGACCAGCGGGCGTGCCCGGGCGACCAGGGCCGGGTCCGCCTCCGCGCCCGCCGCGAGCAGCTCGAACGCGCTCAGGGCGGTCGCGCCGACCGTTCCGGGCGCCTGCGGGCGAGTGGGCCGCGCCAGAGGCGGCAGCGAGAACAGGCCCGGCGCGCCGGTCACGGTCACCACGGCGCCTTCCGAAAGCCCTGCCGCTCGCCTCGCGAGGCTGAGCGCGTCGAACAGCCCGCCGAGCTGGTCGACGAGCCCCTTCGCCTTCGCCTGCGCGCCCGTCCACACCCGCCCGCGCGCGAGGCCGTCGACCTGTTGCACCGACATCTTCCGGCCTCGGGCGACGTGCCGCAAGAAGGTCTCGTAGAAGCTCTGCACCGCCGCCTGCACGACCTTCGTTTCCTCCGGGGTCCAGGGGCGGGCGAGGGTGAAGATGTCCGCGTGAGCGCCGCGCTCGAACGTCTGGACAGAGACCCCGATCTTCGCGAAGAGCCCCGAGAGGTCGGCCTTGCCCGCGAAGACGCCGATGGACCCGGTGATCGTCGAGGGCTCGGCGACGATGCGGTCCGCGGCGACGCCGACATAGTAACCACCGCTCGCGGCGACGTCACCGAAGCTCGCGATGACCGGCTTCTTCTTCGCCGCCCGGCGCACCGCCCGGTAGATGAGCTCGCTCGCGGCGACGTCGCCCCCGGGGCTCTCGACCCGAAGGACGATGGCGCGCACGCTCGAGTCGCGCGCGGCGGCGCGGACCTCGCGGACGATGCGGTCGGCGGCGGCGAAGCCCGGCTCGTCGCCCCCGACGATGTCGCCGTCGACCTCGACGAGCGCGATCGCCGGGACGCTCCCCCAGCGTTCCGGTTCGGCGGAAGCAGGGCCGAGATCCTCCTCGGGCAGGCGGCGGCCGGCGAGCTTCGTCACCTCGTCGTCGAGCTCTTCGCCCGGCGCCGCGACGCCGTCGAAGAAGCCGAGCTTGACGCCCTCCTCGGCGACGAAGAGACCCCGGTCGAGCGCCTTCTGGACGACGTCCGTCGGCAGGTGGCGCGAGCGGCCGATGGCGGCGACGTAGCGCTTCGAGAGGTCGTCGAGCATCGCGTTCACCTGCAATGCCGCCGGTCCGCTCGCCGCTTCGTTCGTGAACTCCTCGGGAGCGCTCTTGTACTTCCCGATCTTGACGAACTCCGGCCGCGCCCCGATCTTGTCCAGCAGGCCCTTGAGATAGATCTCGGAGATCGACAGCCCGTTGATCTCGAACAGCGCCTGGGGCGCCGCGTAGATGCGGTCCGCCGCGCAGGCGAGGTAGTAGGCGGTGTCGCCGCCGCCCGAGAGCCAGGCCACGACGTGCTTGCCGTGCGCGCGCAAGGCCGCGAAGAGGCCCCGCAGCTCCTCCGCCCGTCCGAAGCTCAAACCCCCCGTGCCGTCGATCTTCACGACCAGCGTGTCGAGCGCCGGATCGTTTTCCAGCCGCTGGAGCCGCAGGACGAGCTTCAGGTACGGGTCGAGCCCGCGCGAGGGGAAGAAGAGCTTCATCAGCCGGCTCGGCCCGGCGAGCGCCTCGCTCAGGTCGAGGGTCTCCTGCACCTTGGGCGCGCCGAAGAGATACGGCCCGTGCGCGAAGCGCGCCTCGGCGCCGACGTCGACGGTGGAGCCGTTCCCGCCCGCGACGAGGCCGCCGCCGCCCGCGGTGACGCCGACGTCGCCGAACCCGCCCCGCAGCGCCACCTCCAGCGCCACCCGGGCCTTCCCCGAAACCGGCTGCACGTCGTGGGCGAGGTTCCCGACCAGGTCGAGCCCGAACAGGCGCACCCCCAGGTCGTAGGCGAGCTGGCCATGGGTGAAGCCGTCTCTTCCGTCGAACCAGTATTCGGCGCCGAGCGTCAGCTTCGGCCCGAACGGCCGCAGCGCCAGCGCCAAGACGCCGACGCGCGACAGGTTCTGCGGCGCGTTGATGGCGAGAGCGGTCCCGGCGAGCGACAGCCATTTCGCCGGGCGCGCGACCACCCCGAGATCGAGGGTGCCGAGCTGGTCGACCGAGGTGCTCTCGGCGCTCTGGTACCAGTGGTAGTCGAGGCCGAAGGCGAGCGCCGGCGTCCCGAACGCGAGCCCGAGGGTGGTCCGCCGCCAACAGGGGTCGGCCGCGGTACAGGCGGCCCGCGGCCGCAGCCACTCCAGCGAGAGGCCGAGGGCGGCGGAAGCGGTCTCGCCCTCCCTGAGGCCCCCCAGGGAGAGGAACAGCGCATCCCCCCGGCGGGCATTCTTCAGCGCCGGGTCGTCGTCCTCGTGCAGGTAGGCGAGACCGCCCGGGCCGAGCACCAGCCCGGCCGGATTGAGCACGAGGGAGAACGGCGAGCTCTCGATGGCGGTGTTGGTCGGGGGCAGCTCGATCCCGACCGAGCGGGGGCGGTCGAGCTCGACCACGGCCTGTGCCCGAGCGGCCCGGGACAGAGCGAGCGCGGCCAGGAGCGCGGCGAAAACGAACGGCGTCGTACGGTTCATCTCAAGCGTCCATCCAGCAAGGCTTCGAAAGCGACGCGGTTCCTAGCACAGCTTGCGCGGAAAGAGGCGCTCCCAGCGCCGACGCGCCAAGCCCTTCGCGAGCCCCCGGCCGGAGTGCGAACGTACGCACCGGCGACGAGCGCCGCCAGGTCCGCTGGCCGACGGCGAAGGCGTTTACGGCCCGCGGCAGTCCGGTGCAGCGTGGCCGCGCGGCGAGGGATGAAGACGTCAGGTCGTCGAGTCGGAGCGCGCGTCCCGTTCCCGCGATCCCCGCGAGAGTTTGACGATGGCGCGGGTCGGTCGTAGGCTCGGGCTCTTCCGTTCGATGCTTCGACCTTTTTCTTTGACCAAGGAGAGCGTTGATGCCCCGTCCCGTTCTGACCGCCATCGTCGTCGCCCTGGCTTTGCCGAGCTCCGGCTGCTGGCTCCTCAGCACCGCGGTCGACAACACCCTCGACAGCGCCGCCTCGTCCGCCGGCAACCGCGTCGGCCAACGGATGGGTGACCAGGCCGCGGACTCCGTCTACCCGGCCGGAACGGCGCCGGGCGGCGCGTTCGGCAGCCCGCAGTTCGTCGCGATGTACACGAGCATGATCTTCAACTACGCCTTCAGCGCGGGCGGGTTCGCGGTGAGCGACGTGCCCTACAAGCCGGGCCAGTACGCCCGTTTCTCGCTCACGAGCAAGGACGGCCATCCGGGCACCCTCGAGCGCGCGTTCCTCGGCGACGACGCGAGCGGCAACGAGTGGTGGCAGGTGAAGTTCTCGGACGACCAGAACAAGCAGACGACGGTCCTCGAGGCGCTGCTCGACCAGAAGGAGAGCAAGATGCTGCGGTTGCGGGCGAAGTTCCCGGACGACAAGGCGGGACACGAGCTCGCGCTGACCGACCAGACCTACTACGTGCCGCCGACGCACCTCTCGAAGGACTCGATCAAGGGCGCGACGCAGGGCATCCAGACCCTCACCACGCCGGCCGGGACCTTCCAGGCGCGCCACGTCGTCTTCGGCAGCGGCAACGGCACCATCGAGTGGTGGCTCAACGACAGCGTTCCTGGAGGGCTCGTGGAGGAAGTGGGGAAGAACGCCAACTCCTCCGCCAACGACTTCACCATCGAGCTGTCCGCGTACGGCGATGGCGTGAAGAGCGAGCTCGGCAGCTTGCCGTAGGTGGCCGGAAAACAACGACCTCGGCAGGTGCGCTGCCCTGGACCGCTCACCCTGAGCGACTGAGCCGCGAACACTCCAGCCGCGCCCAGATTCTCGACGCCACACAGCAGGGCTCGTGGCGCGAGCGTCCTCGCCCGTGAAAGCCCAGCGATACCCGCCGGCAGGGCAGATCCCGAGGCGCTCGCCGGCGAGGACGCCCGCGCCACGAGTCCGATCTATTCCGAGCTGTGCAACAAGAGAAGGGGAGCTGGACCGAGAACCTGATCAACTGAGCCTCGAAAGGCTCGCGCGGCGCGCAGATTCTCGACGCGGCGCGCCGACTCGTAGGACGGGCAGCGCGCAGCGAAGCCCATCATGGCGGCGCTCGCCGATGGGCTGCGCGCCACCCATCCTACGGCTTGGGTTGCGGGCGTCGGCCCGCGCTGAGCGAAGCGGAAAGCCAGCGTTCGATCCATTCCGAGCTGGGTCGTGGGAGCGAAAGATCGTGATCGGGGTAGATATTATTTCTTCATGATACCTAGAAGCGCGGCCTGACCAGAAGCCGGAGCGCCGGCTGCCGCGCCGGCTACTCGTCGACCGGCGGCAGGACCACCACCGGCCGGCGGGCGACCGCCAACAGCTCGCGCACCACGCTCGGCCCCACCGCCCGGGAAAGCCGCGCCCGCGAGCGGCCCGCGAGGCACACGAGGTCGGCCCCCAGCCGCTCGGCCGCCTGCGCCACCGCGACCGCCACGTCCTTCCCCGAGTCGACCTCGAGCCGGGTGGTGCAGGGCCGGTTGCCGATGTCGAGGGGCAAGAGCGCTTCCAGGCGGGAGGTGACGTCGCGGCGCCAGTGCTCCGGGTTCACGCTCTCCGGCAGCGGTCCCGGAGGGCCGGCGTCCACGACGTGCAGCAGCACCACCGTGCCGTGCTCCTCGACCAGCGAATACGCGTGGGCGAGCGCGCGCCGGGTGTGGGGCTCCAGGTCGGTCGGGACGAGGACCAAGCGCGTCCGGGGCGTCGGTGGAAACTCGCGGGCCGGCGCCGCTTCCGCCGCGATGCAGGCGACCGACGAGGAGGCGTGGCGCAAGAGCTCATGGGAAACGGAGCCGGACCACGGCAGCCGTGCCCCTGTCCTCACGTGGGTGCCGACCACCACCAGGTCCGCCTGCTCCTTTTCGGTGAGGGCGGCGACCTGCTCGCCGGTCCGCTCGGCGCTCACCCGCACCACGAGCTTCGTCTGCGAGAGCCCCGCGGCGGCGAGCTGCTCCTGCACGTCACGGGTGACGAGCTTCTCGAGATCGCTCTTGTCCACCTCCAGCCCCAGCCCATAGCGGTAGCGCTCACTCACCTCGCCGAACGAATGGACGACCGAGACCTCGCAGGCGCCGAAGCGGGCGAAGGCGCGGGTCCATCGGGCCGCGCTCTCCGAGGGCGCCGACAGGTCGAAGGCGAGCGCCACCCGCAGGCGCCGGCGCGCGGCGGCCCATTCCTCGAACGGCGTCGGGTCGCGCACGACGAGCACCGGAACGGTCGAGGCCTCGACCACCCGGTCGGCGGTGCTGCCGAGGAGCCGCTGCAAGAGTGCCGGGCGCCCGCCGGCGCCGATGACGACGAGGTGGACGCGTTCGTCGCCCGCGGGCGTCGAAAGCGCCTTGAGCACGTCCCCTTCGGCCAGGCGGTCGCGGGTCTCGACGCCCGCGGCGTTCAGGCGCTGGGCGATTTCGTCCAGCCGCGCCTTGGCCCGCTCGAGCTCCTTGCCGACGTGGACGAGCACCAGCGCCTCGCGCATCCGCCGGGCGAGCGCGGCCGCCGCTCGGGTGACCGGTTCGTCGTTCTCGTTCAGCTCGACGCCGCAAACGATGGCCATCTCGGGCCTCCCAAGCTCCTCGAAACGTTCGGCGCTCGCGGCGTCCCCGGCGGCGGACCTTGCTCGGGCTCGGGAAGCGCGCCGCTCTCGCTTGTTCGAGAATGGCACGTTTCGACGCCCCGCGTCGCGCCGAAATCGGGCCCCCGGCGAGCGCCTCTGGGGCGGCCGGCCGGCGGCCGATCAGCGACGGCGGCGCCGGAACGGCAGGTCGAGCAGCCAGAAGAGGGCGAGAGCCGAGGCGGCGACCGAGACGAGATAGAGCGGCCACGGGCCGAGCCAATCGAGCAGCGTCGGGCGCGCGGGCTTGGCGCGCAGATAGAAGAAATTCGCCTTCGTCGTCCAGTCGAGAGCGCCGATCGCCGCCGCGAAGGCGAGGGTCCACCCGAATGCCCGCGCCGGGGCGCCCTTTCGCGGCGTGAGGCCGAAGCCGAAGGTCGCGGTCGCCGCGCCCGCCACCACCGCGCCGTGCTTCGCGAAGAAGAGGACGAACGACTCGGAGGGAAAGCCGCGGGCGACGTCCGGGGTGAGGAGGGCGAGCAGGGTGCCCGCCATCGCCCAGAACCACAGGAGCTCTGCCGCCCGGCGGCTCCTGCCGGCCAGCGCCGCTACCGCCAGGAGCGCCGCGACGTCGCAGAGCTGGAGCGGCATCCACCGGGTCCAGGGCCGGCCTTCACGCACGCCGGCGAGAACGTCGAGGACCAGAGCGAAGAGCGCCACCGCCGCGAGCGCGAGGGCGATCGCGGTCGCGAGCGGACGGTCCGGATTTCGCCGTACCGCGATCGCCGACGCGCTCGACGCCGTCGCGATGACGGCCAGCGTCACGAGGTGGGCCGGACCGAAGAGGACGAACGGCCCGGCGGTCATCGCACGAGCTTCATCCCGCTCAGCCGCGCGAGCAGCGCCGCGGAGCGCGCGACGAAGACGAACGCGATCATCGTCGCCAGGAACCAGACCGCGAGCGCGTTCAGCCAGCCGCTCCAGAGCCCGACCGCGACGGCGACCGACAGCGGCAGAAAGCCGCCGATGCCGCTCGTCCAGAGGGCGTAGAGCCGCCGCTGGACGAAGCCCGCGCGCTGTTGGTCCGCGGTCGCCGCCGGGTTGGCCTGGGTGCCCGCCCGCATCTTCGCCTCGCTCTTGAACAGGTCTCCGAGGTAGGCGAACGGCCGCGCCCACATGAACCACAGGAGCGTTGCTATCCCCCCCTGGGCTTGGCCGACGACGTCCGGGCGGCGCGCCTTCGCCGCGGCCGTCAGCAGCACCCGCGTCGTCTCGTCGAGCTGCCGGGAGACGAAGGTGAGCCGGTGGGTCTCGGTGACGAACGCGAGCTGGCCCCCGGAGAGGAGCAGGCCGAGGGCCGCGGTGACGGCGGCGGTGCCGAGCACCACCGCGGCGGCGGCGCGCAAGGGCGGGTCGAACATCATCCCCGCCGAGACGATGGCGGCCCACAGGCCGATGGAGGTGAGCGGGTGCGCGCGACGCCGGAGGAGGAAGACGGTCAGCTCGTTCCACCCGACGTCGAGATCCTGCGGCGGCTGGGTCCTCTTCTTCGCGGCGTGCCAGTGGAGGCCGGCGTCGTCGAAGGTCAGCTTCACCCGGTAGCCGGCACCGCTGCCGCTGAGCGTCACGGGCACCATCGACGGCGGCAGGTCGGGCGGGGGCGGCTTCGGCGCCGGAATCTCCTCCAGCCGGAACGAGCGGTAGGCGGCCGGGAGCCGGCGCCGGAGGAGCCCAAACACGACGGCGAGGACGAGGAGCGTCGCGAGCGGGATCAAGAAGGGCAGGAGCGGTATCGGGTGGCTAGACGCGGCCGGCGAGGGCGTCGCGGGGAGGGACCGGGTGCCGGCCTTGTCCGGCGCGAGAAGATCGTAGAAGGCGATGAACAGCGCGATCAAGACGCCCCAGAGGAGCAGGGCGCGCAGCCCGGGCCGAGGGCGGCGGCGGTTCTGGGGGACGGGCACCGGCTCGTCGGCCGGCGGCGGCGCGTAGGGGTTCGTCATCTCGACGCGTCATAACACGCGAGACCACCGGGAAATGGCGGGGCCGCTCCGGCGCCAGCGCCCTTCCAGGGTCCCCGGTGAGGGCGGGCGACATCCCCCTTCCGGTGACAGCGACCGCCTTCGCTCTTACAGTCGCCACCCGATGCAGCTCGGCCCGCTGTCGCTCTCGAGCCCGTTCCTCCTCGCGCCGATGGCCGGCGTCAGCGAAGAGCCCTTTCGCGTGCTCGCGCGGGAGCTGGGCGCCGGCCTCGCGCCGACGGAGCTCGTGAGCGCTGCTGGTCTCGTGCGGGCCTCCGCCCGGACCGCGAAGTACCTGCGCCATGCCGACAGCGAACGGCCGTTCGTCGTGCAGCTCTTCGGCGGCGAGCCCGAGTCGATGGCCCGGGCGGCGCTCCTGGCGAAAGACGCAGGAGCGGACGCGCTCGACATCAACCTGGGCTGCCCGGTGCCGAAGGTGACGAAGTCCGGCGCCGGCAGCGCCCTGCTCGCCGACCCGGGGCGGGCGGCGGCCATCGTCCGGGCCTGCCGGGAGGCGACAGGGCTGCCGGTCAGTGCGAAGCTGCGCAGCGGCTGGGACGCGCGCCATCTGACCTTCCTCGAGGTCGCAGGGGCGCTCGAAGAGGCCGGCGTCGCCTTCGTCGCGCTCCACCCGCGCACGCGCGCGCAAGGCTACTCGGGCCGCGCCGACTGGACGCTGATCGCGAAGCTCAGGCGCGCGCTGAGGCGGACGCCGGTCGTCGGCAACGGCGACGTCGCTTCCCCGTCGAGCGCGCGCGCGATGATCGAGGAGACCGGCTGCGACGCGGTGATGGTCGGCCGGGCGGCGCTGGGGAATCCCTGGATCTTCCGCGAGCTTTCCGGCGGCGCTCCCCCTGACCGTGAAGAGCGGCGGTCCCTGGTCCTGCGCCATTTCGACGCCCACCTCGCCTTCGTCGGCCGGGAGCTCCCGGCGGTCCGGGAGTTTCGCCGCCACTTCGGCTGGTACTCCCGCGGGCTCGAGGGCTCGGCCGCCTTTCGATGCCAGGTGAACCAGCTCTCCGGCGCATCCGAGGTTCGCCGGCTCGCCGAGCGCTTCTTCGCCGCCGCAGAGGCCCGGCCGCGCGACGGCGACGCCCTCCCCGACCTCGCTATCGCCTACGGTTGAGCCGCTCTCGCGAAGCGGCGCCACCGGCGCCGCCGGGCAGCGGACGGTCGACTCCTCGTGACTTCCAGCGCTCGCCCGCCGATTCCCCGGGAAATCCGGCGCTTCGCCGCTTGTGCTTTGCCGGCGAGGCCGGCTATGGTCCCGCGTTCAAAGGCGCAGGGCGCTCTTTTTAGGAGCGCGAGGCCCTGCGCGGGAGATCCGGGCGCTCTTGGCTCTCGAGGGACGGCGGGCGCGGCCTTCTCGCGCCGGCACGCCACCGTAGAAACGACTCATGGATATTCGTTGCGAGCGTTGCCAGGCCGAGTACGAGTTCGACGAGTCGCGCCTGCCCGAGGGCGGCCTGACCGTCCGCTGCGCGGCGTGCGGCCACGTCTTCAAGGTGCTGCGCGCCAGGCCCCCCGCGACCGGTCCGCTGGAGCTGCGCCGGGCGGGCGTGCCGCTCGCGGTGGCGCCCGACCTCGCCACCGTCGCCCAGTGGATCGCCGAACGGCGGCTGCTCCCCAGCGACGAGGTCTCTTCCGGGGGCAGCCTCTTGCGCCGCCTGGTCGACCTGCCCGAGCTCGCCCGCGCTTTTCCGCCGCCGCCGGTCGCGGCCGCGCCGGCTGCTCCCGCTCTGGGTGAGCCCTTCCATCCAGCGGGACTGCACCTGCCCACCGGCGCGGAGATTCCCTCGACTCCGGTGGAGGCCTCGACGACGGTGCAGCTCTACGCCGGCGCCGCCGCCCACCAGCAGCATCCGGCGCGGGAGCCCGACGGCGCCATCACCAGCCCCCGCTGGGCGATTCCGGTCGCCACCCGGGCGCCGGCCGAGACACCACCCGGCGTCTCGACGCCCGCGTCGCACCCGGCGTCGGCGAGGCCGGCTCCCTACGAGCAGCCGACCGAAGTGATGGTCGCGCCACAGCTCCTGCCGCCCGAAGAGGAGTCGTTCGCGGGCCGGTTCGGCCCCCCGGCGGGGGGCGGGCACGAGCACGAGGGGCTCGCCGAGCCGGAAGCGCCCACCCTGACCTCGGCGCCGGCCTTGAGGCTGCCGACGCCGCTCGCGCCAGGGCCGACGGAGGCGTTCGTGCCGCCGGTGAGGGCCGCCGCCGCTCCTGTCCAGCCGGAGCGCTCCGGGACTCCGGCGGAGCTGCCGGCAGTCGTGCGGAGCCAGAACCCGGCGGTGCCGGCGCCAGCGCTGGAGATGCCGGCCCGGCAGCCCTCGAGCGCCGCCCGGCGCACGAGCGGGTCCGATTCGGGCCCGCAGCCCTCGAGCGCGACCTTCCGCGCGAGCAAGTCCCAGGTGGGCCAGTGGCGGTCTCCCAGCGTCGTCGACGGCGACGACGAGGACCAGGAGATTCTCGCGTTCCAGACGCACACCAAGCGGCGGCGGGTGCTGGCGGCGGTGGTGGTGGTGCTGGTGGTGCTGGGCGCGGGCGGCTACTTCGCCTACCGGCCGGTCCTGGAGCTGCTGCGCCGGCCCCCGGCGGCAGCGGTCCAGGCGTACGAGAGCGGTCGTACTGGTTATCTGACCGACACGATCGCCCGCTTCCCGGACGCCGAGGCGTCCTTCAAGCAGGCGGTTGGGCTCGCGAAGGACGCGGGCAAGCCCTACCCGGCCGCGCACGCGGCGCTGGCGCAGCTCGAGTGCGCGTGGGCGGAGCAGCTCCGGGTCGAGGCGGCGCGGGATAGCGCGCAGGCGCAGTGGGATGGCGCGCAGGCAGAGCGGGCCAAGGCGCAAGCGGCGGCGGGAGGCACGCCGGCTCCGGGCGGCGGGGCGGTCGATGCGCGGGTGGCGAGCGCCACGGCGGCCGGGCGCGCGGCCGGCAGACAGGCGGCCGACCTCATGAGCGACGTGCAGGCGCGTCTGAAGACCGCGGGGGCGGAGGCGAAGCTCGCGGCGAGCGAGGAGCCGGATAGCTCCCTCGCCGGCCGGGCGATGCTCGACTACGCGCATCTCGCGGGCGACGCGAAGCTCGAGCAGCAGGTCCTCGCGGGGGTGCAAGAGGCGGCGCAGACGGACCCGGAGTCGAAGGCGCTGTACTGGGAGGTGGAGTCGGCGAACCTGCAGAAGCAGCAGGAGGCCGAGCGCGCCCTTGGGGACACGGTGAAGTCGGACAAGCCCTTCATACGGGCGGCGTGGTGGCTGGGGCTACTCAAGGAGAAGGTCGGGGACGACGACGGGGCGCAGGCGGAGATGAAAGCGATTCTGGCGGTGGCGCCGGACCACGAGGGGGCGAAGGGCTGGCTGAAGGCCAGGGCGCAGGCGGCGGCGGAGCAGAAGGCGGCGGAGGCGGCGGCGAGCGCGGCGGAGGCACAGAAGGCGGCGGCGAACTCGCACGACGCGGAGCTCATCAAGGAGGCGAACAAGCTGCTCGCGGGAAGCTCCTTGCGGGGCTATCACAAGGCGCTCTCGCTCTGCGAAGAGGTGCTCGAGGCCCAGCCGGCGAATATCGACGCGCTCTACGACAAGGGCGTGGCGCTCTTCAACTTGAGTCAGGTCAACGCGGCGATCGCCATGTTCAAGAAGGCGCTGGCGGTCAACCCGCACTTCAGCGACGGGATGAGCGTCTTGGCGGAAGCGTACCGGATGGAGGGCAACAAGAAGGAGGCGCTGCGCTGGTATCGGGAGTACCTGAAGGCCGCGCCGAACGGGCAGGACGCGGCGGAGATTCGCAAGCACATCAAGGAGCTCTCGCGGTAGGCGCCCGGCGCGAGGGAGAATGAGCGAGCGAGAAGGATGTCCAAGTCGACGAAGACGGAAGACGAGTATTTCGCGCGGGAAGAGATCGAGAAACGGCACCGCCTGGCGAAGGAGATCGAGGCGCGGCGGGGCGCGCAGGAGGCGGAGGAGCTGAAGCGAGCGCACTGGATGCGCTGCCCGAAGTGCGGCGGCGAGCTGCACGGGATCAAGTTCCGGGGCATCGTGGTCGACCGTTGTTTCCATTGCCACGGCACCTGGCTGGACGAGGACGAGCTCATCAAGCTGGCCGGCAAAGAAGAGACCCACAAGGTGGTCGAGGCCGTGGTCGACGCGTTCCGCCGGCCGAAGGGCTAGGGTCCGGGGTCCCTGAAAGTCGTGACGATCAGCGCTGGTGCTTTCGCGCACTCCCAACCCGCTCTTCTGAAAGACAGGAGTGCCCGGCCCTCGGGCCCGGCGCGATCGCGCTCGTTGGCGTGCCGGGCCGGAGGGCCGGCACGGCCGGTCCGAGTCCGATCGATTGGGTTGCGGGCGTTGGCCCGCGCTACGCTTGCTTGCGAAAGTTCAGACGACGCGCGCGGCTCAAACCATGCCTGCCTCTGCAAGTCCTCTCGAGTTTCGCCAGGAAGCGTATGAGACATCGCTCGCCGGTCTCAGGTCGAGCCTCGTGCGCAAAGCGGGTCCGGTCGGCGGCCCGCCGTTGCCAAGCCAGGCGCGGTTGAAGTATCACGGCTCCATGTCGGGGCCGGGATACCAGCGGGCTGATGGCCCCCAGCCGAGTCGTCTTCCGCTCCGCGACCTCGAGGAAGTGGCAGCGGCCGCCGCTGGCGCGTTCAAGGCGCTGCGCGGCGCGCGTCTCTTCGTCACCGGCGGCACCGGTTTCTTCGGGCGTTGGCTTCTGGAGACGCTCGCGTTCGCCGCCTGGAAGGAGCGGCTCGAGGTGATGGCGACGGTGCTCACCCGCGACCCGGGCCGGGCGCGGGCGCGCTTCGCGCACCTTCTGGAGCCGCCGCGGTTCTCGTTCGTCGCGGGGGACGTTCGAACTTTTTCGTGGCCGGGTCGGTCGTTCACCCACGTCATCCACGCGGCGGCGCCGTCGAGCACGGCGGGGCGGCCAGCGAGCCGGACCGAAACGCTCGGCGTCGTCGACCGCGGAACCCGGCGGGTGCTCGACTTCGCGGCTTTCGCCGGGGTGCGCCGGTTCTTGCTGACCAGCTCCGGCGCGGTCTACGGACGGCAGCCGCCGGACGTCGACCGCGTGCCCGAGGATGCTCTGGAGCCTGGGCGCTCGGTCGAGCCGCTCACGAACGACCCGAAAGAAATCTACGGCCACGCCAAGCGCCAGGCCGAGATGCGCTGCTTGCGCGCCATGCACGGCGGCGGGGTCAGGCCCGTCCTCGCTCGCTGTTTCGCCTTTGCCGGACCGCACCTGCCGCTCGACGCGCACTACGCCTTTGGCAACTTCATCGGGGACGGGCTCGCCGGCCGGCCGATTCGGATCGAGGGCGACGGCACGCCGCTGCGGTCGTATCTCTACGCGGGCGACCTCGCCGTCTGGCTGTGGACGATGCTCGCCTTCGGCGAAGCCGGACGGGCCTACAACGTGGGTTCCGAAGAGGCGGTCGGCATCGGCGAGCTCGCGGAGCGCGTCGGCGCCCGGCTGGGCGTCGCGGTCGAGCGAACGAGGACGCCGGTGCCCGGGCAGCCGGTCGAGCGGTACGTGCCGTCGACCGAGCGCGCGCGCGAGGAGCTGGGTTTGAAGGTCACGGTCGGGCTGGGCGAGGCGATCGACCGGACGGTGCGATGGCATCGAGGAGAGCCATGATCCGAGTCGCGGACTACATCGCGCAGACCCTGGTCGCGCGCGGGGTGACGGACTGCTTCCTCGTCACCGGCGGCGGCGCGATGCACTTGAACGACGCGGTCGGGCGCGCGAAGGGACTACGCTACGTCGCTTGTCATCACGAGCAGGCCTGCGCCATCGCCGCGGAGAGCTACTTCCGACTGACGAACCGCCCGGCCCTGGTGAACGTGACGACGGGTCCCGGCGGGACCAACGCGATCACCGGCGTCTACGGCGCCTACGTCGATTCCTGCGCGATGATCGTCGTCAGCGGCCAGGTGAAGTGGGAGACCCTGGTTCGCTCGACCGGCTTGCCGCTGCGGCAGCTCGGGGATCAGGAAATCGACATCACCCGGCTGGTCGCGCCGGTCACCAAGTACGCGGTGATGGTGACCGATCCAGAGACCATCCGCTACCATCTCGAGCGCGCGTTCCATCGGGCGACGAGCGGCCGGCCGGGGCCGGTGTGGCTCGACATTCCGATGAACGTCCAGAGCGCGATGGTCGATGCCGACACGCTCAGAGGCTATGACCCCTCGGAGGACGCGCGCGAGCTGCCGGCGACCGAGGTGACCGCTTGGGCGCGCGAGGTCGTCGAGCGGCTGAATAACGCCCAGCGGCCGGTGATCTACGCGGGAAGCGGCGTGCGCCTCGCGAAAGCGGAAGGGTCGCTGCGGCAGCTCGTCGATCGGCTCGGAGTGCCCGTCGTCA
Source organism: Myxococcales bacterium (assembly GCA_021787845.1). GTDB lineage: Bacteria > Myxococcota > Myxococcia > Myxococcales > JAJYLH01 > JAJYLH01. Next base: position 53,288 of record JAJYLH010000018.1, on the reverse strand, counting down.
CCGGCTTCAACGCACATGATCTCTTGCCCGACGACCATCCGGCGTTGTGCGGACGGCCGGGAACCATCGGCGATCGGGCGGGCAACTTCACGGTGCAGAACGCGGATTTCGTCCTGATTCTCGGCTGCCGCCTGAACATCCGGCAAGTCAGCTACAACTGGAGTTCGTTCGCCCGACACGCTTTCAAGGCGATGGTCGACATCGATCGCGCGGAGCTGGACAAACCGACGCTGTCGATCGATCTCAAGATTCACGCCGACGTCAAAGATCTTCTCAGCGCGCTGGGGGCTCTGAATCCGCAGCCGGTCGCCGCGCACGCGGCGTTCCTCGCCTGGAGCCGCGAGCGGCGTCGCAAGTATCCAGTCGTGCTGCCGGAATACTGGCGAGGCACGAAGGGCGTCAATCCGTACTGCTTCGTCGAGGCGCTCTTCGATGAGCTTCCCGACCAGGAGATCGTCGTCACCGGCGATGGCACCGCGTGCATCGCGACGTTCCAGGCGGCGCGCCTCAAAGAGGGCCAGCGGCTCTATTCGAACTCCGGCAGCGCGCCGATGGGCTGGGATCTGCCCGCGGCGGTCGGCGCGGCGGTCGCGAGCGGACGCCGGGTCGTGTGCATCGCCGGCGACGGTTCCTTGCAGATGAACGTGCAGGAGCTGGCGACGGTCGCGGCGAACCGCTTGCCGGTCAAGCTGTTCGTCTTCAACAACCGCGGCTACTCCTCCATCCGCCAGACGCAAGCCGCCTTCTTTCCCGACAACCCGGTCGGCTGCGGGCCGGAGAGCGGGGTCGAGTTTCCCGACTACGAGCCGCTCGCCCGGGCGCATCGGATGCCGTTTTCGCGCCTGTCGACGCACGCCGAGCTGCGCGAGGGGCTGCGGGCGTTTCTCGCGGCGCCGGGCGCGGGGTTGTGTGAGGTGGTGCTCGACGTGGACCAGCCGTTCGCGCCCAAGCTCACGAGCCGCCGGCTGCCCGACGGGCGGATGGCGACGAGCCCGCTCGAGGACATGGCCCCCTTTCTTGACCGCGACGAACTGGCTGGTAACATGCTGGTCCCGGTCGACGAGTGACCGGCCTTTGGAGCGCGGATGCCCGCCTCGATTCACCGGAACGTCTTCGACGAGCTGTTCGTGCTCGAGCTCGCCAACAACCATTGGGGCCGGCTCGACCGGGGCTTGCGCATCGTTCACGACTTCTCCCGCGTCGTCCGCTACAACAACGCCCGCGCGGCCATCAAGCTGCAGCTTCGCGACGTGGACAACTTCATCCACCAGGATTTCCGGGACCGGCAGGACATCCGCTACATCAAGAAGACGCTCGACACCCAGCTCAGCCGCGAGGATTACGCGACGCTCTGCGAGGCCATCCGCCAGGGCGGATGCCTCCGGATGGCGACCCCGTTCGACGAGCGGTCGGTCGAGCTGTGCGTCGAGCTCGGCATCGACGTCATCAAGCTCGCGTCCAGCGACATCAGCGACTGGGTGCTGATTGAGAAGATCGCGAAGACCCGCAAGCCCGTCGTCGCCTCGACCGGCGGCTCGAGCCTGAAGGACACCGACGACCTCGTCACCTTCTTCGCCAACCGCAACATCCCGCTCGCCCTCAACCACTGCGTGTCCCTCTACCCGTCGGAGGACGCGGAGCTCGAGCTGAACCAAATCGACTTCCTGCGCGAGCGCTACCCGGACGTGACCATCGGTTTTTCGTCGCACGAGTACCACGACTGGCACAGCTCGATGCTCATCGCCTACGCCAAGGGCGCGCGGACCTTCGAACGGCACATCGACATCGAGGAGGGCGGCATTCCGGTCTCCTCCTACTGCTCCAAGCCGGAGCAGGTCGACGAGTGGTTCAAAGCCTGGCGCAAGGCGAAGGAGATGTGCGGGGCGCCGGGAACCCAGAAGCGGATTCCGCCGGAGAAGGAAGTTCATTACCTCGACAGCCTGGTCCGCGGCGTCTACGCGAGACACGACCTCCCGGTCGGGCACGAGCTCGCCGACGAGGACGTGTACCTCGCGATTCCGCTGCAGAAGGGACAGCTCTCGGTGCGCGAAATCGTCCGTGGCGAGCGCGTGATCAGCCCGGTCGGGAAGGATCATCCCCTGAACGTCGATTCGCTCGACACGCCCTACGCCCGGACCCCGACCTTGCGCAAGCTCATCGAAGAGCGCGGCCTCGACGCTCCTCAGAAGGACGAGCCGGCCACGAACAACGTGACGCCGCTCGTGAACAAGGCGTGAGCGGCGCCCCGGCGAGGGTGCTCGGTCGCCGGTGTTTTCGCTGTGGCGCGGGCACCGGCCGGGGGCTGTTCTCGCAACGGTTCGCTCGCATCGAGGGCGGAAGCGTCCTCGACGGCTATCAGGTGGTCGCCTGCGAGCGCTGTGGCACCGCGTTCGCCGACGGCGTTCCCGAGCAGGCGGCGCTCGACCGCTACTATCGTGAGCTGTCGAAGTACGAGAATCCGGTCACCGCGGGAGTCGAGTCGCCGGCCGACGGCGAGCGCTTCGCCGAGGTCGCGCGGGAGCTCGTGCCCTTCGTTCCGCCCCACGCTCGGATCTTGGAAATCGGCTGCGCCGGCGGAGGACTGCTCGCCGCGCTACGCGACCTCGGCCTCCCCGATGTGCACGGGGTCGATCCGTCGTCTGCGTGCGCCGCGGCGGCGGTGCGCAACCACGGACTCGAGGCTCGCGCCGGCACCCTCTGGGACACCGGGCATCCGCCGGGCTCGTTCGACCTCGTGGTGCTCATCGCCGTGCTCGAGCACCTGCGCGACGTCGGTCGAGCGATGCGCGCGCTCCGGGCGATGTTGCGTCCGGGGGGGCTGCTCCACCTCGAGGTGCCAGACGCGACCCGCTTCGCGGAGTTCGCGGAAGCTCCTTACCAGCAGTTCAGCGTGGAGCATCTCAACTATTTCTCGCCGGCCTCGCTCGCCGGGCTCGCGGCGGCCCATGGCTTCTCGCCGGTCGCGAGCTGGCGCGCCGTGCGCGAGGTGGGACGGCAGAGTCGCGAGCCGGTGGTGGCCGCGACGTTCCGACTTTCGGACCGACCTCCGGACGCGCCGGACGACGTCGACGGGCCGCGCGCCCTCGAGACCTACATCGCGCTCTCGGCGCAGCGCGAGGCGCCGCTGCGGCGTCGCGCCGAGGCGATCGCCGGTCGTGGTGAGCCGCTTCTGGTGTGGAGCGTCGGCACCCAGGCGCTGCGTCTAGTCGCCAACACCGCGCTCGGGGAGGCGCCGATCGTCGCTTTCGTCGACTCGAACCCGCGCTACGTGGGCAAGAGCGTGCGCGGCCGGCCCATCGTCTCGCCGAACGACCTCGCGGGCCGGCTGGAGCCCATCCTCATCGCCAGCACCAATTACGAGCGCGAGATTCTTTCGACCATTCGCGAGCGGCTGAGGCTCGGTAACGACGTCCTGACTCTCGCGGGCGATGGGAGCTAGAGCCGTGCCGCTGATCACCATTGTCGCGGGTTGCTACAACGAGGTCGAGAACGTCGCCGACCTCCACACCCAAATTCGAGAGGTGTTCGAGAAGCTGCCGCGCTATTCGTGGGAGCTCATCTTCATCGACAACGCCTCGATCGATGGTACTCAGGAGGTGTTGCGGCGTCTGGCCGCCGATGACCGCCGGGTCAAGGTCATCTTCAATGCCCGCAACTTCGGTCACGTGCGCTCGCCGTACCACGGGCTCTTGCAAGCCGAAGGCGACGCGGTCATCGGCATGGCGAGCGATCTCGAGGATCCACCGTCGCTGATTCCGCAGCTCCTGGAGAAATGGGAGCGGGGCCACAAGGTGGTCGCGGCGGTGAAACGAAGCACCAAGGATAGCCTCGTCCTCGGCCTCGCCCGCCGGTCCTACTACGCGCTCGTCTCGCGCATCTCGCACGTCGACCTCATTCAGAACTTCACCGGCTTCGGTCTCTACGACCGGCAGGTCATCGAGACGCTCCGGCAGATCGACGATCCGTATCCGTACTTTCGCGGACTCATCTCCGAAATCGGCTTTGCCCCGGCGCTGGTGCCGTTCGACAAGCCGTTGCGCAAGCGCGGCATCACCAAGAACAACTTCTTCACCCTCTACGACATGGCGATGCTCGGCATCACCAAGCACTCGGTGGCGCCGATTCGGCTGGCGACCTTCGCCGGGTTCCTGATGAGCGGCTTGAGCCTCTTCATCGCCCTCGGCTACCTGGTCGCGAAGCTCGTCTTCTGGAACAAGTTCTCCCTGGGCACCGCGCCGCTCCTGATCGGCATGTTCTTTTTCTCGTCGGTCCAGCTTTTCTTCATTGGAGTCCTCGGCGAGTACATCGCGTCGATTCACACCCATGTCCGCAAGCTGCCCTTGGTCGTGGAAAGGGAACGGCTGAACTTCGACGAGCCCAAGGTCGAGGCCAAGGCGGGGTGACGCCGGAGACGACTGGATGCGAATCGAACATGCATGGGAGGTAGCGACCCCTCGCGGTTCTCCTCCTGCATCAAGGTTGCGTCTTAGCAGACTTGGTGAAATCCCGCTCGGTACCCGGCTTGGGTTTGAAGTGCGGGTCACCTCTGGCGTCGACCTTCTTCCGGACACTGGTGTCCCGAAGATCAATTGCGAACGTGCGAGGTGAAGCCGTGAGCGATCTTAACCCGCTCATTATTGTTGGTGGCGGACGATTCGTTGAGGAAATCATTTGGCTGGCTCAGGAGACGGGCGCATGGAACCTGGCCGGGATCCTTACCGACCGCGAAGCGCTGATCGGCGGCATCATCCGAGGTTTGCCGGTCTTGGGTAGGCCAGCCGAATGGGCCCGATGGCATCAGGCATCCTTCGTAGTGGCGGTCGGTTCACCGCGAACGCGTCGTGATCTTGTTCGCGAAATGGAAGTCACGGGCGCACCAAAGTTCGCGACGCTCGTGCACCCGTCGGTCGCCCATGGATCGGATCTCGAGTTGGGCCCGGGAACCTTGATCTGCGCGGGCGCGAATCTGACGGTGGGAATCACCGTTGGTGCGCATTCGATTGTCAATCTTGGGTGTTCCGTTGGTCACAACGCGCGGTTCGGCGAGTTCTGTACGCTGGCGCCTTTGACAGCGATTTCCGGAGAAGTTCACGTCGGAGCGGGAGTCGAGTTCGGAACGCATGCGGTCGCGCTTCCAGGCGTCCGAGTCGGCTCCGGGGCCGTCGTGGGTGCTGGGGCAGTGGCGACGCACGATGTTCCGGACAACGCCATCGTCGTCGGGATGCCTGCGAGATTCCTCAGGACCATCAGTCCGTTTTGAGCATCGCAACACTGCAGACTCCACTCGCCAAGGTCGCGCAATCGTCCTCCGGAAGAGCTACGCCGCCCAGCCGCCGATAATGTGCACGGAACATTCGCGCACTACGTTCCCACGTTAGCGATTCGATTCGGCGCCTCCCGCGTTCGATGAGTTGCGAGCGCAGGACGTCGTCTGTCCACAGACGTCGGATCGCCTCGCCGATCTCCTTGGAATTGCGCGGGTCGAAGAGCAGAGCGGCCTCGCCAGCTTGTTCGGGCAATGACGTCACGTTCGAGCAGGCGACCGCGCAGCCCGAGTGGAACGCCTCCGCCACCGGGAAGCTTCCCGCCTCGAACAGGGTCGGCACGATCGTCGCTCGGGCCAGCCGGTAGAGCGACTGGAGTGAAAGGGAAGAAACGAACCCCACAAAGTGGACCAGTGGCTCGATTCGCAGCTCACGGACCCGGCGGCGAATCGTGGCATAGAATTCGTTGCGGTGACCAGTGCAGACCAGCGGGATTGAGAGGCCGTGGGCTTCGCGCAACCAAGCGATCGCTTCAAGGAGGCGAAGGTGGTTCTTGTGCGGCCACGTCTGCGCTGGGTACAGCACAAACCGGTTGGGAAGCTCGTATTGGACGCGCGCCCGGGCGAGATCGGAGGACGATGGAACAGGATAGGTTTCGACTGGCGGCGCCAAGGGCACGACCCACACCTTCTCCGGAGAGAGAACGTAGTGTTCGATGACGTCGTGGCGGACCCAGTTCGAGGCCACGGCGACCATCTTCGCGGCCCGGCAGAAGGCGCCGTACTGATGCTCTCGCCGCGCGCGAACCGATCGCGAAAAGAACTCGGGAAGATGCACGTGCTGCAGATCGTGCGGGTGATAGATGCTGGGAATCTTGGTAAGAAAGGCGGCCTGTGAGCAGAAATGAACGACGTCGATTTCAGCGCCCTCAACGGCGCCGTCCGACACAGGAAGCCTGTGAAGGACTTGGCCGAGATAGGGCGCATGCTTCCAAGCCCAGATGCCAGCCGAAGTCTGGGAAAGGCCTCGGCGCAGCGCGGACCAAGGCGGACCCGGCCTAGGGGTCAGAAGGTTTTCTCGGCCGACGACCGGGGCGAGCAGCTCGGCCATCGCGCCCGACGCGAGAAAGCGGTATTCTTCCACTCCATCCGAAAGAGAGGCGAGACCAGCCGCGAGGCCGAGTACCACCTGAGCCACGCCCCCAGCGGACTCCGGAGGGATGCGCGCATCGATGCAGACCCGCAAACCCATCAACGTCTCTCCAGCCCTTGGATCGGGCTCGACGTCAAGGCGGAGGTCCCGCTACCGCCGGTGGGTGCGGATGACCTCGCAGACACGATCGAGATCCTCGTCGGAGAGCTGAGAATAAGTGGGCAGATTGAGCCCGGAGCTGGCAAGGCGTTCGGTGACGGGGAGCTGCTCGCCGCGCCTCTGCGATTCCTCGCGGAACATCGGCAACCGGTGAAGGGGGACAAAGAAAGGTCGCGTCTCGATCTCCTCCGAGGCAAGTATCTCGGCCAGTTCGTCACGCGATCGGCCGTAGGCCGCTTCGTGGACGGTGATGCAGAACATCCACGGAGCAGGCTCTGCCCACGGGGCAACGGGCTGGAAGCCGATTCCCTCGATGCCTGTCAGGCGCTCCCGATAGCGAGAAAACACGCGTCGCCGGGCGGTGAGGAGACCCTCCCGGCGCTCGAATTGGGCGCACAAGAGCGCGCAAGCCAAGTTCGAGAGGCGGAAGTTGTAGCCGGTCACGGGGAAAAAGTACCGGCGCGACGGATCGACTCCCTGGCCGCGGAGCGTGCGGGTGCGCAGCTCGAGCTGGGGGGCCGACAGCGTAATGGCTCCCCCTTCGCCGCAAGTGAAGATCTTGTTCCCGTAGAACGAGAACGTCGTCATGTCGGCGAGCCCGCCGACTGGTTGTCCGCGGTATTGGGCGAGATGTGCCTCCGCCGCGTCCTCGACCACCCACAGCCCATGCACCGCCGCGAACTGGTTGATCGCGTCCATGTCGGCCGGATGCCCGTACAAGTCCACCGGGATGACACCGCGGGTCCGGCGGGTGACCGAGTCCTCGATCCGATGCGGGTCGATGCACCACGTTTCCGGGTCCACGTCGACGAATACTGGCTCCGCGCCCACGTACCGGCAAGCGTTCGCGGTGGCGACGTAGGTGAGCGACGGCACCAAGACCTCGTCGCCAGGTCGCACGTCCATGGCCAGTAGCGCCAGGTGAAGCGCAACGGTCCCGTTGCAGACACCGACGGCTGCTCGGGTGCCACACATCTCGGCGAACTCACGCTCGAAGCGTTGCACATAAGGGCCGGTCGACGAGATCCACGAGCTGCGGACCGCCTCGGCGACGTACTTCTCCTCGTTGCCTGTGAGATCTGCGAAGGACACCGGAATCTTGGCCACCTTGACTTCTCCTCAGGATGGGACTCTACCACTTCGGCGCCGGGGGCGCGAGCTCGCGTGGCGGCTTTTTCGCCAGGAATGTGTACATGCGCCCGGGGGACGGGCGGCGCAACCGTCGCAATGCGAGTGCTCTTCTCGGTCGAGACCGCGGTCGCTGGTACCGCTCGCACAGTTGGCTCCGGCGTGACCCCATCAGTGACCGCCCCCCGAACGGAGGAACTTCCGCGAGAAGAGCATCGCGGGTAACAAAGAAAGGGGAAGAAACGCGAGCACCGTTCCCCATGCAACGCCCGGAATCCCCCATTTCAGGGTCAGGGCGATCCTGGCAAGGACACACGCGACACCCGAGATCGATGCGAAAATGATCTGAAATCGAATCACGCCCGCGCCGTTGAGGAACATTCCATAGGCGTGGCCGACACATTGCAGCACCGTCCAGATGCCCAACCCGGCCAGGAGGGCCAAGGACGGTTCTACTTCGGGCCCGACCCAGCGGTCGACGATCCACTTGCCGCCGACGACGAGCACGCCTGCCCCTAGGGCCGATGTCACCCCTACAAAGGCGGTGGACCGCGGCAGCGTCCGCCGAACCCACGCCAGGTCTCCACGGGAAAGGGCTTCGCCGTAGGCCGGCCAGAGGGGCGTCGTCAGGAAGGCCAGAGCCCCGGAGATGATGCCGAAGAGCCTCGCGACGACGGAGTACCTCGTCACGGCGCTGGCACCTCGAAGCTGGGTCAGCACGAAGTTGTCGGAGCTCTGCGTCAGGAACACCGACAGCTCGAGCACAAAGAACAAGGCTCCCAAGCGGAGCAAGGAGCGCAGCTCGGGGGTACCGACCCTCTCGAACGATGGCCGCAAGTCCGGTTGCTCGAAGAGAAAGAGGAATGAGAAGCTCAACAGCGCGCCGAAGACGGTCCCACCGCTCATGGCGAGAACGAGCCACGGCAGCCCCGCCCTGAAATGGACCGCCACCAGCAAGCCGGCGAGCCCCACCCCGTTCCCGGCGGCCACCCACACGCTGTGCGAAAACGACGACTGCTGGCCGGTTCTTGAGTCTTCGGCCACCGAAAGGGGGAGCAAGAGCAGGTTGCAGGCGAGAAACACGGCCGTAGCCGGACCCGCCTCGCGCGCGGCGGCGGGCGATGTGACATTGTAGATACGCGGCCACGGGATGAGCGGCCAGACCAACGCCAACAGGCCACCCACAACGATCGCAAGGGCGAAAAGAGAGAAGAACGCCGTCGAGACCTGCCGACGCACCGCTTCTCGGTCCCCCTTCCCTTGCGCATGGGACAGCGACGTCATCAAGCCGCTCCCCAGTCCGAGGTCCGCGAAGGCCATCACGGCGATGATCGAGCTGATAGTCATCCAAAGGCCGTAGCGTTCCTGGCCGAGGTAGTGGACAGTCAGCGGGACGGCGACGAGAAGCAAGACCAGACCGCTGGCGCGCGCGAAGAAGGATGCGAAAGCGGACCAGAAGACGCGCCGATGCCGTTCGGCGGTGCGCCCCTCTTCCGTGGATACGTCGTGCGCGGAGAGTTGGACGATCGATCGCCAGTATCGCAGTCCCCGCAGGATGCCCGTCAGCGAATTGAGCGGCGTGGTCCCGCTGTCGCCGGCCGGTGCGGATGACGTCGTCGACACGCTCAGGGTCCTCGTCGGAGAGGTTCTCCTCGCGACGGGACTCTACCAGCTCCGCGTTGGAGAGTCGAGCAGGCGCGGGCGCGGATTCGGTCGTCACCTTGACGGCCCCGGTTGCGACGCGGTAGCGTGCCAGCGATGGCGCGGCCCGGTCCCCCACCGACGTTGGCTGAGTACCGCTCGCGTGCGCCGTCGGCGCAGCGGCAGTCGGGAGGGCGGAAGCCCACCAGCTCGCCTACGGTCTCCATCGTGACGGTCGTGAGGAACGGCCGATCCACGATCGAGCAGACCATCCGGAGCGTGCTCGCCCAAGGGGTCGATGGGCTCGAGTACCTCGTCGTCGATGGCGCCTCGACTGACGGGACCATCGAGGTCCTGCGCCGGTTTGAAGACCGGCTGTTTTGGATCAGCGAGCCCGACGACGGCATCAGCGATGCCTTCAACAAGGGCCTGGCGATGGCGAGGGCCGATGTCATCGCCCTGCTGAACTCCGACGATTGGTACGCGCCCGGCGCGGTGGCTGCCAGTCTCGAAGCCTTGGAAAGAACCTCGGGCGCCGGGTTCACGTTCGGCGACCTCGCCAGCGTCGAAGCCGATGGCAGGACCCGCGTCTATCGAGGCGATCCACATTACGCGAGGGTCATCCATCGGCGAATGCCGCAGCTCAACCATCCGACCGTGTTCGTCCGCCGGTCGCTTTACGAGCGTCTGGGGCTCTTCCGACCGAAGCTGCGCATCGCGATGGACTACGACTTCCTGTTGCGTCTTCATCTCGCGGGCGTCCACGGCCTCTATCTGCCGCGGGTCATCGCGCACATGCGCGCCGATGGCCTGTCGAATCGGCTCGTGCCCCACTCGTACCGCGAGGCGCGGGATGTGGCGCTCTCACAAGGTGAGCCCGCGGTCCCGCCGTGGGGAGAGTACTTGCTGAGCATGGCCGGGCACCACGCGAAACGGGCACTCTTGCGCTTGGGGGCTGAAAGTGCGGTCGAGCGGCTCCTCAGGATTCGCTACCACATGAAGTGACCCAGAGCAGCCGGTTAAATCTCCAAGAGTTTCACTGATGGCCTCGCCTTGATTCTCGCAACCCAACGAGCCCGCCGCGAAGTCGAGACAGGGCTACGCGCCTCGCGAACTTGAGCAACGAGAAGGCGGCAAGCGACCGGAACGAAGCGCGCGACAACCGTCTCTCCCGCTGGAGGGTGCGATACATCGACAGCTCCGCCCGCTCCATTTTCCACAGGTCCGCGCTCAGACCCCCCTCGCCGAAGTTCGCCTTGAAGAGACAGGCGAGCGGCAGGTCCAGATAGGCAGCCGGATGCCCCTCGGCGAGAATCTCGAGCCAGAGCAAGAAGTCTTCGAGGTAGCGCCGGCCGGCACGAAAGCGGTGTGGCAGGTCGCGCCGGACGACCACCGACGGGGTCACGAATCGGTTCCAGGGCAGGAGGCGCCGATAGCTCACTCGCGATGCGGACCAGCGCGACGCAAGCGGCCAATCCGGCGGCGCACCCGATCGCCGAATGACGAAGCCATGAGCGCAGAGGGCGACCTCGGGATTTTCGGCGAGCCAGCCGGCCTGGAGCTCGAGCTTGCGGGGGTGCCACCCATCGTCGGCGTCGAGGAAGGCGAGCCACGGCTGGGTCGCCTCGGCCCAGGCGGCGTTGCGTGCCCCGCCCGGTCCCTGGTTGCGGGCGAGCGTCAGGACTCGGACCCGGAGGCGCCGCTCGCGAGCCTGGATTCGTTGCATGACCTCGACGGTGGCGCCACCGTCGTCGCTCGCGTCGTCGACGAGGATCAACTCGGCAGGCCGCAGCGTCTGGCTCACCACCGTGTCGACCGCCCGCTCGAGGGTGGCATGCGCCTGGAAGCACGGGACGATCACCGACACCGGCGCGGGGTCGAATGACATCGCCTTGCTCATCGGAGTTCCATCCATGGAGCCCGGACGAGGTCGATCGCTGGGGGACCACCAGGGGTCGCCGACAGTGCAGCCAGCGGTTGAACCCTCCTCCAAGTCAGAGTAGGCGCGGTCCCGATTTCGCGTCAAGCCGGAACACGGCAGGCGGGGTTCGGCTCATCGTCGGTTCGCGTCCCCCGGCCTGGTGGCGTCGGCGACATCGGGAGCACGCTCGACGAGGGCTCGCCTTGATCTTCTCCCCGGCGGTGGTAGAAGCCCCGACGATGCGAATCGTGCTCTTGTACAACTACTTGCCTCTCCACGTCGGCGGCATCGAGGCCGTGGTCCACTCGCTCGCCCGTGAGTGGTCGCGGCGTGGCCACGAAGTCGCCGTCGTCGGCGCCGATGTCGGGCAGCGCATCCGCCCCTCGACGCAAGCGTATCGACTCATCGGTCTGCCCGCCCTCAACGGCCTCGAGACCCGCTTCGGTGTTCCCTACCCGCTTCCCAGCCCGATGCTCCTGCCGCGATTGGCCCGAGAGATTCGGCGCGCCGACGTCGTGCACGCCCACGGCTTTCTCTGCCTTCCGACGTTGGCGGCTTTCGGCATCTCGCGGGCGCTCGGGCGTCGCGCTCCCGTCAAGCTGCTGACGGAACACGTCGCGCACGTCAGATACGATTCGCCCGTTCTCGATGCCGTGGAACGGCTGGCGATCGCGACCCTGGGCCGAGCCAGCGCGCGGGCGGCCGACGGAATCGTCGTCTTCAATTCGCGGGTCGCCGCGGAAATCCGGGCACTGGCCCCGAAAGTTCCGCAGCGCTGGATCGTGAACGGCGTGGACGCGAGCCTCTTCTCACCCGCCACGCCGTCCGAGAAGGCACGCCTGCGCGCCGAGCTCGGATGGGATGACCATCCGCGGGTGCTCTTCGTCGGCCGCCTCGTGGCCAAGAAAGGGGCGGACCTGGCGGCCGCGGCCGCGGGGCTCGCTGGCGGCGCCTTCAAGCTCGTCATGGCAGGCCCGGGGTCGCTGCCGAACGCCAACTCGGAACAGGTCGCTCTCCTCGGGGCGCTGCCGCCCGAACGGGTCGCCATGCTCTATCAGGCGGCGGACGCTTTTCTCCTTCCGTCGCGCGGCGAGGGCTTTCCGCTGACGGCGCAGGAAGCGCTCGCGTGCGGCTTGCCCGTCTTTCTCGGCGAGGATGAGGCATACGCTCCCTACCTCGCGGGCGCGGGCCAAAGCATCCATCTCCTGCCGCCCGATGCCCCGGCGGTGGCCGCCGAGCTCGTTCGGTTCCTGGCGAACCCCGCTCGCCGCGAGCAGGCGCGGCAAGACGCCATCGAGCTCGCCCGAACGTTCTCGTGGGAGCGCGCCGTCGACGAGCACGAGCGCTTCGTCGAGGAGCTGCGGCAGCAACGCTCGTGAAGCGCTTCTCCCAGGCTTCTGCGCTCCCGGCTCTCAGCGGCGCTCCCGGGTGTCGCGCTCGGCCGCCTCCCGTCGCAGGCCGCGCAGCTCCGCATCGAGCCCCGCGAGCTGGTAGTCGATCTCCCGAAACCGCCGGGCGAGGGTGGTCAGGAGCACGCCGGCGATGACCAGCACCACGCCCACGATTTCGAGCCCCACGGCGAGCACCGCGGTCGGGATTCGAACCGCCCCCGTGTGCATGAACTCCCAGGTGACGAAGAGCCCGGGGGCGAGCCCGAGGAGCATGGCGGCGAGGCCAGCGCCGCCGAAGAAGGTGAGGGGCCGGTAGTCCCGCAGGAGGGTGAACATCGCGTTCAGAATCCGCATCCCGTCCCCGAAGAGGCGAATCTTCGAGCGGCTTCCATCCGGTCTGCTCGCCAGCCGGACCGGGACCTCCACCGTGCGAAAACCGCGCTCGAGCGCGAGGATCGTGAGCTCGGTCTCGAGCTCGAAGCCCGTCGAGAGCACGGGGGCCCGCTTGACGAACTCGCGGGACATGGCGCGGTAGCCGGTGAGGAGGTCGGAAACCCTCGCGCCGAACATCAGGTTCACGAGCGCGCGAAAGAGCCGGTTCCCGAGCCGGTTCAGGAGACGGAAGTCGCTGCGCGAGTCCCGGAGACGACCTCCGATGACCACGTCGGCCTCACCCTCCAGCACCGGTCGAAGAAGCCGCTGGGCCTCGCCGGCCGGATAGGTGCCATCGCCGTCGACGAGCAGGTACGCCTCCGCGTCGATGGACCGAAGCGCCTTGCGAACGGCGTTCCCTTTGCCGCGCCGCTTCTCCTCGAGGACGGTCGCGCCGGACAGGGCGGCGACTTCGGCCGTCCGGTCGCACGAGGCATTGTCGATGACGATGAGCTCCGCGCCCGGGACGGCGCGCCGGAAATCGTCCAGCACGCCGGCGATCGTCTGCTCCTCGTTCAGGCAGGGAATGAGCACCGCCACCCGCGCCGCAGCGAGTGGACCCGAGTCGCGGGCGGGCGCGGACGGCGACGGCGGGGGCGTCTGGCTTCGGGCGGGCGATGGCAAGGGCGGCTCCTTTCGGTCGCGGTCAGCCGAGACCGGCGATCGTAGCAGAGGGGCGACGCGGGATGGCGCGAAGGTCGCCTCGGTCATCGGGGTTCGACTCCCCTTTCCCGACGGACGCCCCCGGACCACCGGCAACCGGGAGGCAGGCTCGAGAAACCGGGAGAGAGGCAAGGATGATTTCACTCGTTCAGGTCCCACACGCTGCCGTGGGAGCCCCAGAAGACGAGCTTCGCGTGCGGGTAGTTCCGGTGGATGAGCTGTTCATCCTTGCCAAAGCCGCGGCTCATGAGAACGATGGACGGATTTCGCAGGAACGGGTCGTTGCGCACGGCGTCGTCCGGGTAGTAGCGGTCGCCGCCGGGCAGCACGTTCACGAAGCTGACCTGCCGCTTGCTGGGATCTCGCGGCGGCGCCTGGCCTTCGCACAGCTCGATGAACCCATGGGCGTTCATCATGCGGACGGGCGTCAGGACGAGGAGGCTGACGGCGGCCAGGGATCCCATCAACCGGGCCCACCGGAAACCTTCTCGGCGCTCCGTCACCCACGCCGCGCCAAACAACGGCAGGACTCCCCAGGCGGGATGGAAGTAGCGGTCTCCCCAGCCATGGCCTTGATCGAACACGACGAGGAAGTAGGCGGCGTAGGTGATGGCCGCCGAAAGCATGAGCAAGCGCGCGATGGTCTGTCCGCGCAGGCGCCAGTAGCCCCAGGCTGCGATGATCACCAGTCCGGGCACGGCCCAGAGGAAGACCTTGAGCGTCGCGAGCGCGCGCTCGGTGAGAATGCTCGGGTCCGGCAGGCCGAACGCGCCGAGATGTCCGCCCAGGGTGGCGGCGATGCGGAGGGGACTTTCGGTGGCCGCCGCCACGTCGGCCGGAGCGCCCGCGAGCACCCGCTGGAAGACCCACCATCCGTAGAGTATCCCGACCGTCAGCGGCAGATAGCCGAGGCCGATCCAAGACAGGTTGCGCAGACGATCCCGGCGAATCGCCAGCCAGACGAGCCACGGAATCGCGAAGAGCGCGTGGGGAAACGGGTTGTGCTGCACGAGCGCGAACGAGCCCACCAGGCCCGCGGCGAACAGGCGCCCGGGCGTCAGCTCCAGAAGGAGCGCCGCGTACGCAAGCCCCAGGGTCAGGTACGCGTTCATCGAGTAGAAGGAGATCGCATTGATCGAGAACGAGGGCGAGGCCAGCATGAAGAGCATCGCCCAGCCCGCGGCCTGAGGGGTCTCGGGCATCAGCTTCAGGGCGAGATGCCTGACGAGAAGGATGCCGACGACCCCGACCGCCGGATTGGCCACCCAGGGAACGTGCAAGAACATGAAGGGCGTCAACAGGAGCGGGAACCCGGGCCAGTACCCGGACACCACTCTTCCGGTACGCGCCGAGAAGAAGAAGAACTGATCCGGCATCGGCAACAGGCCACGCACCAAGCCTGGCGGATACTGTCCGGACAACCGTCCGTGCGCGAAGACTTCCGCCTGGAAGTACTGCGCGAACTCGTCCAGCGCGAGCGGGTAGTGATCGTAGGCGAGATACGCGCCCGCCGCGAGGATGACGAACGCGAGCAGGGAGAACAGGACCGGGTTCTCCGCGATCCACCGCGCCATCCGGTCGAACCGGGCCGCGGGGACGAGCCGGGCCGCCCCGAGCGCGACGACGAAGGCCAGCGCGACGTGGATCGCGGCGGGTCGGTCGTAGGCCACGAACAAGCGGGGGAAGACGAACAGGTGCGAGAGGTCGCCGTTCACCCGGGCGGCGATGCTGTTCGCCCACCACACCGTCGTGACCAGGACGCCCGCCGAAACCCCGATGAACGCGGCAGGCTTGGTCCACTCCCGCCGCCACCCGGTCTCACGCGGCTCCGACGACCCAGCAGCCGGGGAAACCTGGCGCGCCGCGGCGGGCGAAGGACTTTCGATCATCCGCCGATCCTGAGCACAGCGGCCCCTCGAACGCAACGTGCGAGCCGCTGGCGCGAGCCCTGGCCAGCGTCGCGCCCAAGCGCGACCGTTCCTCGACCCGCACCCGTCTCGGGAAGGGTGCCGCTTCACCGAGCGGCCCCTCGCCGCTCGTCGCCGCCCGCAGAAGCGGCGCAGCACCAGCGTCGCCCCGCGGCCTGAACCCGGCCGCTTGACTTGGCGCCCGCTTCGTCTACTGTGCGCCCGCCATGATGAAAACCACCTCACACCCCGCGCGGGTCCACACTCTCTTCCCGGCTGCCCTCGTGGTCGCCGGCATCGCTGCCGCTGGGCTTTGGGGTTGCTCGTCCTCCCAGTGCCAGACGAGCGCCGACTGCCCCGCCGGACAGATCTGCAATACCACCGGAAGCTGCATCGCCGGCAACAACGGCACCCCTGACGGCGGGGGCTCCTGCGGCGCCTGCTCCGGCGCGACCCCGGTGTGCGACAGCGCTTCCGGTCAGTGCGTCACCTGCACGGCGAGCCAAGGTTGCCCCGCCGGCGAGTCCTGCGACACCTCCGTCACCGGCGGCCGCTGCGTCGGCGGCGGCTGCCAGTCCGACCGCGACTGCACCGGCGCGGCGGGCGTCTGCGACCTCTCCACTGGAAATTGCGTCGTCTGCACGGCGGCCGAGGGATGCCCCGGCGGGAGCTGCGACACCTCCGTCGCCGGCGGCCGTTGCGTCACCAACTCCGGCTGCACCGGCGACGGCCAGTGCTCGGGAGCGACGCCGGTGTGCGACACCGCTAGCGGCCAGTGCGTCGTCTGCACCTCGACCGACGGCTGCACCACCGGCCAGACCTGCCAGAACGACGCCTGCGTCGCCAACAGCTCCTGCACCGGCGACGGCCAGTGCTCGGGAGCGGCGCCGGTGTGCAACACCGCTAGCGGCCAGTGCGTCGTCTGCACCTCGACCGACGGGTGCTCCGGCGCCACCTCGAAGTGCGACACCACGACCGCGGGCGGGAAGTGCGTCGCCTGCCTCGCCTCCACCGACTGCTCCGGTGCGAACGGCATCTGCTCGAACGGCGCCTGCGTCGCCTGCACCGCCGCCCAGGGATGCTCGGGAGCGACGCCGAAGTGCGACACCACGGCCGACAAGTGCGTGCAATGCCTCTCCAACGGCGACTGCTCCGGCCAGACGCCGAGTTGCCAGGACGGCGCCTGCGTCGCGGGCACCTCCGGCACCGGCTCCGCCGCCATCGCCGCCGCCCGGACGGCCGCCGTCGGCCCCAACCAGTCGCTCGCGATTTCCGGGGTCTTCGTCACCTACCTGAAGCCCGCGGTCGGCAGCGACAAGGCCGGCTTCTTCATCCAGGCCGAGCAGGCGGGGCCCGCGCTCTTCGTCCAGGTCGACCCCTCCACCCTCTCGCCGGCGCCGGCGGTCGGCGACGGGGTTAGCTTCACCGCGACCGACCTGGAGAAGGAGAACGGCCTCACCTACGTCAACGCGCTCACCGGCTTCGCCCGCGCCTCGACCGGCAACGCGGTCTCCAGCCTGGTCAAGGACGTGAGCGCCGCGAGCGACGTCCTCACCAACATCGACAACTACGAGAGCCGGCTCGTGAAGGTGACGGGCAGCATCGCCACCGCGTTCACGCCCAGCGGCAGCGGCCACCTGATGGCGCAGATCACGACCACCGGGATGCCGACCGCGAGCGCGAACTTCGTCCTCCGGGTGGAACAGTCGATTCCTGCCGCCCTCGACCTCGCCCAGGGCTGCACCTTCACCCTGACCCAAGGCCCGATGTGGCGGTTCACGACCGCGGGAACGACGCCGACCACTTCCGCCGAGCCGACCTCCTACTCGGCCAGCGACTTCACCGGCATCTCGTCCTGTCCGGCACCGCAACTGCTCTCCGCGAACGCCACCGCCGCGACGACGGTCGTCCTGACCTTCGACCGCCACCTCGATCCTTCGAGCGTCCAGGCGGACGGCTCGCAGTTCACGATCACCGGCGGGAACGCGTCGCTCTCGGTCAGCGGCGCGACCGCGTCGGGCACGACCGTCACGGTGACCACCGGCAGCCAGACCGCCGGCACCTCGTACACCGTCACCGTCGCCACGACCGTCAAGGACACGTTGGGCTCGGGCGTCGCCGCCGACCACGCGAACGCGACCTTCGCCGGCTTCGGCGGCGCCTGCAACCCGGCGGTGGTCATCAGCCAGGTCTTCGGCGGCGGCGGCAGCACCAGCGGTGCCGGCGCGCCGTTCAACGAGGACTACGTCGAGCTGCACAACCGGGGGACGACGGCGGTCGCGGTCGACGGCTGGACGATCCAATACGCCTCGGCGTCGACCGCGTCGGGCACGACGACCTGGCACGCCGCCGCCAGCTTGACTGGCAGCATCGCTCCTGGAGGGTTCTACCTCGTCGGCGAGCACACGAGCTCGACGGGTGCCGGAAGCGCCTTGCCGACGCCAGACGCCACCGGAAGCCAAGACCTGAGCCAGTCCAGCGGGAACGTGGCCCTCGTCAACACGGCGACCGTGCTGGGGTCCTGCACGGACAGCAGCATCGTCGATCTCGTCGTGTACGGCAGCGGCCCGTCGACTTGCGCCGGAGGCTCGGGCGCGGTCGCGTCGCTCAGCAACACCACTGCCGCTGTGCGCAAGGACAACGGCTGCACCGACACCAACGTGAACCAGGCCGACTTCGACGCCACGACGCCCGACCCGCACAACAGCTCGTCGACCGCGGCCGCCTGCGGCTGCCAATAGCCGGCCGCCCGGCTCGATCCCTGCGACTCCGCGCCGCTCTGCTGCGCGCGGAGTTCCGCGGTCTTTTAGAACAGCGTGTAGATGAGCGGCCCGAGGCCGGTCGCGTTCCCGAGGAGCGCGAAGAGGCCGAGCGCGAGCAGGAGCAGCACCAACGGCACGAGGAACGCGGTCGGACGATCGCGCAGATACCTCAGTAGCGCCGCCGCCGCCCCGAGCCGAACCGTTAGCCCCGCAAGAGCGCTCCCGGGCCTCGTGCGGCGAGCCTCGGCGGCGGTGGTGGAAACCGGGAGCCAGCCGGTCGAGGCGGCCGGCGGCGGCCACGGCTCCTGGGCGGACTCGAGCCGGCCGAGCCGCACCAGGAGCGCCGAATACGGCCAGACGAGGGCGAGGTAGAGGAGCGACAGCAGCGTGCCGCTCACGAGATTACCGGCGGCGGTCAAGCCCCAGTGCAGCGGTCTCGCCAACCAGGCGGCCACGCGCACAGCGACGAAACGAAGCGCCAGCCCGACGAGGCCGCCGGCGGCGAGAGCGAGCGACAGGGGCCCCCGCAGCGTCGGCGCGAGCGAGCGCAAGCCGCCGACGAGAGCCACGAGCACGCAAACCGCGGTGAAGGTTCCGAGCGCCGCGCGCTGCGCTCGATCAATCCGAGATGCGCGTCGGCGCATCGATTCGCTCCAGGACGCCGGGCCGCTGCTCCGACCGGCGAACGAGAAATGGGCCCAGCGCGAGGAGGTCGAGCCCGGCGTGGGCGAAGGTCCGGCAGGCGTCCTCGGGGCTCGCCACCAGCGGCTCGCCGCGCAGGTTGAACGAGGTGTTGAGCAGCACCGGCACCCCGGTGCGGTCGCGAAACGCGGACAGGAGCGCGTGAAATCGCGGATGCACCCGCCGGTCGACCGTTTGCACGCGCGCGGTGCCGTCGACATGGGTCACCGCCGGCAGCGGCGAGCGCACCGGCCATGGCTCGAGCGGGCGACCCTCCGCGGGGGTGCGCTCCACGCCTTCGAACCCGCGCACGCGAACGAGCCCGGTCATGTACGGCTCCGGCCGGTCGATCTCGAACCACTCGGCAGCGCTCTCGGCGAGCACGCTCGGCGCAAAGGGGCGAAAGCCCTCCCGCTGCTTGACGTGGCGGTTGACCCGGTCCCGCACGTCGGCGCCGCGCGGGTCGGCGAGAATCGAGCGCGACCCGAGCGCCCGCGGCCCGAACTCCATCCGCCCCTGGAACCAGCCGCCGATTTCACCGCGAGCGAGCAGGTCGGCGACCCGCGCGTCCAGGTCCGCCGGCTCGTGGCGGGTGAAGACAAGGCCGTTCCCCCGCAGCGCCGACTCCAGCTCGGCCTCGGTCGGCTCCGGCCCCAGGAGCGCGCCTTGCATCGCGTCGCCGTCCGGCGCCCGCTCCGGCCGAAAACCGGGCGCGAGATGCTGCGTCCCGAGCAGCGCCGCCCCGAGCGCGCCCCCCGCGTCGCCCGCCGCCGGCTGCACGAACACCCGGTCGAACCCCGCCGCCTCGCCAAGACGCGACACCGCGACGCAGTTGAGCGCTACCCCTCCTGCCAGGCACAGATGCCGCGCGCCCGTGCGCGCCCGCGCGTGACGGGCCATCGCGATGAGCGCCTCGTCGGTGATCGCCTGCGCGCTCGCCGCGAGGTCCGCTTCCCGCTCGGTCAGCGGTTCGCCCGCGCCCCTCGGGGGGCCCCCGAGGAATCTCGCCAGGCTCGGCTTTCCCATCCCGACGCCCGCCGGAAAATCGAAGTGCTCGAGGTTCAGCTTGACCGAGCCGTCCGCGCCGACCCGGATGACGTCCTGCCGCAGCGCTTCGGCAAAGCGCGGCCGCCCGTAGGGGGCGAGGCCCATCAGCTTGTACTCGCCCGAGTTGACCCGAAAGCCCGCCCAGGCGGTCATCGTGCCGTAGAAGAGCCCTAGTGAATGGGGGAAGCGCTGCTCCTCGAGGCTTTCGATGCTGCCCCCCTTTCCGTGCGCGAGCAGGGTCGTCGCCCATTCGCCGACGCCGTCGACGGTGAGGACCGCCGCCTCGTCGAAGGGGGACGGCAGGTAGGCGCTCGCGGCGTGGGAGAGGTGGTGGGGAACGAAGAGGACGGGGCCGTCGTAGAAGAGCTCCTCGCCGACGGCGTGCTCGACCCAGAGCTTGCCGTCGAAGAGGCCGCGAACGGCCTTGGGGAACGCGCGCCAGGCGCGGGGGGAGAACCGCATCTGGCTGTGCAGCACCCGTTCGGCGTGCAGGCGTGGCAGCTCGTAGTGGACGACGAGGTCGACCTCGTCGATCGAGAGCCCGGCGACCCGCAGGCACTCCCCGGCGGCGCGGGCCGGGAAGCGCGCGTCGTGCTTGAGCCGGCTCGAGCGCTCCTCCTGGACGGCAGCGGCGATGCCCCGCTCGCGGACGAGGCAGGCCGCGCTGTCGTGGAAGTAGGCGCTCAGTCCGAGAACGGCGGGCATCTAGCGGCAGCGGTCCAGCCAGCCGGAGCTCTCCAGCCGGTCGGCGAGCGCCCGCGCGTAGATTCGATAGCCGGCGGGCGACGGGTGGTCGTCGTACGGCCGCAGCCGATCGGCGGGTGGAAGCACCGGGGACTGGAGCAGCACCGCGCCCTCCTGCTCCACGGCAGCGGTCAAGCGGGCCTGGAAGGCATCGACCTCGCTGCTGCCCCACGGACCCACTGCCGCAGCGCACGAGAACTCTTCGAGCACATCGAAGGCCAGGTGCACGTGACGACCGCGCAGGGCGCGCGCGGTGTCGACGGCCTCGTGCAGGTACTCGGCCGCCGCGGCGTCGCACTCGGCCCGCGAGCGCGGCAGGTGGTTGCCATGTGGGCCGATGAACCCGACGAGCCGGCGCCGCCAGGCGACGAACTGCGCCCGGATCTGCTCGGAGATGCTCCCGAAATCGGCGCGTTCGAACCGGTGCAGGCTCGCCTTCGGCGGCACCGCGAGGTCGCACGATTGCGCCTTTAGAGCCGCGATGTCCTCGATGTCGTTGGAGCAGGTGGCGATCACCGCGATCTGTTCGCCCACGTCGGCCCACCGGCTCAAGAGGTTCGTGCGCTCCTGGGAGATGGTCTGGTCCATCGTCCCGCCGTTGTCGACCTCGACCGAATAGCCCTCCCGGTTCAAGAGCCGCTCCAGGACCGCGGGCAAGGCCTGGTCCGCCCTGACCCACATGCCGAGGGTGAACGAATCGCCGGCGACGACGACGCGACAGCGCGGGTGCCGGGGGGGCGGCTGGTCGCCGATGCGAAAGCCGTTCTGGTCGGTGCGGACCCGGAAGGACAGGGGCGTCCCCGGCTCCGACAACGACTGGTCGATGTTGGGCGCGTAGGACCAGTAGCAGGTGCGCTCATCGACGAGCAGCGACGGGTCGAAGGACTCGTCGCGCGAATCTGATGGCCGGGAGCGCCCCTGCTGGGCGGAAGGGGAGCCTGGGGGCGAGGAGCGTGAACGACCCCATCGGCTCGAGGTCGAATCGACCCAGGCCCAGGCACCGGCGATCAGCCCGACGGCGACGAGCACGCCGGCAACCCAGACCTTCGCCCGGGGCGGGCGGGCGCGGCTGCGGGCGACCCGGGTAACGGAACCGCTCTCGTCCGGCTTGGGCGAAGGCATCCCTCGACGCTATCACGGGCGTCGCGGGTAGCCGGCTCGGCGGGTGGCTCACGTCAGACCTCGCGGAACGGAGGTTCCGAGCGAGCGCCTCGCTGATCGGACTCGACGCGAGCCAAACCCGGAGAGGGTTCCACGCCTCTACGGTTAGCGCACTCCGCGAAGATTGCTGGAGCCGGACCGAGGCCAGGTGTTGGCCCGCCCGCTCGGAGCGTCGCCGTGACTCGGCCTCGCCGGGCGGCGACCGCGCCGGCGACCCGACGCAAATCGTGCGCGACCGCGTCCTCGGGGCGCAGAAATCGCGCGCCTTTCCAGCGGGCGGCGGCCCGAGCTCGCCGTTCTTCCGGTGCGTACCGGGAGCACGGCATTTGCAACGGACTGCGATCCGCGAGGTGCGAAGATGGCGACGCGCATCCTGCTCGCGGAGGACGAGGCGCTGATCGGCCGGATGGTCGAGCTCAACCTCTGCGCCGAGGGGTTCGCGGTCGACTGGGTGCTGGACGGCGAGGCCGCTCGGCAGCGGGCGCTCGGGGAGCGCTTCGACCTGTTGCTGCTCGACCTCGGGCTTCCCGGCCGGAGCGGCTTTTCCGTCGCGAAGAGCCTGCGCGACGCCGAGGTCACCGTCCCCATCCTGATGCTGACCGCGCGCTCCGACCCCGCCTCGAAGGTCCGGGGGCTCGACGCCGGCGCCGACGATTACCTGACCAAACCCTTCGAGATGGCCGAGCTGCTCGCTCGCGTCCGGGCGCTCGTCCGCAGGAGCCAGGGCGTGCGGCACCTGCCCAGCGCGAGCCGGCTCCAGCTCGGCCGCTGCGAGGTGAACCTGGAGACCCGCGAGGCGACGACCCAGGTCGGCAAGGTGCAGCTCTCCGAGAAGGAGACGCGCCTGCTCCGGCTCTTCGCGCGCCACCGGGGCCAGACGCTCAGCCGCCAGGACATCCTCGACGAGGTCTGGGGCCTGGAGAAAGACCCGACCGAACGCACCGTCGACAACGTCATCGTCCGGCTCCGCCGCTATTTCGAAGCGAACCCGAGCGTGCCGGAGCACATCGAGAGCGTCCGCGGCGAGGGTTACCGGTTCGTCGCCTAGCCCAAGAGTTTCGCGCGGCGCCTTTCGGCCTCGTTCCCAGGCCGCGCGCCGTCCTGTTTCGACGATCGGACCGATCGGACGGATCCGTCCGATCGGTCCGATCGCCGGAGGCGGGCACCTCGGGTCACGCCGACCAACGAGAGCGCTGCCGCTCGGCGCTCCACGATGCCCGGGAGGTCACTCGTCGACGACGCGGGAGAAGAGCAGCGCGCACAGCGGCCAGAAGATGCCGTTGAAGACCGCGAGCAGGACGAGCCAGGAGCCGAGCTGCCCCATCGGGTCGCCGTGCATCACGAAACCGGTCGCCTTCACCGCCGCGAGGAGCACCGGCACCACCAGCGGCAGGAACAAGAGCGGCAAGAGCACCTCGCGCCCACGCACCTGCGCCGCGAGCGCGGCGTGGAGCGTGCCCGGCGCCGAGAGCCCGGCGGTCCCGAGGACGATGATCCCGACGAGCGCGGCGAGCCGCTCCGGGGTCGCGTTGTAGAGCACCACCATCACCGGCACGAGCGCCAGGCCCAGCGCCGCGAGCTGCAGCCAGTTGGCGATGGCCTTGCCGAAGTAGAGGTGGCGCGCGTCCGCCGGGAGCAGGAGCAGCCCTTCCAGCGCCCGCTGTTCCATCTCGGCTTGGAAGCTCTCCGCCAAGGACAAGGTCGAGGAGAGCAGGAGCGCCAGCCACAGGTAGCCGCCGGCGTTGCGGCGCAGGGCGTCGGTGTTGGGACCGGAAGCGAAGCTGAAGAGCAGGAGCGCCGTCGAGCCGAACGCGAACACCGCGACCGCGCGCGCCCGGCTCCGCCAGGTCAGGAGCAGGTCCTTCTGCAGCGCCGCCCACAGCCCGATCATGCGGCCCTCGGCGCGGTGCGGGAGACGATGAGGCCGCCCTCCGAGGGGAGGCGCTCGGCAGGACCGGTCCAGGCCACCCGGCCGCGCTCCAGGACGATGCCGCGGTCGCACAGCTCGGCGCCGCGCTCGAGCAGGTGCTCGGCGACCACCACCGTCGCGCCGCCCGCCTTCAAGCGCGGAACGAGCTGGTCCACGAACTTCAACCCCGGCGGGTCGAGCTGGGCGTAGGGCTCGTCGAGCAGGGCCACCTTCGGCTCCTGTAACAACAGCCGCGCGAAGGCGAGGCGCTTCTTCATCCCGGCGGAGAAGGTCTGCACCGGGTCGTCCGCGCGCTGGGCGAGGCCCACCTCCGACAAGAGCTCCAACAGCCGCTGGCGGTCGGCAGGCTTGCGGATGAGGCGCGCGCCGACTTGCAGGTTTTCCAGCGCGCTCAAGCTCTCGTAGGCGTAGATGTAGTGCGACAGGAGCGCGACGTTCTCGCGCAGGCCCTGGCGGTCGGCCATCGCGTCGTGCCCTTCGACGCGCACCGTCCCCAGGTCGGGCGAGAGCGCGCCGCCGAGGACCCGCAAGAGGGTCGACTTCCCGGAGCCGTTCTTCCCCGCGACCAGCACCGTGCTCCCCCGGGCGATGGAGAGGCTGACGTCGACGAGCGCCCACGCCCGCCCATAGCGGCGGCCGAGCCCGACGGTCTCGATCGCGGGCGCTGCTTCATCGACCGGCACTTTGTCCTCCTCTCCTTTGCTCCCCTTCGGGGCTCCCCATTAGCGGGAGCGGATTCGCCGAGCAGAGGCGCTCGCCCTCACCGGGACGCTTGCAACAGCAGCTTCACCCCGGTCGCTCCCGCGGCGACGTTCGCCGCGCGCGCCTTCGGGTCCTGGGCGTTCAGGCTGGAGGCGTTTCCCTTCGCGTCCAGCACCGCCTCCACGTTCGCCACCGCCGGAATCGGCTTGCCGAACATCTCGTTGGCCGGGCCGAGCGTGAAGGAGACCGGGAAGCTCGTCGCCGGAAAGCGTGCCGCCGCCACCGGCATCGAGGTCTTCGGGTCCTGCACGATGACGAAGACCACCGCGCTCGCCGGCACCTGGCCCTGGAGCGCCGGGTCCAGCTCGACCGTGCCGGAGATGGAAGGGCCGCCGCTCGCCGGCACCGGCGCATCCGGAGCTCCGCCGGAGGATGCCGCTCCCATCGCCGACGGCGCATCCGCGGTCGGCGCGTCCGGGGTCGAGCCCGCCCGCGAGCCGACCGGTCCGGTCGCGAGGTTCGGCGAGGCCGCCGCCTGCTTCGCCAGCGCGAGCGGCTTCTCCAGCATTTGCTCGAGCGAGGGATCGAGCTTCTCCGCCTTCTCATACGACTCGACCGCCTCCGCCCCGCGGCCGAGCAGAAGCGCTTCCCTTCCCCGGGTGATCCAGGCCGAGACCAGCGTCGGGTCGTGGGCGATGGCGTGCTCGACGAGCTCGAGCGCCTTCTGGTTCTCGCCCATCATGTCGCGCACCGCCGCTTCCACCACCAGCGCCCGGCCGTTGTCCGGGTCCTTCGCCAGCACCGTCTTCGCCTGCTCGAACGCCTCGTAGTAGCCGTCCTTGGTCACCAGGAGCGCTTCCGCCAGGTTGCAGCGCAAGCCCAGATCGTCCGGCGCAGCCTTGACCTGCTTCTCCAGCGCGACGATCTTCGGGTCGCTCGCGGTGGCAGCCGGATGGTGCGGCATCGCCGAGCCCGCGGCGGGCATCGACGCCTGGTCGTCTCCGACCATGCTCCCGCCGGACGCGCGGCTTCGGGTGAAAGCCTTCAAGGCGAAGACGACCGCCACCGCGAAGGCGGCCGAGCCGATGCCCCACAGCCAGCCGCGGGCGAACGCACCTTGGGTGCGTGCCGGCGCCGGAGCCGATTTCCCGGACCGGCTCGCGACAAGCGCCCGGTCGAGGTCGCGTAGCGCCGTCGCCGCTTCCAGCTCGAGCCTCTGCCGCTCGGGCGATTTCCCTTCCGGAAGCTCCCCGAGCCGAGCGAGGGCCGCGTCGCGGCGGGCACGCAGGTCGTCCAGGTCCTCTGGCGCGACGTCCGGCCCCGGCGCCGGCGGCTTCGCGCCCGGCGCTTTCTTTCCCGGCGTCGGTGCAGGCCGGCGCAAGACGAAGGCGACAACGATGCCCAGAGCGGCACCGGCGCCGAGGACCCACAGCGCTGTCGTCCAGTGCGTCATCTAGGAACCTTTCGGCGGTTTCTCGCCGTCGAGCGCGCGGACCTTCGCGAGCCAGCTCGCCAGCTCGGGATCGTCGGCCGCCACGGCCGGGGCGGGCGCGGTCTCCTCCGCCGCGGGGGCGCGCGACTTGTTGCGCAGCCAGAAGACGACCACGAGAGCGCCCAAGAGGAGCAGGAGCGGCGGAGCTATCCACACCACCGCGGGGAAGCCATGCTCGGGCGGCTTCTCCCGGATGAAGTCGCCGTAGGAGTAGACGAAGTAGGAAATCACCTGGCGTTCGGTGTAGCCGGCGGCGAGCATCTGCCGGACTTCTCGTTTCATGTCCTGCGCGGTGGAGCTGGGCGAGTCGCCGATGGAGCTGCCCTGGCACACCGGGCAGCGCACCTGGGAGGCGACCTGGGTGGTCTTCTGGTCGAGAGCGGCGCCGGAGAGCGGCTGCCCCGCCGGTAAGCCGTCCCGCTGGTCCTCCGGATCGGCGTGCGCGAGGGCGCCCGAGACGGTGTGGATGATCGACTGCGAAGCGCTGGCGCGCGCGCTCGCGCGCGGGGGCAGGGCGAGAGCCAGGAGTATCAGAACGAAGACCGGAGCCAGAATCTTGGAGCCGGACACGTACGTGTCCGGGTGGCGCACGGCCGCGGTCGATCTCCAAGCCAAGCAGGCCCAATTCGTCCGCCTGCGGCGTTCGTCGCTGAAGTTCAGCGAAGGCCCTGCCTGTACCCGGATACTCACGTGTCCGGCTCCATCCGCTCTCATGATCCGCTCCCGCGAATCTCGGCGAGGTAGCCCTGGAGCTCGTCCGGCTCGAGCGGCCCCGGAAACTTCGCGACGATGTGGCCGGTCCGGTCGAGGAAGAACGTCTCCGGCACTCCCGCGACGCCGTAGGCGATGGCGGCGTGGCCGCCCTTGTCGATGAGCGTCGGGTAGGCCGCGCCGCCGTGGCGGGCGAGCGCGTTCTCGATGTTCGCCGGGTCGTCCTCGTAGACGATGCCGACGAACTGGACGCCCTTCGCGCCGCGCGCGGCCTGGAGCAGGACCGGCAGCTCTTCCTTGCACGGGTCGCACCAGGTCGCCCAGAAGTTGATCACCGCGGGCTTCCCCTCGAGCTGAGCGAGCGAGAGCGTGCCCTTTCCGTCGACGCGCTCGAGCGAGAAGTCCGGCGCCGTCCGGTGGATCAGCGGCGACTTGATCGCCCGCGGGTCGTGTCCGAAGCCGGAGTAGAGGACGGCGACGAGAGCGCCGACCACCACCAGGCCGCCGATGAGGATGCCGGCTTTCATGCGGGCTCCGCTGGCGCCGCGCTCGGAACCGAGGCGCCCTGCGCTTCCGCCTCGAGGGCCGCCGCTTCCGCCGTTCTCCCCCGCGGCCACCCGGCGAGCAAGAGCCCCGCCGCGACGATCAACGCGCCCACCCACAGCCAGCCGACCATCGGGTTGACGAAGGCGCGCAGCCCCACGGTACCGCTGCCGGGGTCCACGCTCATCGCGGAGAGGTAGAAGTCGTCGGTGAGGCTCGTGCGGACCGCGGGCGTCCCGATCGGCTCGCGCTGGGTGAAGTAGTAGTTGAGCGCCGGCTCCAGGGCTCCGACCGGTTTTCCGTCTCGGAGCACGTCGAAGTGGGCGACGAGCCGCTGCCGCTGGGGCTCGTTCACGGTCCGGATGCCGCCCAGCTTGAAGACGTAATGCCCCACGGCAGCGCTCTGGCCCTGCGTCAGGGTGACGTCGTTCTCGAGCTTCCCGACGTGGGAGACGCCGACCGCGACCAGCGCGACGACGATGCCGAGGTGCGCGAGGTAGCCGCCGAGCCGCCGCCGCCCGGCGCCGAGCTCGTCCTTGAGCGCCGCGACGAGACCGCGCCCGTGCTTGAGCCGCTGCGCGACCGGCCGGAACATCTCGACCAGCGTCACGTGGAGCGTCAAGCCCGCGGCAAAGAGGGTGACGAGCAGCCACGGATCGCGCGCGCCCAAGACGAGCCCCAGCGCTGCCAGCACCGCGCCGGCGACCGCCGAGGCGATGAGCGGCTTCCACTCCTGGGCACCGGACCTGCCCCACGGGAGCGCGGGACCGATGCCCATCAGGAACAGCACCGCCACGGCCAGCGGCACCGTCATCCGGTCGAAGTACGGCTCGCCGACGGAGACCTGGATGCCCTCGACCGCCTGCGCGATGAGCGGGAAGACCGTGCCGAGCAGCACGGTCAGCATGATCACGACGAGGACCAGGTTCCCGAGGACGACGAACCCTTCGCGACTGACCGCCTGCTCCAGGTTTCCCGGGCGGCCGAGCTTGTCCATCCGGAGCGCGAGGAGGAGCACCGAGAAGACGAGGCAGAGCGCGAGGAAGGTGAGGAAGGTCGGCCCGATGTTGCTCTGGGAGAAGGCGTGGACCGAGTTGAAGACGCCCGAGCGGGTCATGAAGGTGCCGAGGATCGTCAACAGGAACGAGGTGAGCACCAGCCCTACCGCCCACCCGCGCAGGACCTTGCGCCGCTCGATCACCAGCATCGCGTGGACCGCCGCGGCCGCGGTCAGCCACGGCATCAAAGGCGCGTTCTCGACCGGGTCCCAGCCCCAGTAGCCGCCCCAGCCGAGCACGTCGTAGGCCCACCAGGCGCCGAGGATGATGCCGACGGTCAAGAAGAGCCACGGCACGATGGTCCAGCGCCGGAGCGACTGGAGCAGCGCCGGTCCCAGCTTCCCGGAGAACAGCGCCGCTGCCGCCAAGGCGAAGGGCACCACCATCCCGACGTAGCCGAGGTAGAGCATCGGTGGGTGGATGATCATCAGCGGGCTGTTCTGGAGGAGCGGGTTCGGCCCCGGGCCGTCCGGCGGCACCGGCGAGACCGTGCCGAAGGGGCTCGCCGGTCCCGCGATGAGGAAGGCGAAGAAGGTGCCGCAGGCGAGCAAGACGCCCAAGCCCCACGGCTCCTCTCTCGGGAAGCGCTTCAAGGTGCGGGCGCCCAGGACCACGTAGACGCCGAGCACCAGGCCCCAGAAGAGAATCGAGCCCTCGAGCGAGCTCCAGAGGCTGACCCCGCGCACCCACATCGGCACTTCGCGCGAACCGACCTCGGCGACGTAGTGGACCGAGAAGTCGAGCTTCAAGAGCGCGACTTCCATCACCACGTTGGCCGCGAGGAGGAGCGCCGCGAACGCGTACGCCAGGCGGCGCGCCCACTCGACGGCCGCCGGCACCTTGCGCGCGCCGCCCGCGAACGCGAGCGCCGCGCCGACGACCGACGCCAACAGCGCCGCGAGGACCAGCAGGCTACCCAGAGAGCTCATCGAATCTCTCCTGCCCCTTCCAGATTCCCTGGCGGCACGAGAACCCGCTCATCCCGAGCACCGTCGAGGGACGAGCGGGTTTCGCGCGAGTGCCCATCCCTCGCCGGCGCTCGGGATGAGCGGTGATCTCCGATGCGACCTGCCTCGGGCACCGGGATCATCGAATCTTCTCCCCGGCGAGGCCGGTGGTCGTCTTCATCTGGTCCTGCACGTCCACGGTCTGCCCCGCCTTCGGCGGCCGGTACTGGCTTCCGTGGGAGACCATCAACCGGTTGGATTCGAAGACGCCGCTCTTGGTCATCGTCCCCTCGACCACCACCCCGATGCCGGCGCGGAACATCTGCGGCGGGATGCCGGAGGAGTGGACCTCCACCGTCGCGTGGCGGTCGGTGACCTCGAAGGTGAGCGACCGGCCGGAGGGGTCCTGGTGGATGCTGCCGGGCACCACCTGCCCGCCCAGGCGGATGGTGGCGCCGATGGCCTTCTGGCCGGCCTTCTCCATCTGGGTCGGTCCCCAGTAGTAGACGAGGTTGTTGCCGATGCGGCCGGAGGCGATGAGCGCGAAGGCGCCGCCAGCGACCACGAGGGCGCCGACCGCGAACCAGCGCGACTTCTTCGCCGAGCCGAACGAGCGAGCGGGAATCGGGTCGGTCATCTAAGCGTCCTCGGCTTTCGCGGGAGTAGCGGAAGCGCTCTCGGCCGGCGTTGCTGGGTCAGACCGATCCGTCCGATCCGTCCGATCCGACCGGTCGGTCCGGTCGGTCATCGCCTGAGCGGTCGCCGCGGCCGCTTCCTGCTCCAACCGGTGCGCCTCCTCGGCGACGGCGCTCGCCCGCGCCTCGGCCCGGCCTCGGAAGAACAGCGACAAGGCGTAGAACGCGAGCACCACGACGGAAAACCCGTAGGCGCCCCAGACGAAGGCCCAGTCCCCGACGATTCGTCCCGTGAAGGTACCCATCAGCGACCACCCTCCACCGCTTCCGGCGTCGGCGCGACCGGGTTCGGCTCGGCGGCCGGCGGCGGCGCCAGCTCGGTCGCCCTGCGCCGCATCGCCAGCTTGGCGCGCAGCACCACGAACCCGGAGACCAACAGAAGCATGCCCGGAAACGTCAGCATCAGGGGCGTCTTCAACGGCCCGGGGAGCGAGGTGCCGGTGAGCTGTTTCTGGTGGAGCGAGCTCCACCAGCGCACCGAGAAATGGACCACCGGCACGTCGGCGTAGGCGACGATGGTGGCGACCGCCGACCACATCGCCCGGCGGACCGGGTCGTCGACGAAGTAGCGCAGCGCGAGGACGCCGCCGAAGGAGAACAGCATCACCGCGGTGGTCGTCAGGCGCGGGTCCCAATCCCACCAGACGCCCCAGGTCGGCCGGGCCCAGATGGAGCCCTGGGCGCACGTCATCAACGCGAGGAGGACGCCGACCTCGAGGCTCGCCTCGAGGACGCCGTCGAACTTCCAGCTCGGCCGCCAGAGAAAGCCGAGCGCCGCGACGAACGCGACGGTGAAGGTCCCGAGGGTGCTGACCGCGGTCGGCACGTGGACGTAGAGGATCCGGACGACGTTGCCCATGTGGGCGTCCGGCGGGGAGACGAACAGGCCGAGGTAGACGCCGATCGCGAGCAGGACGACGCCCAGGCCGGCGAGGACCAGGCCGATTTGCGTGGCGCGGCTCTTGCTCGGGCTGGCCGGACTCAGGATTTCGGGCATCCAGGGACTCCCAGAACGACGCGGGGCGCGGTTGGAGCAAGCGGCATGCCGCGCGAGCGAGGCTTCACGCGGTTTCCGGCCGACAAGAGAAAGAGGACGCCGCCGGCCGGATCCCCCGGGCCCGAACGAGCCGACGAAAGCTCTTAACCTCCCGGGCGCAGGACATGCATCCCAATCGGCGGAGGGCCCGAGGAAAATCTTGCGCCAGGGCGGACGGTGGCCCGGTCGGCGGGCGTGGCCGCGAAATGGCGCCGGCCGCCCGCGTTTCATCGCCTTTTCGGTCGATCGGCGGCCGGGCACCCGGGGGCGATCGGGCGCAACGCATTTTCTGCGCGTGCGCGAACGGCGGCTTTCGCCGTGAGCGAGCGGCGGCCGGCAAGTCCGTATTCGCCACGCTCCATGAGCGAGCTCGCGCAAGCGAGCAACGAGCGCGGCAGGGGTCCGCGAGCCGGCCGGCGCCGGAGCGATGAGGCCCCTGCGGGGACGCGCAGTCTTTGCGGCAGGCGCTTCGTTTGCGCGCGCCGAGCTGGCGGGCGCTCGCCGGCGTGCGCCCGGCAACTCGATGAAACACCGGCGAATCGCCCGGAAAGCGAGGCGAACGAACGAGTGTGCGCCCGCCGACGGAATCGGCATGCCGCTTGCTGTCCGTCAGGTGCGCGCCATGGCCGGAGCCAGGGTCGCGCTTGGGAGGCGTCATGCTCGGCAAGGTCGGCGGGGGTGCGCGGCATCGCGGCGAGCTCAAGAGGCTGGCGGTGGCGGCGGTGGCGTTGGGGCTGGCCGCGTGCGTCGGCCCGGCCGGGCCGCAGGGGGTGCAAGGGCTGTCCGGGCCGTCTGGAGAGCCGGGAGCCGCCGGCCAGAACGGGCAGGATGGCGCGACGGGCGCGACCGGAGCCGCCGGGCAGAACGGCCAGGCCGGCCAGGACGGCGCCAACGGCCAGAACGCGACGGTCACCACCACCGGCCTCCACGTCGACCTCCAGAGCGCGGCGGTCGCCAACGGCGTGTTGACGGTGACGTTCGAGCTGACGGACGACAACGGCACCCCGCTCGACCGCGCTGGGCTCGCCACCGAAGGCAAGGTCTCGATGAGCTGGACGGTGGCGCGGCTTTCGGTCAACGCCGACGGGAGCCCGGGCCAGTACACGAACTACGTCACCAGGACCGAGACCGATCCGTCGGATTCGACGAAGACCGCGACCCAGGCGTCGACGGAGTCGAACGGGACCTACGCGGCGACCGACCCGGCGAACGGCGTCTACACCTACACCTTCGCGACCTCGGTCACCCCGCCCGACCCGACCGAGACGCACACCGTCGGGGTGACGGCGACGCGGCCGTTCCAGGGGAAGACGTACATCGCGAACGCGACGTTCGACTTCCGGCCGGACGGCCAGCCGGTGACCGTGCAGCGGCAGATCGTGACCGAGGCGACCTGCGACTCGTGCCACGACCGGCTCGAAGCGCACGGGGGGTCCCGGAGGGAGACGGCGCTCTGCATCCTCTGCCACACGCCGCAGTCGGCCGACGCGGAGACCGGGAACACCATCGACTTCAAGGTGATGATTCACAAGATCCACGACGGCGCGAGCCTCCCCTCGGTCGAGAACGGCGTGCCGTACCAGATCGTCGGCTACCGGCAGATGGTCAAGGACTTCTCGACGGTCAAGTGGCCGCAGCCGAAGCTCGAGTGCACGACCTGCCATCAGAACAAGGCGCAGGCCGGCTCCAGCGGCTCTCCCACCAACGCCTTTTCGCCGGATGTCTGGAAGACCGAGCCGTCGATGGCGGCGTGCTTCTCCTGCCATGACAACATGGTGGCGACCGCGAACACGTCGGGCAGCTACGACATCACGTTCCGCTGGCCGACCGACTTCGGGAAGCCCGCGAGCGGCGCCTGCACGGCCGACGGCGACTGCAAGACCGCCCTGCGCGCGTACGCGACCTGCGACACCACTGCGGGACCCCTCCAGGGCCACTGCGTGATGGACACCCATCCGACGAAGAAGACCGATGCCTCCTGCGCGACCTGCCACGTCGGCTCGGACAACACGGCGCCGATCGAGACGGTCCACCAGGATCCGATGTTCGATCCGACCGAGCCGCAGCTCAGCTTGAGCATCGTCGGCGTGACCGACACCGCTCGCGGGCAGACGCCGGTCGTCACCTTCCAGGTCGAGAAGAACGGAGCGCCCTATGACATCGTCGCGAACCCGCTGCCGCGGCTGGCGGTGAACGTCGCCGGACCGACGACCGACTACGCGCAAGAGTGGATGGACGCGATCCAGGGCCGCGGCTCGACCGGCACGCTGGTGGCCGACCCGAGCGGGACGCCGGGGCAATACCAGTTCACGATGGCGGAGCCGATGCCCTCCACCGCTTCTGGCACCTACGCGTTCGGGCTGGAAGGTTATCTGACCGCGACCGACGGCTCGACCCGGCTTTCGGCGCACGAGCCGATCTTCTTTGCGCCGGTGACCGACGAGACGGCGGTTCCGCGCCCCGACGTGGTCTCGACCGCCAAGTGCGAGGCCTGTCACGCGCGGGTGCCGGGCCATGGCTACATCCGGATCGACCCGAACTACTGCGTGATGTGCCACAACGCGAACTTGGACAACGCGGCGGGCATCCCGCACGTGCAGGGCGCGACGGACGAGCCGGCGTTGACCCTGCACTTCCCCGAGCTGATCCACCGCATCCACCGCGGCGACGCCTTGACCCAGCCGACGGTGCTGGGCGGCTACCCGCCGCCGTCGCAATCCAATCCGGCCGGGACGGCGCTCGACCTGAACGAAATCCGCTTCCCCGGCGATCTGCGCGACTGCCAGACCTGCCACCTCGCGGAGCCGACGCTGCCGCTGCCGGAAGGGCGACTGCCGAGCCTCTCGGAGAAGTACACCTGCAACGACGCGGACCCGCAGTCGAACACCTGGTGCCAGGACTTCGCCTCGACCGAGAAGATCTACACCCAGCCGGTGACGGCGGCCTGCACCGCTTGCCACGACACGCCCGACGCGGTCGCCCACGCGGAAACGATGACCGCGGCCTTCGGCACTCCAGACGCCGCGGAGAGCTGCGCGGTCTGCCACCAGGACGGCAGCGCGTTCGGAATCGACGTCGTCCACGCTCGGGAGCCGTGAATCTCCGGTCTCGAGCGGCGGTCCAAATCAGTGGCTCGTCAACCCAGAGGGCTCGAAGCCCCGAAAGGAGAACTCGTGAAACGGACCCACCTCCTCCACCTTGGCCGCGCGACCCTGCTCGCGGCGGCAGCCACGTTCGCGCTCGCGGTGCCGACGAGCGCCCGCGCGGCGACCGGGGCGCAGCTCTGGGCGCAGAAGTGCGCGATGTGCCACGGCAAGGACGGCAAGGGCAACACCGGCATGGGCAAGCGGCAGAAGATTGCGAACTTCACGACCGCCAAGTTCCAGAAGAGCGTCACCGACGCGCAGATCGAGAGCACGATCAAGACCGGCGTCAACCGGACCAAGGACGGCGTGAAGCAGCGGATGTTCCCGGCCCGGGGCCTGTCGGCTGCGCAGATCACCTCGCTCGTGAAGTACGTGCGGTCGCTCAAGAAGTAGGATGGGTGAAGCGGAGCGGAACCCATCGTTCTTGTGCGAAGGCCAGATGATGGGTTCCGTTGTCGCTCCACGCATCCTACACGAACCGTCGAGAGGACCGATGCCGGCCGCGACCAACAGACGCAAGACAGGCGTGCTCCTCGGGGGCGTGGCGTCGCTCGCGCTCGTCGCGGCGGGCTGCTCGAACGCGCGGCCGGTGGTCGACGGGACGCCGCAGTGCACGACCTGGACCGAGGTCCGGCCGGTGCTCGAGAAGCAGTGCGGGTCCTGTCACGGCGGGGCGAACCCCAAGGGGGGCTGGGACGCGACGACCTATCTGAGCGCCATCGGGGTGCCGGCGCCGCAAGCGACTTTCCTGGCGGACACGACCGCGAGCGGCGTGGTCACCGCGGGCGATGCGAATTCCAAGCTCTTGACGGTGCTGGGCTCGAACGCGACCGTGCCGGAGCATCGGGTCTCGGCGGCGACGCTCGACCTGCTGACGGACTGGGTGGTCGACTGCAAGCTCTCGGCCTTGAATTCCGCCGTCCACGCCGGCGGCATCCTGAACCCGGCGGATCCGGATTTCCATGGCAAGCTG
Source organism: Myxococcales bacterium (assembly GCA_021787845.1). Lineage (GTDB taxonomy): Bacteria > Myxococcota > Myxococcia > Myxococcales > JAJYLH01 > JAJYLH01. The sequence continues at coordinate 18,002 of JAJYLH010000018.1, read as the reverse complement.
CTCCAGTCCCGCGGCTGGGACTTCGAGACCTGTTCCGGCTGCCACTCGGATGATCCCAAGGCTTTCGACTTCGCGGGCGGCACCGCGCACGTTTCGTGCCTCGCCTGCCACAAGAAGGGCCCGACCGACTGCACGACGTGCCACTCGAGCATCTCGCGCGACAAGGCCCACGGCCCGCACCTGACCGGGCCGACGCTCGGTCATCAGTTCCAGTGCAAGGAGTGTCATCAGGTTCCGACGAAGTGGGATGACCCGGGGCACATCCTCGACGCGAACGGCAAACCGATCACCGCGCCGGCGAAGGTGACCTTCGGCGCGCTGGCGAACGCGACCCCCCCCGGGGTGACGCGGCCGGGGCCGGCGACGTTCGACGCGGCCGACGAGAGCTGCTCCAACGTCTACTGCCACGGCGGCGCGTTCACCGATTCGAAAGCGAAGGTGCCAGCGCCGAAGTGGACCGACGGCAAGGATGACGCGGCCTGCGGCGCGTGTCACGGCACCCCGCCGCAGAACCATGGCAGCGCGACCGAGTGCTCGATGTGCCATGGCGACATGGTCGATTCCCAGAACCATCTGGTGAAGCTCGACGAGCACATCACCGGCTCGATACACCTCTTGCCCGGCGTGGCGGCGAACGACTGCACGACCTGCCACGGCGGGCTGATGGGCAACGCCGCGCCGCCGCCGGATTTGAGCGGAGACACGAGCACCAGCGCGGTCGGCGTCGGCGCCCATCAAGCGCACCTGAATCCGACGAACGGTCTGGTCTCGCCGATGGCCTGCGGCGACTGCCACCAAGTTCCGAAGACGGTCTTGAGCCCGGGCCACATTGTCACCGGACAAGCTCCGAGCGTCTTCCCGCAGTCGATCGCCTCGACCAGCATCGCCTTCGCCGATGGCGCGACACCGACGTGGGATGCGGCGAACGGCACCTGCTCCAACGTCTACTGTCACGGCGGCGGGCAGACCTTGAGCCAGGACACCGCGCCCTCGGTCAACCGCAATCCAATCTCCTGGACCGCGGTCAACCAGAACCAGGCGTACTGCGGAAGCTGCCACGGCATCCCGCCCGAGGACGGCCAGCACCCGGCGGCGAACCTGTCGACCTGCGCGAGCTGCCATCCGGATTTCGACGCGACGGGCTACCCTCAGGCGAACGCGGATGGAACCATCGACCACGTCAACGGAACGGTGGACACCCATGCGGCCCCCTAGCCTCGGCCTCCTCGTCGCGGCCGGCGCCGCGATTCTGCTGTTCGCACTCGGCGCGCGAGCGGCGACGGTGCAAGCGACCGCGACCACCTACACCGACGCGAGCCAGCCGACCTACGGCGATGCCGAAAGCCACACGCTCGTTCCCGCGTACGAGCTCGTCGACGTTACCGCCAACCAGATTCACATGCCGTGGGGTGACACCGCGGCGGTCGTGCTCTCCGGTTGGGGCGGGGTCGATCTGGCGAACGACACCGGAACCTCCGGGCCCGGCGCGGACCTGAACCTGCTCTACGTCGAAGGCGGCGCGTTCCGTCATGCTTTGACCTTCCGCCTCGGGCGCCAGTTCGTGATGAACGGCGTCGCCCGGATGACCCAGCTCGACGGCGCGAACCTCCAGTACGTGGTTCACCACATCGGCCTGCAAGCCTACGGCGGCGCCATCGTCACCCCGCGCTTCGCCGAGCCGCTCGCGACGACGATGGCCGGCGGGCGCCTCTTCTGGAATCCCACCCTCGAGACCGAAATCGGCGCCTCCTACGCGCAGATCTTCGACCACGCGCTTTCCGTGCGCCAGGAGGTCGGTCTCGACGGACGGGCGGTGCTCCTGCATCGGCTCGTGCTGGACGCCTCGGCCTTCTACGACCTCGCCGCGGCGCGCATCGCGGAAGCGGTGGGCGATGCCTCCTGGCGGTTCGGTCGCCTCGTCACCCTGGGCGCGCGCTACCAGCGGACGGCGCCGGACCTCTTCCTGCCGCCGAACTCGATCTGGACGGTGTTCGCGGACGACGAGCGGCGCGACTCGGTGGGCGGGTTCGCCATCGTCACGCCGGCCGAGCACTGGTCGATCTGGCTCGAAGGCTTGGGCATCCTCGGCAGCAACGGCAACGGCTTCGAGACGACCGGCCGCGTGTCCTGGACGCAGAGGTTCTACTCCATCGGCCTCGACGTCCACACGCTGAGCTACGATGCCGACGGTCACCTCACGCCGCGGCTGTACGCGGTCTGGCGCCCGGGCGACAAGCTGACCTTGTCGGGGGACCTCGAAGAGACGTGGCTCCAGCATCCGATGAACGGGGTCACCCACGTCTTCAACGCGAGCGGCACCGCGGCGTGGACGTTCGTGCCGAGCTGGCAGCTCGCGCTGGCGGTCTTGGGAGGCGACACGCCGTTCCTGTCGCAAGACGTGGAGGTGCTCGGACGGCTGCAATGGGCGCCGACCTTCGGGGGCCAGCGATGAACGCGCGCCAGAAGCTCTTGCCCGTCGTCCTCGGCGCGCTCTTGGGCGTCGCCTGCGCCGGTCTCTTCGGGCATGTCAACCCGGTGCCGACGGATCATCTGCGTTTCCCGCACCAGAAGCACCTCGACATGGGTCAGGCCTGCACCGACTGCCATCAGAAGATTTCCACCGCCAAGGACCTGTCCCAGCTCGACATCCCGGGCCACGATGTCTGCATGCAGTGCCACGACAAGAAGGCCGACTGCAAGAAGTGTCACAGCGATCCCACGGCGGCGGCCCCGCTGCCCAAGCCGCATCCGACCCTCGCCTTCAACCACGAGAACCACATCAAGCGGATGAACGGCGAGTGCAAGGACTGCCACCAGGAGCTTCCGGAAATCGGCAAGCCGGCCCGGATGCCGACGATGGCCGCGTGCTTCCAGTCCTGCCACGACGGCAAGCACAAGACGAGCCCGCACCATGCCTGGTACGCCGCGGGCGAGTGCGGCTCGTGCCACTTGAACCTCTGGGAGAACCCGCTCAAGCCGCAGTCGCTCTTCGCGCACCAGGGCGACTGGCTCCACGAGCACCCGCTGGCGGCGCGGTCGGAAGGCGCGGCGTGCTCGCAGTGCCATCCGCAGACGTTCTGCTCCGACTGCCACGCCGCGAAGACGGTGGCGGCCGGGCCGAACAAGCTCCAGTTCGACCGGGTCGACCGGCAGCTCATCCATCGCGCCAACTGGCTCGCGGAGCATCCGATCGAGGCCAACGCGAACCCGGCCGAGTGCGAGCGCTGCCATACGCTCGACCAGTGCGCGAGCTGCCACAACCGACATCAGGTCGGCGCGAGCGCCACGAACCCGCGCAGCCCGCATCCCGCCGGCTGGGCGTTCCCCGGCTCGGCCCAGTTCCACGGCGACGCGGCGCGGATGAACATCACGAGCTGCGCCGCCTGCCACGAGCACGGCGGCCATTCCGACTGCGTGACGTGTCACAAGGTCGGCGGCATCGGCGGCAACCCGCATCCGGTCGACTGGGACACGCGGCACAAGACGGTCGACCGCGCCAACCCGATGTGCATGGAGTGCCACATTTGAGCGGCGAAACACATGCGAAGGGCTTTCTGCTTCGCTCAGCGCGGGCTGTTCTCCCGTGGCACGGGCGTCCTCGCCCGTCGAGGCTTGGCCGACGCGACCATGCTCGGAGATCCTGCTGGCCTTCCACAGGCGGGGACGCCTGTTCCACAAGAGAATGCGAGCCAGGCCCGAACCTGAGCGAACCGGAAAGCCCTTCAAATGCGGTCGATCGGACCGATCGGTCCGATCGGTCTGATCGAGACGGCACGGCCGGCGGTAGTCCGGCGTAGTTGAAGTACGAGGCAGCAGCGACGGGGGGTGGAGCAGCGGGAGCATGTCCACCGAGCAGGGCAAGACCGGCGAAGGCACGACCCCAGAACCCTCAGCAGGCACGACCGGCGGCGGCGCGGGCCCCAAGAGTCCTCCGAGCGCGCCGCCCACGAGTCCCCTCAAGCCTCCCCGCCGCCCGGCGCTCGCGCGTAACGCCCTGAGCCTCGTCGGCATCGGGCTCGCGCTCGTCAGCGTCGCGAACATCCTGTTGCTCGCGGTGCTGGGTCTGGTCTTCGCCGATCAGAACCCGTACATCGGCATCTTCGCCTACATGATCCTGCCGGGTTTTCTCGCGCTCGGCATCGGCCTGTTCATCGCTGGCGTCGTCGTCGAGCGCCGGCGCCAGCGCCAAGCCGCGCCGACGGAGATCCCGCCCTTCCCGCGCATCGACCTGAACGACCCGCGCCAGCGGCGGGCCTTCCTCATCGCCGGGCTCTCCACCGCGGCCTTCATCGTCCTCTCGACCTTCGGCAGCTACAACGCTTATCAGTACACCGACTCGGTCAAGTTCTGCGGCCTCACCTGCCACACGCCGATGCACCCGGAGTACACCGCGTACCTCGCCTCGCCGCACGCGCGGGTGCCCTGCGCGGACTGTCACGTCGGTCCGGGCGCGAGCTGGTACGTGCGCTCGAAGCTCTCCGGCGCCTATCAGGTCTACGCGACCCTGTTCGACAAGTACCCGCGACCGATTCCGACGCCGATCAAGAGCTTGCGCCCCGCGCAGGAGACTTGCGAGCAGTGCCACTGGCCGAAGAAGTTCTACGGCGGCCAGCTCAAGACCTTCACCTCGTTCGCCTCGGACGACGCCAACACCCCGACCCAGATTCGGATGATCATCAAGACCGGCGGCGGCAACCCGGCGACCGGCGAGGCGGCGGGCATCCACTGGCACATGAACATCGGCAACCAGATCACCTTCGTCGCCAAGGACAAGCAGCTCCAGGACATCCCCTGGATCCAGGTCAAGGACAAGCTCGGCCGCGTCACGGTCTACAAGGCCGCCGACTCCAAGCTGACTGACAAGCAGATCGACGCGCTGCCGCACCACCGGATGGACTGCATCGACTGCCACGACCGCCCGTCGCACATCTTCAACCCGCCCTCCGAGGCGGTCGACGTGGCGCTCCTGGCGAACCGCATCGACCGGAAGCTGCCCGACATCAAGATGGAAGCGGTGCAGGTGCTGACCCAGAAGTACAAGACCACCCCGCAGGCCGTCGACGCCATCGCGACCGGGGTCGACAAGTACTACCGGACCCAGCAGCCCAAGGCGTACGCGGCCGACAAGGCGAAAATCGACCAGGCGATCGCGGAGATCCAGCGCATCTACCAGACCAACATCTTCCCCGAGATGAACGTCGACTGGACCACCCACCCGAACAACCTCGGCCACTTCTATTCGAAGGGCTGCTTCCGCTGTCACGACGGCCAGCACAAGACGGCGGACGGGCGGGTGATCTCGAACGCCTGCACGGTGTGCCACACGATTCTCGGCGAGACGACCGACGGCCAGACGCCGATCGTCGACGCGGACGTGACGACGACGGCGACCCCGGGCGGCAAGAGCGGTCAACCCGGCCCCGCCGCGGCGGGCGCCCAACCGGGAACGACGACGGCCGAGGCCAAGCCCGCGACGAGCCACGGCGTGCCGTCGGTCGACTTCCAGCATCCGGTCGACATCGGCCCGCTCAGCGGCGTGCAGTGCTCGGACTGCCACACCGGCGGGCAGAGCCCGTAGCCAGCTCGCCGCGGCCGTCCGATCGGACCGATCGGACCGATCGGTCGGATCCGACTGATCGGTCTGAGCGACGGGGACACCAGGCGGTGCGCGGACCACGGGGGCGCGGAAAGCGAGGCATGCATCATGGTGACGACGCCGAAGTGGATGACCGGCTTGGCCGCGACGCTCCTGATTCTTTCGGCGGTCTGGGCGCGGCCGGCCCGGGCGGACGACCTCGACTGCTCGAAGTGTCACAAGCAGCAGGTCGCGGCGAGCTCGGTCCACTCGGATCTCGGCTGCACCGACTGCCACACCGGCGTCACGGCGGTTCCGCACAAGGACACGACCACCGGCAACGCCGTCTGCGCCCAGTGCCACAACGAGGGCGACCAACTCGCGAAGAGCGTCCACGCCCGGCACGCGAGCTGCATCGACTGCCACGGCAACCCGCACGAGATTCGCAAGGTCAAGGACCCGCTCTCGGCGGTGGCGCCGGTCAAGCAGATCCAGACCTGCGGCAAGTGCCATGACGGCGGCAACCAGAACGTGGTCGCGGGCTACATCGGGAGCGTCCACGGGCGCGGGCTCTTGATCGACGGTCTCGACGTCGCGCCCACCTGCTCCACCTGCCATGGCACGCACGACATCCGCCCGCCCGCCGACCCGCAGTCCAACGTCTCCTGGAACAACGTCCCGAAGACCTGCGGCCACTGCCATCAGGGCATCCTCTCCACCTGGCAGAACCAGAGCGCCCACGGCGCCCAGTGGCTCAAGGGGAACCATCACGCTCCGGTCTGCATCACCTGCCACACCTCCCATGACATCGCCGAGCCCACGGCCCGCGGGCCGCGGCTGCACTCGGTCCAGGTCTGCGGCCAGTGCCACGGCGGCCGGTTCAAGACCTACCGCGACAGCTTCCACGGGAATGCCACCCAGCTCGGCTTCCAGACCGCCGCGGTCTGCTCCGACTGCCACACGCCGCACGCGAACCTGCCCGCCTCGGACCCGCGCTCGACGGTCAACCCGGCGAACCTCCAGACGACCTGCAGCAAGTGCCACAAGGACGTGACGAAGACCGGCTTCGTCACCTTCGACCCGCACGCCGAGCCGTCGGGTCACCACGGACGGCCCATCGTCCACTTCATCTGGCTCGCGATGACCATCCTGCTCTTGTCGGTCGCCGGCGCCTTCGGCCTGCACGATCTCCTCTGGCTCCAGCGGTCGCTGGTCGCGGTGCTGCGGCGCGAGCACCATCACGAGGAGCACGCGACCCTGCACGAGAAATGGGTCAAGCGCTTCCCGCGGGTCCATCGATGGACGCACATCACCATCATCATCACTTTCCTGGTGCTGGCGGCGACCGGCCTGCCCTTGAAGTTCCACTACACCGCCTGGGCGCAAGTGCTGACCCGCATCCCGGGCGCCATCGACTTCACCCGCTTCCTACATCGGCTGGCGGCGGTGGTCACCTTCGGCTACGCCTTCGTCCACGTCTTCTACCTCATCCGGCGGGCGGCGAAGCGCGAAGGCGGCCTGCTCTGGGGCTGGGGCTCGATGGTCCCGCAGCCGCGCGACGTGGTCGACCTCCTTCGCAACATCCGCTACTTCCTCTACCTCGGGCCGCGGCCGCGCTTCGACCGGTTCACCTACTGGGAGAAGTTCGACTACTTCGCGGTCTTCTGGGGCATCCCGGTGATTGGCCTGTCCGGCCTGATGCTCTGGTTCCCGGCGGTGGTCACCCACTTCCTGCCGGGCTGGACCCTCAACGCCGCCTTCGTGGTCCACAGCGACGAGGCGCTGCTCGCGACCGGGTTCATCTTCGTCTTCCACTTCTTCCACACGCACCTGCGGCCGGAGAGCTTCCCGCTCGACCCGGTGATCTTCGCCGGCTCGATGCCGCTGTCGAAGTTCAAGGAGGAGCGGCCGGACGAGTACGACCGCCTGGTCGAGAGCGGCGAGCTGGAGAAGAAGCTGGTCGATCCGCCGCGGCCCGAACGCCTGCGCTGGATCTACCTCTTCGGGTTCACCGCGCTGATCATCGGAGTGCTCCTCGCGGTTGGCATCTTCATCGGCATCACGCACGGGTAGGGCGAGTCAGGTCGCGGAGGTGTACCGCCTCCCGAGCCTCCACGACCGAAGCAGTAGGATGGGCAGTCCCGGAGCCCGCAGGGCTTCGGGCTGCCCGTCGTTCCAGAGCGAATGTGTGTCGACGGCGCGGCGAGAACGATCGCTCTCGGACGGACAGCCCACCGAGCGCGAAAAGCCGTGCTCGATGGGACTGTCCATCCTACTGGCTGGGTGCCCATCGCGCCCGCGCCCTGCTCGCCAATCGAGTAGACTCGCCCGCGATGCTGGAGCGGGTCGACATCATCCTGCACCGGCCGCAGGCGAGCGAGAACGTCGGCGCCGCCGCGCGGGCGATGAAGAACTTCGGCCTCCCGCGGCTCGTGCTGGTCTCGCCCCGGCGGTTTGACCTCGACCGGGCGAAGACGCTCGCGGTGCACGCGGGGGAAATCCTCGACCACGCGCGGCTGGCGCTGACCCTGGACGAGGCGCTCGCGCCCTACGCGATGGTCATTCCGACGACCGCGCGCGCCGTCCCCGGCCGGCCGGCGCCGCTGTCGCCCACGGAGGCGGCGACCGCCCTGGTCGACACCGCGCGCACCTCTCGCGTGGCGCTGCTCTTCGGCGCCGAGGCGAGCGGCCTGCCCAACTACCTGCTCGCGCGGTTCCCGACCTACACGTCGATTCCGGCCGACCCCCAGCGCAAGAGCCTGAACCTCGCCCAGGCCGTGCTCCTCTACGCCTGGGAGCTGCATCAGCAGAGCGGCCTCGCGCCGGAGCTCGCGCGGCCCGACCCGGCGCGGCGGACCGACCAGCCGGCACCCTTTGTCCTGGTGACCGAGCTGCGCCAGCGTGCCCGGCGGCTGCTCCTGGCGAACGGCTTCCTCAACGCCCAGCAGCCGGACCGAGCACTGGACGAGCTGATGCGTGTCTTGCTCCGCGCCCAGCCGACTCAGCGGGAGCTGGAGCTGCTCCTCGCGGCCCTCGCCCAGGTCGAGCGGACTTCGACCGTCGCGCCGCGCTGAAGACCATCCGCCTCGACCACCCGGATCACCCGCCTCGACCACCCGGACCACCCGCCTCGACCACCCGGACCACCCGCCTCGACCACCCGGACCACCCGCCTCCGCACCCCGATGATCCGGGTCCTGACCCGGATCGGCGCCTCGGCCTGTGGGCAACCTGGGGATGCCTGTGGACACCTCCGAGTTCCGGCCGGCCGGCGCGCCGGCGGCAGCGACGCCTCGCCCTCGTGTTGCCGAGGTTTCGTGCCATCGGCGGACTGTGCGCAAGTCCGGGGATCGAGCGGCGGTTTCTGTGGATAACCACCGGTCGGCTCGTGTTCCGCTGGCCGCCGTGGCCCTAACTTTGTGCATGGACCGGTTCGACATCGCGCGGTCGCTGCGGGAGCTGGCGCGGCTGATGGAGCTGAACGGCGAGAACCCGTATCGCGTGCGGGCGTATCAATCGTTGCGAAAGTATCTGCACCTCGCATCATCAGTCGTGGCACGGGCGTCCCCGCCCGTGTAGCCTTCGTTGTGGCTTTCACAGGCGAGGACGCCTGTGCCACGAGACTCCGACTGCGACTACTTTCGCAACGATTAATACGAGAAAGGCGCCCGGGCGCTCGAGACGGCGCGGGCGTTCGCCGAGGCGGTGCGCCCGGTCGCGTGAGGTCAGCGCACGAGCACGTGGCCGACGGCGGTCACCAGGCTGATGATCGCCGCGCCCCAGACGGCCGGCAGGAAGCCGCGGATCTCGAGCCGCGACGAGAGCAGGTCGGTGATCTTGAGGACGATGGCGTTCGCGATCACCCAGGTGACGAAGGCGAGCAGAAACCCGATGCCCAGCGTCGCGAACCCGAGCAAGAGGAAGAAGACCCAGCCGATGAGCGCATCGAGGATGCCGAAGAGCGCCGCCACGAGGAGCACGCTCCCGAACCCGCCCGAGACCTTGAAGCTCGAGCCGAGCAGCCGCTCCGCGAGGACGAACCCCAGCGCGGTGAAGAACCAGAGGACGAGGAGGTGGATCATGGGTACGCCTCAGGTCGAATCACACAGACACAGAACGCCTGCGCGCGACAAAATGCACTGGTGACTCAGCGCTTGAACACCTCGAGATCGACCACGTACCAACCGCTGTAGTTGCCACAGAGATCGTTTTGGCAAGTCGACGAGCCATAGCTACCGACACGGCAGGCGTAGGCATACCCGAGATTGCAGTAGTTGCTCCCGTTGTTCGAGCCAAAATTGTTGTAGGTGCCGAAGTCGAACCCACCCCCAAAAGTCGGACCCCAGTTGGCCTGGTCGTAGATTGAGTCGCCCTGGCTCGCATACGCCCCGGTTTCTACGTACTTGAAGTTGTTGGTCAGCGAGAAAAGGAACGAAGAACGATCTCCATCGTTCTGGTAGTTACCCGTCGATTGCCAAGTTAGCGTCGTGTAGCCACCGATCAGCACGCCCGTCGAAAGCTTGGTGACGAAGAACTTTTCACCCGTCTGCCCATTCACGTGTGCATGGAACGCCGACGCGGTCGCGCCATCCCGGCTCGCACGATACAACAACGTCCACGCGGCGGTGCTACTGCCAATCCACGTGTTGATCTGAGCGAGCTGCGCCTGGTTGATGAGGACGGAGTCGATCGGCGTCGTGCAGGAGCCGGCGTAGCAGACCTTGCCTCCGGTGCAGGCATCGGCGCACGCGCCGCAGTTGGTGTCGGTGCCGAGGGTGGTCTCGCAGCCGTCGGAGGCATCACCGTTGCAGTCGGCCTTGCCGACCGGGCACAGCGCCATGCCGCACAGCGGCGCGCCAGCCTGGGTGAAGCCTCGCAGGTACTGGCCGACCGCGCAGTTGGACGACAGCGGTTTCTGCTGGGCCGCGAGTCCGCTCGCGAGCGCGCTCTGCGTCGCGTAGATCGACGCTGCGTTCGCCTGAGTCAGGTACGTCGATGCTGCGTTCGCCTGCGTCAGGTACGTCGACGCTGCATCGGTCTTCGCGAGGTAGGTCGACGCTGCATCGGTCTTCGCGAGGTAGGTCGACGCGGCGTCGGTCTTGGCCAGGTACGTCCCCGCGGCGTCCGACTTCGCGAGGTACGTCGAGGCGGCGTCGCTCTGCGCGAGGAACTTCGCGTCCGCGTCGGTCTTCGTGTAGGTCGTCGCAGCATCCGCCTTGAGGGCGAGGGCGCTGTCGACGTCCGTCTTCGTGTAGTAGCCGGCGAGCATCGTGTCGACGTCGGTCTTCGAGTAGGTCGTCGCGGCGTCCGCCTTGAGCGCGAGCGCGCTGTCGACGTCCGCCTTGGAGTAGGTGTCGGCGGCGAGGGCGAAGTCGCTCGCCGGATGCCCCTGGAGCGCTTGCGCGTCGTTCGCCTCGAGCGCGCTGACCGCGAGCGGCGACGGCGTCAGCTCCATCCTGGGCGAGAGCACCGTCGTGCCCACCGTGATTTGCAGGTAGAGCGGCCCGCTCGCCATCGCGCCCAGGACGTCCGCCGTCAAGGGCGGGTTCGGCGTCGTCGTCCCGGGCTGGTTCGAGGTGTCGCCCAGCATCACCGCGTAGTCGCCCTGGCTGTCCAGGTTGACCGAGTAGATTCCCGTCCAGAGGAAGGTGTCCGCCCCGGACACGGGCGGCGCCGCGTTCGGCGAGAGCTGGAAGGTCAGCGCCTGCGCCCCCGTGACCGGATGGTCGTTCGCGTCGAGCAGCCGCCCCTCGTGCGAGAGGAGAAAGCTCTGCGCAGGGCGGGCGAGAGCCGTCGTGCCGACAAGGAGCGCTACCGTCAAGACCAGGGTCCGCATGGCACCTCCCGAACGCGACCGCCTAGTCTAGCAGAACTGCCGCCGCCGCGACCGGTCCCGATGGCCCGACGCGGGGATCGCGCGGTGCGCCATCGCGCCCGGGACCGTGCCCACGCCGATGTCCGCCGCGCTAGCGCGCTTCCCGCCGGTGGTATTCCTGCAAGCTCTTCACGTCGGTGGCGCGGTGGCGCATCGCTTCCATCGCGCGCACGGCCGCGCGCGCGCCCTCGAGCGTGGTCGTGTAGGGAATCTTGTGCGCCAGCGTCTCGCGGCGGATCGAGTGCGAATCGGCGATCGACTGGCGCCCGGAGGTGGTGTTGATCACGAACGCGATGCCCCCCGCCTTCAGGTGGTCGACGATGTGCGGCCCGCCCTCGCGCACCTTGTTCACCGCCTCCGCCGGCACGTCGTGGGCATGCAGGTAGGCTGCCGTTCCCCTCGTGGCGACGAGCGAGAAGCCCATCGCCACCAGCCGCTGCCCGAGCTCCAGCGCGCCGGGCTTGTCCTCGTCGCGGACGCTGATGAAGACGAAACCGCTCCTGGGAAGCTGGTTCCCCGCCGCCTCCTGCGCCTTCGCGAACGCCAGCGCGTGGTCCTCCGCGATGCCCATCACCTCGCCGGTGGAGCGCATCTCCGGGCCGAGGATCGTGTCCGCCGCGCTGAACCGGCCGAACGGGAAGACCGCCTCCTTCACCGAGAAGTACGCCGGCGTCGGCGGCTTCGTCGCCCCCTGCTCCGCGAAGGTCACGCCGGCCATCGCCAGGCTCGCGACCTTGGCGAGAGCGAAACCGGTCGCCTTGGACACGAACGGCACCGTCCGGCTCGCGCGCGGGTTGACCTCGAGCACGTAGATGGCGTCGTTCTCGATCGCGAACTGCACGTTCATCAGGCCGACGACGCCGAGCTTCATCGCCATCAGCTCGGTCTGCCGCTCCAGCTCCTCGATGGTCTCGTCGCTCAACGTGTGCGGCGGCAGGACGCAGGCCGCGTCGCCGGAGTGCACGCCCGCCTCTTCGATGTGCTCCATCACGCCGCCGATGATCACCTCGCGGCCGTCGCAGACGCAGTCGACGTCGATTTCGGTCGCGTTGCGCAGGAACCGGTCGATGAGCACCGGCTTGTCCTCGCTGACCTCGACCGCGTGATGGATGTACTCGTCGAGCTGCGCGAAGTCGTGAATCACCTCCATCGCCCGGCCGCCGAGGACGTAGCTCGGCCGCACCATCACCGGATAGCCGATGCGCTCCGCGACCACGTGCGCCTCGGCCGCCGACCGCGCGACGCCGTGCTCCGGCTGTCGCAGCCCGATGTCGCGGATGAAGGAGCTGAAGCGCTCCCGATCCTCGGCGACATCGATGGCGTCGTGGGTGGTGCCGAGGATGCGGACGTTCGCCTTGGCGAGCCGTTCCGCGAGCTTGAGCGGCGTCTGCCCGCCGAACTGGAGGATGGCCCCGACCGGGTGCTCGGTGCGCCAGATGGCGAGCACGTCCTCGAACGTCAGCGGCTCGAAGTAGAGGCGGTCGGAGGTGTCGAAGTCGGTCGAGACGGTCTCCGGGTTGCAGTTGACCATGATGGTCTCGTACCCGGCCGCCTTCAGCGCGAACGCCGCGTGCACGCAGCAGTAGTCGAACTCGATGCCCTGGCCGATGCGGTTCGGGCCGCCGCCGAGAATCATCACCTTGCGCTTCAGGGTCGGCGGCACCTCGCTCTCGTCCTCGAAGGTCGAGTAGAAATACGGCGTGTACGCCTCGAACTCCGCGGCGCAGGTGTCGACCCGCTTGTAGACGCGCGTGAGGCCCGTGCGCACCGAGAGGTCGTGGACCAGGCTCTCGCGCACGCCGGCGACCTGCCCGATGCGCCGGTCGGAGAAGCCCATCTTCTTCAGCTCGCGCACCAGCTCCATGTCGAGGGTGACGGCGCTGCCGAGGAGCTTGGGGCGATACCTCTCCGGCATCACCGCCTGCGCCTCGGCCGTGTTCCCCTGGGGCGCTGCCGCTGGGCGCGGCTTGAACATCTCCACGCCCGCGTTCTGGATCGACTCCAGGTGCAGCTCGTTCTCGGCCCGGACGATCTCAGCGATTTCCCGGACGAACCAGGGATCGTACGCACACAGCGCGGCGACCTGCTCGTTCGAGTAGCCCGCGCGAATCGCCTCGGCGACGAACCAGAGCCGCTGCGGTCCCGGCACCTTCAGCTCGTGCTCGATGCGCTGCCGATCGCCCTCGCCGTATTCCTGGTAGCCGGGCTTCCCCGGGTCCTTCCCCAGCGGGCTCTCGAAACCGTGGCTGCCGATTTCCAAGGACCGCATCGCCTTCTGCAGCGCTTCTTTGAACGTGCGGCCCATCGCCATCGCTTCGCCGATCGACTTCATCGACGTGTTGAGCGTGCGGTCGCTCGTCGCGAACTTCTCGAAGTTGAAGCGCGGAATCTTGACGACCACGTAGTCGAGCGTCGGCTCGAACGAGGCGGGCGTGTCGCGGGTGATGTCGTTCTGGATCTCGTCGAGCGTGTACCCGACCGCGAGCCGCGCCGCGACCTTCGCGATGGGGTAGCCGGTCGCCTTCGACGCGAGCGCGCTCGAGCGCGACACGCGCGGGTTCATCTCGATGACCACCATCCGCCCGGTCTTGGGGTCGATGGCGAATTGCACGTTCGACCCGCCGGTCTCGACCCCGATTTCGCGGATGATGCGCGCCGCCGCGTCGCGTAGCGCCTGGTACTCGAGGTCGGAGAGCGTCTGCACCGGCGCCACGGTGATGGAATCGCCCGTGTGGACGCCCATCGGATCGACGTTCTCGATGCTGCAGACGACGATGACGTTGTCCTTCTTGTCGCGGATGACCTCGAGCTCGATTTCCTTCCAGCCCGCGATCGACTCCTCGACCAGCACGGTGTGCGTGGGCGAGAGCGCGAGGCCGTTCGCGGCGGCGGCGAGAAACTCGTCCATCCCCCGGCAGGTCGCGCCGCCGAGGCCGCCCAGGGTGAAGCTCGGCCGCAGGATGAGGGGGAAGCCCAGCCGCTCAGCGGCAGCCCTGGCGTCGTCCAGCGAGGTCACGTACGCCGACCGTGGGTTCGACAGGCCGATGCGCTCCATCGCCTCCTTGAAGCGCAGCCGGTCCTCGGCCTTCCGGATGGCGTCGATCTGCGCGCCGATGAGCTGCACCCCGTGCCGCGCCAGCGCGCCGTTCTCCGAGAGGGCCACCGCGAGGTTGAGCGCCGTCTGCCCGCCCAAGGTGGGCAGGAGCGCCTCCGGCTTCTCCCGGGCGATGACCTGCTCGACCACCGCCGGCGTCAGCGGCTCGATGTACGTCCGGTCCGCGAGGTCCGGGTCGGTCATGATGGTCGCGGGGTTCGAGTTCACCAGCACGACCCGGTAGCCCTCGGCTTTCAGGGCCTGGATCGCCTGGGTCCCGGAGTAGTCGAACTCCGCGGCCTGCCCGATGACGATGGGCCCGCTTCCCAGGACGAGGATCGTGCGAAGGTCGTCGCGTCGCGGCATGGCGAGGGAGCAGATAGCACGAGAGCGGCCGGCGCGCCCGTAGGATGGGTGGAGCGGAGCGAAACCCATCGCCTGGGCGGCGGCTGTGCTCGATGGGCTCCGTTCACTCCACCCATCCTACGGCCAGCCCACGGGACCACCGCCGCTCCCCGACCGCGAGCCGCCCCCAGCGTTCGACGGGGACCAGCGCCTGCGTCCCGCTGTCGAACCAACCTGAACGGCACAGCACCCCTCACGCCCAGCGGCGCGCACTGCCGCCGGCGCTGACATGGGCCTGTTCTGCGGCCTTCGACCCGGCACTTGACCGTTGGAACGATCCAGCCTAGGATTCCCACCCGCTCCGCAGGATAACCGTTCGACGCGGATGCTGAACGTCGGAGATGCGAGGGGAGAGATGAAGGCTGACCCGTTTCAGATCGGTGGCGTTCTCCGGGATGGGAAGCGCTTCATCGTTCCCATCTACCAGCGCAGCTACGCATGGACTCGCGAGCGACAGCTCGAAAAGCTGTTCGACTCGATCGACGCGAAGGCATGCGAGCGCCTCGCCGGGAAAGTCACGGCGCACCCGCACTACATGGGAGCGTTGCTGCTCAGCCCGCGAGGCAAGTTCACGTTCGGCTCGCTCCCGGTTTTCGACGTCGTGGATGGCCAGCAGCGCTTGACGACATACCAGCTCTTCATCGCCGCGTTGCGCGACGCCGCTAAGTCAATCCCGGATGCATCGCTCACTGACAAGCTCACCCCCTTCCTGCTGAACACGGACGAGCAGATGATGAAGGAGCCCAAGTCGGAGCGTTTTAAGCTTTTCGCCAGCCGCTACGACCGGGCGCTGTTCCAGGACCTCGTCAGCGGGGATCGCGATGCGCTCCGGAAGCAATATGCGTCCGCCTTCTTCAAGAACGGCAAGATCCGGGAAAGCGACGCGCCGCTACCACTACGTGCCTGGTGGTTCTTCCGGGAGGAAGCGCAGGCGTTCATTGGTGACGGAGCGCCTGCCGACCGCTCGACGCGTCTCACGGCGCTTTCGGCCGCCCTTCTCGAAGACTTCAGGGTCATCGTCATTACGCTGGACGAGACGGACGATGCCCAGGTCATCTTCGAGACGCTGAACAGCGGGGGCGAGCCGCTCGCGGCGATGGATCTGGTCCGCAACGACGTGTTCCATCGGGCGATCCGCGGTGAGGAAGACCTCGATGCGCTGATGGAGCGACGCTGGAGCGTTTTCGAGGACGCCTTCTGGAAGCAGGAGACCACGCAGGGGCGCCTGAAGAAGCCTCGAATCGACTTCTTCCTCGCCCACACGCTCGCAGCCGAAACCGGGAAGGAAGTGCTCCTGACCGAGCTCTACGCTGGGTATAAGGCATTCGCCAGCGAGCGCGCGTTCCCGACCGTCGAGGCCGAGCTCGATGCGCTCTTGGCGCACGCTCCGACCTACCGTTCGCTGGCGGCGCCGCAAGGAACCGGCGCACTGCCCGAACTCGCGCGGCTGCTTGAGGTATTCGACGTCAGCACGGCCTACCCGCTCGTCTTCGTGATCGCGTCGAGCGATGCCGACGACGACGAGAAGGCGGCCTTGTACCGCTTGATCGGGAGCTACGTTGTCCGCCGCGCGCTGTGCGGCCTCACACCGAAGGCGTTCAACCTTACGTTCGTTCGGGTTGCCAGCTACCTGCGAACGCATGGCGTCACGTCGGCGTCGTTCGCCGCGGCGTTCTCCGATAGCCCCGGAGATGCGGTCCGGTTCCCAGGGGATGACGAGCTGCAGGCTGCCCTGCGTTCTCGGGAACAGTACGGCAAGATGCTTCAGGCTCGTCTCCGGTACGTTCTCGGTGAACTGGAGAAGGCGGCCCGTGGCTCCTTCGATGAGGCCCTCGGGCTTCGCGATGACCTCACTATCGAGCACGTGCTGCCCGACATGTGGGCCGAGCATTGGCCCCTCCCCGATGGTTCACGGGCTCCACCGGACCATGTCGTCGCGGCGGACGACCCCCGGCACAAGATGATCGCGACGCGTGAAGTACTTAAGAACAGCATCGGCAACCTGACGTTGCTCACGTCCTCCGGGAACCCACGGCTGGGCAATCGCCCGTTCACCGTGGCGGACCCCGAGTCCGGCTTGTCGAAGCGCGAGGCGCTCCGGACGTCGCTTCTCAAGATGAACCACGAGATCGCCGCCGAGGCCGACTGGGGCGAACCGCAGATTCAGTCAAGAGCAGACATCCTCGCGAAGCGTGCTGTTGCGCTCTGGCCTGCCCCGTAGACGTGCGGCTCGTGCAGCATGAATCCGTTCAAGCCGCTCCGCTTCCGGTCTTGGGGTCGATGGCGAACTGCACGTTCGACCCGCCGAGCCTTTGCTCTACTTGATCGCAAGAGGAAGATGTTTTCGAAGCACGCGGGTCCCCACGAACCGGATGCCGCGCTGGTCGAGCCTGCGCCGTACGCTCTCGGTGTCAGCGAACCTCACCTGCGGCGAAACCCAAAGCCAGTCGACGATGGTTGCTTGAGGTTGAAGGTGCGCTTGGAGCTGCTGCCGTGCCGCTTCGTGCTTGGCAATCACGACGGACACCTCGTCGCTCTTTCCCGAATGGGGCTCCAGCGCCACCACCTTCTGGCTCGGACGGTGTCCGAGAAGATAGTCCCAGCGGTTGGCGGTGGTGAGCTCGGCCTCGAGGGCAGCGTCGAGGTTCAGGCTATCAGCGAACTCCGACCGCAGCCGTATCTCGATAAAATCCCGGTCTTTCTCCTTCATCCCTCCGAGTCCGTCCTCGACCTGCGCCTGTAGCTCCGATTCTGGCTTCAGGGCCTTGCGCACGGGTGTCGTCGCTGATGGACCTGCTTGCCTCTTGGAAGACCGCGCGTGCGTGCGCCTCATCGGTAGCTGGGTATCCAGACATCTCAGGTTGTCGTTCCCGCTCGCCCTGAGGCGGCCGGGCCCACGGACCTCGCTCGTTGCCACCGCCCTCGTCTTCAGCGCTCGTGAGAAATGACCCGTCTCTGCTCGCGAGAAAGGGACCGTGGGCATTGGTGAATGCGGGCGGGTAAGCCGGTGGGGAGCGGTTCCGGTTTTTGGTGGAGGCGGGGCAGCGCCTTGA
>JAJYLH010000080.1 GCA_021787845.1 Myxococcales bacterium | reverse complement strand
ACGCGACCACGACGCCGACGACGACCGTCGCGAGCGCGATTTCGAACGTCGCCGCGTCGCCGACGAAACTCGCGAGAAGTCCGCCGAGCACCAAGCCGGCCGGCGTCCCGGCGGATTGGGCGGCGCGAACGATGCCGGCGGCGGAGCCTGGGCGCGCCTCGCCTCCGGCCTGGAGCGCGAGCGTCTGGCCCCCGATGAAAACACACGACGACCCGGCGCCGTGGACGAGCCGTGCGGTGAGGAAGAAGAGCCCGGGCCGGTCGAGGATGGTGCCGGCGAGGTAGAGGGCCATCACGCCGCACTGGAGGATGAGCCCGGCGATGAGCGTGCGGCGGGCGCCGGCGCGGTCCGCGATGGTGCCGACGAGCGGGTTCGCGAGGACGCGGGTGAAACGGTTCGCGGCGAGGATGGCGCCGATGTACCAGAGCGGCAGTCCGGCGTGGAGGCCGGCGAGCGGCAGGATGGGGAACGCGATGCCGCTGGACATCCCGGCGAGGAGGGTCGCGGGCGCGATGGCGAGCGCGGCGCGGCGGACTCGGCGGTCCTGGTCGGGCGAAGCGGCCGGCGCGGCCGAGGCGGGGTCCTCCATGGGCGTTGTCTTACCGCAAGTCGTCAGGTGGTTGGAGCCGCGTCCGGGAGAGCCCGAGCCTGGGCCGGCCCGGAAACTCCGATCGGTCCGAGCGGACCGATCCGACCGATCGGTCCGAGCCGAGCGCCGGAGGCGGATTCCGGCGAGCCGCTTGCGTTCGGTCGCGCGGCTGTGCTAAACGACGCGCCATGATGCGCCGACTCCTCGCGTTGGTCCTCGTGCTCGGCATCGGATGCGCCGCCCCCGGCCGGTCGAAGGGCGATGGCGGCACGCTCCCCGGACATCTGCGGACGGTGTTCTTCATCCTGCTGGAAAACGCGAACTGGTCCGACGTCAAGGGCAGCCAGGACGCGCCGTACATCAACAAGACGCTCCTGCCGATGGGCGCGCACGCGGAAAACTACTTCAACCCGCCGGGAAACCATCCGAGCTTGCCGAACTACATCTGGCTCGAGGCGGGCTCGAACCTCGGCATCACGAACGACAACGACCCCGTCGCGAACCACCAGTCGACGACGCTGCACCTCGCGACCCTCCTGAACAACGCGGGCGTCACCTGGCGGTCGTACCAGGAGGACATCCCGGGCACGAATTGCCCGCTGACGTCGGTCGCCGGGTACCGGCCCAAGCACAATCCGTTCGTTTTCTTCGACGACCTGACCGCGGATCTCAACCCGGTCGCTCCCGATTGCATCAGCCACAACCGGCCGCTCACCCAGCTCGCGACGGACCTCGCGGACGGAACGGTCGCCCAGTACAACTTCATCACGCCGAATATCTGCCACGACGGTCACGACTCGTGCGCGCCGGAGAACAACAAGCTCAAGCAGGCTGACGATTGGCTCTCCGGGAACGTCCCGACCATCCTCGCATCGCCGGCCTACCTGAACGACGGCGTCATCTTCATCACCTGGGACGAGAGCGAGGGCGGAGACTTCCCCGTCGGGTTCATCGCGCTGAGCCCGCTCGCGAAGAAGGGATACGCGGGCCAGGTCGCCTACACCCACAGCTCGACGCTGCGCAGCCTCGAAGAGATTTTCGGCGTCTCGCCGCTCATCCGCGACGCCGCCAACGCCAAGGACCTGTCGGACCTGTTCACGTCGTTCCCCTGACCGGCCAAGCCCCCTCCCCCAGCGCCTCCCTCGCAAGCGGGAGAGCGGCCAACTGTGCCTGCGCCAGAGCACTCTTTTCCTCCCTCTCCTTGGCATCACTTGGAGCCGGACACGCAAGTGTCCGGGTACTGCCGCGGCCCGGGAAACCCGGACACTGACGTGTCCGGCTCCATCCGTTCTTTGCGCCGGAGGGTCGGGGAGGGGCGTCGCGAATCGCCCCTCGACCTGCGCTGGCGGGATCTCCATCCTGGAGAAGCGGCCTTGGGCGCCAGAATCGGGATCGTCGCCGTGACGAAGCCGTCTCGGGCGCCAGAATCGGGATCGTCGCCATGACGAAGCCGTCTCGGGCGCCAGAATCGGGATCGTCGCCTCGACGAAGCGGTCTCGGGCGCCAGAATCGAGATCGTCGCCTCGACGAAGCGGTCTCGCGCGCCAGAATCGGGATCGTCGCCTCGACAAAGCGGTCTCGCGCGCCAGAATCGGGTTTGTCGCCTCGACAAAGCCGTCTCGGGTTTCCAAATCGGGATCTTCACCCGTAGGCTGGCTGCGGCTGGCGGTCCGGCGGGGGCGCGACCTCGGCGGTCTGCTGTTTCGCGCGGATGCGGGCGATGACCTCCTGCCGGAGCCGCGTCGGCTCGATGACCGTGCTCAGGCTCCCGACCTGGAGCGCGCGCTCGACGGTGTGAACCGCGTCGAACTCCTTCGCCACCGCCTCCTGTGCCCGACTCGTCGCCGCGGCCAGCACCCGCTCGTATTCCATCATCGCCGCCGCTCGGCCTTCGACCGCGGCGCCATCGACGGCCCGACGCGCCTCGACCGCCGCCGGGTCGGCCTGCGCACGCTTCTTCACGAGCCCGGTGAAGACCACCGCCGCCGCCGGACCGCCGCCGATGACGCTCGCGAACGATCCCTGGAGCGCCACCGCGTCCAGGGACGGATTGAGCGCGCGCGAAAAGACGACATACGCTCCGCCGTGATAGCGCGCGACCACGCAGAAGACGATCGGCCCGCTGAAGTTCACGACCGCCCGGCCGATTTCCGCGCCGTATTCGAGCTGGAGGTGGCGGAGCGAGTCGGGCGAGCCGTCGAAGCCGGAGAGGTTCGCGAGCACGACGACCGGCTCGACGCCGCTCGAGGCGTTGATGGCCCGCGCGACCTTCTTCGACGACAGCGGGAAGAGAGTCCCGCTCGTCCAGCAGTCGGGACCGTCCGCCGGCACCTCGCCGCGCCTCGGCACCGGGCGCGACTCGATTCCGATGCAGCAGACCGGCTCTCCGCCCAGGCTCGCGTGCCAGACGACCGCGCTCTCCGCGCCCTGCCAGCGCTCCCAGCGCTCCAGCGGCTCGACGTCCTGGTCCACGACCGCCCGCATCACCTCGCGAATCGAGAACGGCTTCTTGCGGCCGGGGTTCGTCCGCTCGTCGAAAATCGCGCCGACCGCGCCGAAGCCGTTCGCCGCGTCGGCATAGGGGGCGGCCGTCGCGTCGCGCGCATCCGAATCGCTCGTCTCCTGCCGGCGCGGCCGCGTCTCCCCCGGCGCGATCGCCGTCAGCGCGAGGTGCCGGAAGAGCAGCGAATACGCGCTCCGGAGATCCGGCGCGAAGTACTGCGCTTCCCCGTTCGGTCCCATGATGCGTTCGAACCCGCCGATGCCGGCGTTGTCCTCTGCCGAAACGCTCCCGGCGAACTCCAGCGCCTTCTTCCCGGTGAGCAGCATCGATCCCTGCGGCGTCATCACGAGGGTGCCCTTGCAGTGGCCGAGCATCGTCGCTTCCGCGTTCCAGTAGCTCTGGGCGCCGACGTTGACGCCATCGAGGACGATGTTGATGACGCCTCCCGCCTGCGTGAAGCGCACGATGCGAGCGAGAACCCGCGCCGTCCAGTCGAGGTTCTCGGTGCCGGAGTCCATCGCGATGCGCGCGCCGCTGGAGACGGGAACCCATTCGACCGCGAGGCGCTCCCGCTCGGCGAGGTCGATCGCCGCGACGATGCGCCGGCATTCCGGCTCCGCGAGCGAACCCATCCCGCGGGTCGGGTCGCCGACGATGAGCACCCGCGCGAGGCCATCGGGGAAAGGCGGAAAGCGGTTGACGATCCGGCCGACGACGAGCTGCGCGGCGTTCTGCCCGAAGGGACGCGAGACTTCGACCAGGCTCTCGCCGTCCGGCGCGAGGTCGAGCTCGATGAAGCTCCCGGGCGGGAAGGAATTCGCGCCTTCCTCGGATGCGAGCGAGCGGATCAGCTCGTAGGGATAGAAAAGGCCGCGCCGGTGGGCCTCGACCACCCGCCGCTCGTCGGCGGTCAGCGCCCGCACCGGCGTCGAGCCGGGCTCGGTCAGGGTCAGCCGAGTCCCGTGGCCCATCGGGTTCGCCCATTCGAAGAGAACCGGCCGGCCCGCGGGCGAGCCGTGCCCCGCCACGCGGCCGCGCAAGACGAACTTCTCCAGGCCGAGCCCGATGGTCGCCGGCGTCAGGCGTCGCGCCATCGATTCGATCTCCTCGGGCGATTGCGTCAAGACCGGGCGGACGAAGACGACCAGCCGGTTCCAATGCGGTCGCCGCGAGGGATGAGCCTGCAGCGCGTCGCGCATGGCGTGCAGCGCCGTCATGAAAACGCGCTCGAAGCTCGGGATGCGGACGAGGCGGCCGTGGGAATCGCGCTCGGGATCGACCCGCTCGACCTCGACGATGCAGACGAGCCGTTCGTCGGTCGGATCCTGGCGCGCCTTGGCGAGGGCGAGGAACACTTCGCCCGGCGCGGGCAGGCGCTGCAAGTCGAACGCGCCCCAGCGGGCGACTTCCGCCGCCTCGATGCGCGCCGGGTGCAGATCGCGCAGGAAGCGATTCTCCTGGAAGGCGCCCTCCGCGCTGCGCTCGAAGGTCCGGCTCAGGCGGCCGCGCTCGACGTTGCCCCAGTTCAAGGAGAGACGCCGGACCGCGGCGGGCACGAAGTCGAACCGGCCGGCGTCCTCCAGCGAGGCGATTTCGGCGCCCGGCTCCGGGAGGAACAGGTCGATGTGCGTGGGAGCGTTCCCGTCGGACCCGAGCGCGCACCGCAAATCCTCCGCGGCGTCCCGGGCGGTCGACAGGAGCGACAGGAGCGTCCCCGCTCGGGTCCAGTACCGCGCGGCGCCCGCGGCCTCGTCCGACGACGACGCGCGTTCGGCCTCGGGGTGCAACCGCTGGACGAGGAGGTCGACGAGCCGCTCGCGGGTCGCGAGGTCGCGCCCGAGAACGCGGCCGATGAGGGACAACAGCGCGCCGTGCGGCAGCTCCTCGAGCGCGGCGCTCGCCGTCTCGCGGTCGCCGGCGCGGGACTTCGCCGCCGACCGGTCGAACAGCTCCGCCGCCGCCTCGCCGAGCTCCCGCGCCTCGGCGAGCTGGCGAGGACGGTCGCAGAGGAGGTAGATGGCCGTGTATGCCGGCTCGGCAAGCGCCCGGTCGCGCCGGATGACGAGCGCCGCGAACGACTCCAGGCGGTCGCGCAGCGCCGTGCGGCCGACGCCGACGTCGATCGGACCGATCGGTCCGATCCGACCGATCGGTCCGATTCCGTCGTCGCGCACGCTCCCCGCGAGGACCGAGGCCAGAATCCTTCCCCGCAGATCGTTCGCCCGGTGCGCCTGGACGATGCGCACGAGCGCGCAGTCCTGCGCTGGCGAGGGAGCGAGGCCCTCCACCCGGTACCAGGCGAGGGCGTCGCGCAACATCGTCGTGAACGCCTCGGGAAGCCCCTCCCCGCGCGCGCGCGGACGCCGCAGGTGCGTCGCGAAGTGATCGACCGGCGCGATGCCGTCGGAACCCGGCGCGGTCGCGAAGAGACGCTCGTGCGAGACGTACTGGTCCAGGAGCCGGCTGAGCTCGGCCGGCGAAAGCGCCGCCTCACCCGCGCGAATCTTCTCCAGCGCGCCGTCCACCTGGCCCTCGTCGAAGTCGTAGCCGAGCATCGCGCCTTCGAGGACCCCGGACGCGGCGCTCTCACGCTCCGCCGGCGCATGCGCTTCCCGACGCCAGGCCGTCGGACCGATCGGTCGGATCGGTCGGATCGGACTGGTTGTCGGTCGCTCCTTCCCTACGCCCAGCTCGATCATCGCCAGCGCCTGGCCGGCGCTGACGCGCGACGCGCGCTCGACGAAGACGCGCCCGACGCGCCCGCCCGCGGGAGCGGCGATCGGCACCTCCATCTTCATCACTTCGAGCGTGAAGAGCCGGTCGCCCGGGCGGACCTCGTCGCCTTCCTTCACGCAGACCTCGGTGACCGCCGCGGGCACCGGCGCGACGACCCGGCCGTCCGACGCGCGAGAGAGGCGATGCGCGATGCCGTCGATTTCCAGGTACCACGCCGAGGGCGTTTCGACCTGGACCACGTGGAAGCGCCGGCCGCCCACGGTCACGGCCGCCGTCGCGCGCCCGGTCGCGCGATACCGCGCGTCCACGGTCGCCTCGCCGCACGCGAGCCGATACCGCTCGGGGGCGACGGCCCGAACCTCGACCGAAACCGGCGCGCCGTCGAGGCCGAACCGGAAGGCGCGCGCTTGCTGGCGAGGCGCATCCGGCGGCAGCCCGCGCTGGGCGCGCTTGAAGAACTCCGCGATCTCCTCGCGCCGCGCCCGCTCGTGCTCGCCCACCGCCGCCGCGACCAGCGCCACTTCGAGGTTCGGCCGCGATTCCCCTTTCGGCCGCTCCGCGAGATACCGGTCGAGCCAGCGAGTCGTTGGTTGGAGCCGGACACGTGAGTGTCCGGGTTTCCCTGTGTCTCGGCGGTACCCGGACACTGACGTGTCCGGCTCCGTCGTCTCCGTGTCGGGGAGGGGACGACGGGTGCCGTCGGCGCCGCGGCGGGCGACAAGCCCCCGCCCCGCGGATGACTGCGCATAGGCGGGGAGGGGACGGCGGGTGCCGTGGAACTCTTCGTTGCGGGCGAGCTCGATGAGCAGGCTGCGGTTGGACGCGCCGCCCTCGATGGCGACGGTCGTCCTCGACAGCGCCTCCTCCAGCCGCGCCAGGGCTTCCTCGCGGGTCGCGCCGGTGACGACGATCTTCGCGAGCATCGAATCGAACTCGCCCGGCACCAAGTCGCCGCGCGCGAAGCCCGAATCGATGCGCACGCCCGGTCCCTGCGGCAGCTCGAACGCGATGAGCCGTCCGGCGCTCGGGCGGAAACCGTCGTCGGGGTCTTCCGCGTTCAGCCGCGCCTCGATGGCGTGCCCGCGCGTCTCCGGCAGCTTCTCCGGCAATGCCTCCCCGCGCGCGACGTCGATCTGCAGCCCCACGAGGTCCAGGCCGGTCACGCACTCGGTCACCGGGTGTTCGACCTGCAGCCGCGTGTTCATCTCGAGGAAATAGAACGCCGACAGGTCCGGGAGGACCAGGAACTCCGCCGTTCCCGCGTTGACGTAGCCGCTCGCCCGCGCGATGGCGACGGCTGCGTCTTCGATCCGCGATTCCAGCTCGCCGAGCCCTGGCGCCGGCGCCTCCTCGATGACCTTCTGATGCCGCCGCTGCAGGCTGCAATCGCGGGTGCCAACCGCGTGGACCCGGCCGTGGGCGTCGGCGAGGATCTGCACCTCGACATGGCGCGCCTCCGGGGCGAACGCCTCGACGAACAAGGAGGAATCGCCGAACGCCGCCCGCGCCTCGTTCGCGGCCGACTCGAACGCCGCCGCGAGGTCCCGCTCTTCGTTCACGAGCCGGATACCGCGCCCGCCTCCGCCCGCGGTCGCCTTGAGGAGCACCGGATACCCGATGCGCGCCGCGTGCCTCGCCGCGTCGGCCGCGTCCGCGACGGCACCTTCGCTCCAGGGCGTCACCGGCACGCCGTCCGCGGCCGCGAGACGCTTGCCGGCGATCTTGTCTCCGAGCCGGCGCATCGCCTCCGCCGGCGGGCCGATGAAAACGAGGCCCCGGGCGGTGCACTCCTCGGCGAAATCCGGCCGCTCGGCGAGGAAGCCCCAGCCGGGCCAGACCGCGTCGCAGCCAGCGTCGAGGACCAGCCGCAACACGCGCTCGACGTCGAGATACGCGCTCGCGAGCTTGCCGCCGGGGCCTGGCACGAGCGCGTCGCCGAGCCCGATGGCGTCGTCGGCCTCGCGCACGAACATCGCCGCGCGGTCGGGCGTCGTGTGGAGCGCGACCACCTCCAGCGGCTCCCGGCGGCGCGCCGACCACGCCCGCGCCGCGCGCAGGAAGCGCACCGCCGCCTCGCCCCGGTTGACGACGGCCACGCGGTGGAAGGGCTGATGAATCAACGGCATTCGATCACCTGAGCGAGCTCGAAAGACCGGGATGGGCGGGCTCGGCGACTCGATGGAGGTTCGCCGAGTCGAGGAGGGGGAGGGATTTCATCGCTCGGCCACCACCACCGCCGCGGCGAAGGGGCCGTCGTGGCTCATCGAAAGATGCAGGATGCGGACGCCGGCTTCCCGCGTGAGCGCGCGCACGCGCCCGCAGAGAGCGAGGCTCGGGCGCGCGTGCTCGTCGTTGATGACCTCGATTTCGGTCAGCGCGGCGAGCTCCTTCGGCAAGGCAATCGGCGACGACGCCAGCGCCTGCGCAAGAGCCTTGACGCACGCCTCCTTCGCCGCGTACCGCGCCGCGAGGTGAACCATCGGCTCGCCCGAGGGCCGGGAGGATGCGGTCTGACGCTCCTGCGCCGTGAAGGTCCGTTCGAGAAACGCCGTGCCCGGCTCGCGCACGAGCTGGGAGAAGCTCGCGAGGTCCACCACGTCGATACCGAGGCCGGCGATCATCGGCGCCGTCCGATCGGACCGATCCGACGGATCCGACCGATCGGTCCGATCGGACTGGGCGGGCGCCAGCGTGCGGAATCGGGGGGGTGAGGTCGCGCGGGCATCGCGGCCGCGCCGCCGACGGTCTTCGTCCTCGCCGCCATCAGAAATCCCTCGGCTCGGCGAGGGGCACGTCCGGCCTGGCGAGGTCGCGCAGGACGCCGCCGGCGACAATGGGGCCCTCCCTCTCCAGCCGCCGCGAGCCGGCGTCGAGGAGCGCCGCCTGTTCCGGCTCGAACGGCGCGTAGTCCTCGATGGCCGGCGCGACGAACGGCTTGGGCGCCCGGATGCGCACCGCCGGCCGCTGCGATTCCAGGATGGCGAGCTGGTCTTCGAGGCGCGTCCGCTCCCGCCGCGCGCGCTTCTCGGCGTAGGCGGCGAAGGCACCGTCGTCGAGCGCCGCGAGCGCGCGGTCCGGATGCACGAGGCAGACGATGCCGCCGACGTGCCCGAACCCGAGCGAGCTGACGAGACCCGCCTCGAACGCGCCCGGCGCGAAGCGAATCGGCCGGTCGGTGAACGCCACCGACTCGTAGGCCCGCATGTCCGGGTCCGGGTCGTCGAGGTTCGGATTGCCCGGGACGATGCCCGTCGCCAGCGCCTGGCAGAGCCCCGCGACCTGCCACGCTGCCGCGCCGCCCTTCGAGTGGCCGGTCAGCGCCTTCTGCGACGCGACGACGAGCGGGTTTCCCGAGTCGCGCCCGAGCCAGCGCAGGATGCGGTCGTAGACCCGGTTCTCGTTCGGGTCGTTGGCGTCGGTCGAGGTGTCGTGCTTCCACGCCGCGGCGATGTCGTCCGGCGTCAAGCCGAACACCGCGAGCGCCCGCCGCAAGGGCGAGACGCGCTCGTCACCCGGCGCGAAGTCGTGGAAATGCCGCCGCCGCTCGGCACCGAGGATGGCGTCGGCCCCGTCGTCGCCGAGGAGGGCGCGCAGGCTCTCGCGAGGGTTGGCCCGACCGCTCTCGCCCGTCGGATCAGACCGATCGGTCGGATCGGTCCGATCGGTCCGATCGGTCTGATCAATCGCGTTGGGCACCACCTGACCGGCGTCCCGGCGCGCAGAGATGCCGTCACCGGGGAACGCGGTGCGCAGAAACGCTTTCCACTCCGCGTGACGCCGGGCGAGGTCGCACAGCTCCTTGCCGCTCGCCTCGCCCGCGCGAGCCTTGCGCTCGGCCGCCACCGCCATCACCCCCGGCCCCGGCGCCGGAATGCTCCGGTGCAGCCCGTCGCCAAACGTCCGCGCGAGCGCCACCACCGCGTAGATCGGCAGCCCCATCCGCACCGCCAGGTCCGCCCGCGCGACCAGCATCGTCCCACCGCCCTGCGCCTCGACGAACCCCCGCCGCCGCCGGTCGTTCGGCCGCGACATCTCCCGCGGCGGAATCCCGCGCGAAAGCATGTCGTCGGTGTCGCAGGTCGCGCTCATGTCCATGAACCCGAGCGCGCCCTCCTCGCCGTAGTCGTCGAACCCGCCCGCGACGATGAACGCCGCCTGCCCCGAGGTCACCTTGTCGGTCGCGACCTCCAGCGAGACCGCCGCCGTCGCGCAGGCGCCGACCGGGTGCACCATCGGGCCGTAGCTGCCGATGAGGCTCTGCACCACCCACGCCGCCGTGACGTTGATCAGCGTCTCCTGGAGCGCGTCGCCCTGGCGCGGGCGGTCGAGCACATGGTCGACGTAGAGGCGCTTGAGCTTTTGCATCCCGCCGATGCCCGCGCCCTGCGTGTTGCCGACCTGCGACGGGTGCAGGTACTCGTACAGCTCTTCCGGCTCGAGGCCCGCGGCGAGGAACGCTTCCACCGTCGCGACGAGGTTGAACAGCGTCGTCCGATCGACCTGCTCGGCGAGGTCCTTGGGGATGCCGTAGCGCGCCGGATCCCACCCGGTCGGAATCTGCCCGGCGACGTAGCGGTCGAGCCGCGCCGCGCGAGCGACCTTCACCGTCGAGCCCTTCTTGCGCACGACGAACCAGCCGTCCTTCGCCGCGTCGAAGATCAGCCGCGCACTCTGGCCGGCCGCCGCGACGTACGCCTCGCCCTCCTTCTGGCTCGGAACCGGGAAGACGAAATCCTGCTCCAGCACCACGTCGGCGTAGGCGGTGAGCTTGCGCGGGTCGAACCCGGCGCTCGTCTCGTCCGCGAACCGGATGCCGCTCGATTCGACGAGCGCGCGTTCGTAGCGGGCTTTCACCTCCTGCTCGCGCACGCTCTCGCCGGTCTTCGCATCGACCCAGCCGACGTGCTGCGCGTTGCGCTCGAACCGGATGCGACCGGTCATCCACGCGAGCTCGACGCAGGCTTCGAGGCTCAGCTCGCCTTCCGACTCCATCGACCAGCGCGGCCGCGAGCCGCCGAAGGGACCGAGCTCGCCCAGGCCGACGATCACCGCGACGCGCGAGAGGTCCAGCTCCCGCAGCATCGAGAGCGATTCGCGCCGCGCGACCGGAGGCAGGGCGGGGAACGCGAAGTAATCGGCGTACCTGGGCGCCGGCGTGACCTGATGCATCGGCGTCGCCTCCCGCCCGAGCACCCGCGCCTCTTCCAGCCGGAGCTGGTGCAGCCGCTTCGCGTGCGCGACCTGCTTCGTCAGGTCGCTGCGGAGGGTGCGCGCGATGCTCGACAGGTCTCGGACCCGGTCCATGCCGCCGGTGAGGTCGGCGACGAGCGGCTCCTTCGCGGCCAGCGCCCGCACGCCGTCGGTGCAGCAGGCGCCGAGCAGGAGCCCCATCTCCGGCGCCGAGAACGTCCGCACCCCCGCCGCCTCCTCGAGCCCCGGCGCGATGGCGTCGTTCACGTTCATGAGCCCGGTGCCGCGCACCCAGCCGATCCGCGCGCCGACGACCGACGTATGCCGGCCCCAGGCGCCCTGCTCCGAGCCCCAGCGGTTGAGCATCGCTTCCAGCGCCGCCTTGGTCTCGCCGTAGAGGCCGTCGTTGCCGAACTGGCCGTGGTTCGGCGAGAGCGGGAGCACGACGTGGGTGCGCGTCTCCCGCACGTGCAGCCGCGAGAACGCCTGCGCGCACTCGCTGACCAGCGCCTCGACGCCGTAGAGCAACACGCGCAAGGTCGCCATCGAGCGGTCGGAGATGTCCGCGAGCGTCCCCTCCTCGCCGATGGCGCCGAACGGCACCAGGAGATCGACGAGCCACGGCTCCTTCACCATCCGCTGCGTGCCGCCGACCGTCGTCTTCTCCGTGGACACGAGCCAGGTGACGAGCCGCTGGATGTCCTGGCGCGAGCCCTGGTTGAACGGCACCACCGCGAGCTCCGCGCCGCGCGCGCCGTAGCGCTGGAAGAGCCGCCGGTAGAACCGGACCCGCTCGGGCGAGTGCTGCGAGGTCGTGACGACCACCCGCGCGCCGCCGGTGAGCAGGAGCTTCACCAGCTCGATGGCGATGGAACGGTCCGACGCCCCCGTCACCAGCGCCGTGCGACCGGCAAAGGAGACCTCGCCGCGGGCCAGGGCGAGAAGAGAGCTGTCGAAGACCTCCCTGGGGTTCTTCTGGTCGCATGGGTCGTTGCCCGACCGGCTCGCCGATCGGACCGATCGGTCCGATCCGACCGATCGGTCCGATCGGTCATCGTGCCGGGCCAGCGAGCCGGCACTACTGAGCCGGAGCCGCGCATTCCCGCTCGCGAGCAGCTCCTCCGCCACCGCGAGCGCACCCGAGGCATCGCCGCGCGCCACGTCGCCATCGCGCAGGGTGCCGTCGGCGAGCACCTGCACCGTCGGCCTGAGCGGCGTCGCCTCGCTCGACGCGCAGGGCAGGGCTTTCGGGTCGATGCGGGAAGCGAGCGCCGCGAGCACCGACGCCGCCTCGGCATCGCCCTCGCGCTCCGCCCGGCGGCAGAGATAGTCCACCGCCTGCGCCGTCTTCTGATCCGCCGCCCGCGCGATGCGCGCCGTCGCCTCGACGATGCCCTCCCTCGACTGCGCTCGGGATGAGCGGGGTGAAACCGCTCCGGACGAGCGGGGTGAGACCGCTCCGGATGAGCGGGGTGAGACCGCTCCGGACGAGCGGGGTGAGACCGCTCCGGACGAGCCGGGTGAGATCGCTCGGGATGAGCCGGGTGGAACCATTCCGGACGAGCGGGAGGCGCGCAGGCGATGGTAGAGCTCCAGCGCGTCGCGCCGCGCCCAGGCCCACGAGCCCGCGAACGACACCGCCTTCTCGCTCGCGAACGCCGGCCGGATCGCCTTCTCGTACGCCGCGCCGTGCTCGGCGTCGTAGCGGCCGAGGCGCTCGCGCTCTTCCGCGCCCTCCTCCGCCTTCGCCTCGAACGCCGCCCAGACGTCGTGACCGAACGCGCCTTGCGCGAACCGGAGCGATTCGAACAGCGCTCCGCCGACACCGAAGTACTTCGCGAGGAGCTGGTCGAGCGCCGCCGCATCGACCGTTTGGCCACCTTGCGCCGCCGTCGCCGAGGCGAGCGAGAAACCCTCCTCCTCCGCGTAGCGCGCGAGAGCCGCCTCGACCCACGCGAGCGCTCCGGGCTTGTCGCCCGGCTTTGGCGGCGCCACCGGCGAAAGCGCGCCCGCCCGCGTCGAGTCTCCCGGCCGCGCCCACAGCGCGACCCGGTTCAGCAGCGAGAGCGACCGCCCCTCGGGGAGCCCCCGCGACGAGACGAGCCCGAGGACGTCCTTGGTCGAAAGCCCGAACGGCTTGATCGCCGCGGTCACCTGCGCGCGCAGGTAAGGGCCTTGGGCCTGATAGCGCCCGCCGGTCGCCTTGGTCACCGCGTCGATGAGCGTCGCCACCGGCATCTCGTGCGCGCCGTCGACGGCGCCGATGCCGAACTCCGCGCCGATGTCCGCGAGGACCTGGTTGCGCCGCGAGGAGTTCCCGCCGAAGAGCTGCTCGATGCTCTCCTCCGGCCGCACCTCGTCCGCGCGGACGCGGGCCTTGAGCGCCAAGAGCGTCACGAGAGAATCGCGAACGGTGAGCGGCGAGTCGGAGACGGGAGCGGCCCGCAGCCCATCCTCGACCTTGGCCACTGGCCTCGTGGCACGGACGTCCTCGCCCGTGGGCGCTCGGGAAACGCGAACACCGGCACCTCCGGCTGGGCTTTCACGGGCGGGGACGCCCGTGCCACGAGGCTCTGGTGCATCGGCGCGAGCCGCGGAATCGTCCTCGGGCTCGTACAGGTGGAACACGGCCTTGCGGTCGGCCTCGACGTTGAACACGGCGGGCGGGTCGAGCCGCGAGGGGTCCATCGCGAGGGTGGCGCGGAACATGTTCGCTTGCGTCGGCGCGCTTGCGACGCCGATTTCGACGACCCGCGCGACGCCGAACGGCCCCCGGGCGAGCAACAGGTCCTGCGTTTCGATCCACCGCACCGGCGACGCGAACTGGTAGGCGAGGCCCTCGATGAACAGCGCCCGCCCGAGCTCGGCCGGCGGCGTCGTGGGTTCGTCGCCCGGGAGCGGATTCCCGCCGAACGCCGATCGGACCGATCGGACCGATCCGACCGATCGGTCTGATCGGTCGTCAGGGCGAGCAGGGTTCCCCGGCGATTCCCATCGTGCGCTCAGCGCGGTCAGCACTTCGGATCCCGTGCTCTGGATGAGGTCGTCGAGGTACGCGCGCGACAGGGCGAACGGCCGCGCGACGACGTTGGGGATGTACCGTCCGACGAGCGGCGCGACGTCGAGGTCCTGGGGAATCGTGTGCTCGAGCTTCTCGCGGAACGCCGGCACGCCCCCACGCAGCGCCTTCGAGTGGAACGGCACGTCGATGCCCGGCACTTCGAGGTACGCGGGCTTGCTCCCCGGCGCCTGGCGTTCGGCGATTCTCTCCCTGAGCGCCTTGAGCGCCGGCACGTGCCCGACCACCGAGTACTGCCGCCCGCGGATGTTGTAGTTGACGACCTCGCACAGCCCGCCGGTCTCGCGCGCGATGCGCTCGGTCAGCGCCACCAGGTCGCGCTCGGCGAGGCGCACGACGTTCGGGCGCACGACCGCCATCCGGTACGGTGAGCGGCCATGCTTGTCGCGCGGGACGAACGTCTGCATCGTCAGGCCGCGCTGGTAGACGGTCTCGACGATGGCGCCGAGCGAGAGCGCCTTCGTGATGGCGCCGATGGCCGAATACTCGCCCACCGAGTGGCCGCAGAACGGCGCGTCCTCCTGGAAGCTGCCGGCCTCGCGCAGCTCCTCGATCTGTGCGATCGCGAGTACCGCCATCGCGACCTGGGTGAACTGGGTGAGGAAGAGCACGCCCTGGTCGTGGCGATGGATGTCGAGGCCGACCCGCATCTCGTTCGGGTTGTCGCGCACGACCGTCAGGAGCGAGAAGCCGAGCACGTCGCGGCAATAGGCGTCCGCCTCGTCCCAGACCCGCCGGGCCGCCGGCGAGCGCTGGTAGCCGTCCATGCCCATCCCGGTCGACTGCACGCCCTGGCCGGGGAAGACGTATGCCGTGCGCGGCGCCGCGAGGCGCACGAGTCCCTTGAGCGCGAGCCGGTCCTCCTCGCCGCGCTGGGCGTGCGCCTCGACCTCGACCACCAGGTCGCCCGCGTCCATCGCGACGTGCCGCGCGCGGAACTGGAGCGGATCGCCCGGCAGCACGACGTCGGTGAACGAGGCGTCGATCGCGCGCACGCGCTCGCCGTCGGTGCCCGCGAACCCGGCGGCCGCGGTCGCGACGGCGCGAGCGGCGGTCCACTGGCCGTGGACGATCGGCTGGTCGAATCCCGCCAGCGCGGCGACGTGCGCATCCCGGTGCAGCGGGTTGAAGTCGCGCGAGGCGCGGGCGAAGTCGGCGAGGTTCCACGGCGCGGTCGTCTCCTCGACGTGCGCCGGCGACGGGCGGGGAAGCGACACGCGCTCGTCGGTCACGGGAGCGAACCTGCCGAGCCACAACGCCGGCTCGGTCTCGGCGGCGTCGATGCCGTCCTGGTCCTCGTGAATCGTCGCGACGAGCTTGCCGGACGGGTCGAGCATCTTCCCGCGCACCTGGGCGTGAAGGCCCGTCGCGTCGGCGATCGTGCGCAGAGACAGGTCGATGTCGAGCGGTCCCTCTCCCGCGCCTGCGCACCACGGCTTCTCGGCGAGGAGCGCCCGCAGCGCCGCGTCGTCGGGGAGCCGGTGCACGCGCCGCTCGTCGCGGAACCGGAACGAACCGCTCTCGCCGCGGACGAAGAACGTGCTGTCGATCGTCGCGCGCTTCTCGCCGTCCTGTTCGAGCACGGCCTCGGTCCGGACGCGCACGCCGTCCCTCGTCGGCTCCCAGAGGACGAGGCGCGCGGTGACCTCGACCGTCTCGCCCTCGCGCACGGCCGGGCCGAAGCGGCGAACCGAGTTGCGCAGGTGCACGAGCCGCGACGGATCCCAGGCGACCCCGGGAACGAAGGTCGAGCGGAAGATCGCGGCGAACGCCGCCGAGAACGCGGCGTTGAGCGGCATCGCGTGCGAGTGGCCGCGGCCGCCCAGGTGCGCCATCGAGGCGTCGCCGCTCGCGAGCGCGTACTCGCGCACGAAATCCGCGTCGACGGTGAACGTCGCGCGAACGGTCTCTCCCGCGGGCACGGGCGCGCCGTCGGCAAGCATCGACGCGCCGAAGAAGTGCCCGAGGCGTTCGGCGCGGTCGGGCGTCACCTCGCGCGGGAAGCGGCCCGGGTGAAGGAGGTCGAGCTCGAACGACAGGGCGAGGCGCACGGGTGGGCGATCGGCGGGCAGCGCGTGGACGAGCGTGACCTCGCAGCGGCCGGCGGTGCCGTCGCGCGACAGAGCGAGCTCGATGGCGTGGCCGCTCGCGCGCTGGACGACGAGCGAAGCGAGCCGCCCGGCGGTGTCGGCGGTCGCGGTCCAGCGGTCGCCCGGCTCGACGCGGAGCATGAGCCCGAGCGGGTTCGGCGAGACCTCGCGCCCGCGCATGACGCCCGTCGCCCGCGCGAGCGGCAGGAGCACGAGCGGGTCGAGCGCGTGGAGCCACGCGGAGAAACGATCGGCGTCGCTTGAACCGTTCCCGCCGCCCTGGGGAGACCAGCGCATCGCGCGCCGCTCCCTCCCGGTCGCGGGATCGGACCGATCGGTCGGATCGGTCGGATCGGTCGGATCGGACGTCCGATCGGACCGATCCGTCCGATCCGTCCGATCAGCATCGGCGTCGCCATCACCTGTGGCGGCGGCTTGACCAGTACCGCGACCATCAGGGACCGGCGCGTTGCCGCGGAGGCGTGTGGTCTGGGGCCGCGCCACCAAGACCCCGCCCGGCTCGGAGTCGAGCTCGAGCCCCGCGCCGCGCGCGACCTGGGCGATGCGGCTCGAGTCGATGGCGTCGGCCGTCGCGGTCACAGGCTCGCCGCGCGCCGTAAGCTTCGCGATCGCGTGCCGCACGAAGGCGCCGAGGATCTCGGCGACCGGCTCGTCGACCTCGCGGATGCCCTGGACGCCGGTCGGCCCCGGAATCACCAGCACCGAGTCCGCGTCGTAGCGGTCGTCGTGCGATTGCCAGAGCGCGTCGGACTTGTACCAGCGGCGAATCTGCGCGTCGATGACCGGCACGAAAGCGACCGGCTTCCCCGGCCGCGCGCAGATGCGCTGGACGAAGTAATCCGCGTCCGCTCGCGAGAGCGTCATCGTCTCGGCTCCCGGATACGCCGCGACGAACCGCGCGACGAAGGCCTCGGGATCGTCCAGATCCGCCGGCGCCTGCACGATCGACGGCCCGGGCTGCGCGGCCAGGCGCTCCTCCAGGTGGCGCGCGAAGTCGTGGACGCGCAGCCGGTACGACTCGTCGGGCCAGCGGCCGTCCTCGTACCTCGTTCCGCGACCGACGGCCAGCAGCTCGACCATCCGGCGTAGCGCCGCCGCCGCCGACATCTCGGTCAGGTCGCCGAAGTACGGTTTCGCGGTGGTCGCGAGCGCCGCGATGATCTCGCCCTTGCGCGCGAGCGCCGCCTTCTCGTCCCCGGCGACCTCGTCGAGCAGCCGCCCGACCCGCGCCGCGGCGTTGTCGGCGTAATGGATGTCCGCGTCGAGCTGGCTCTTGCCGCTCGTGACGCCGCCTCGGCTCTGGCCGGCCGCCACCCACTCGTCCGTTCCCGCCGTCTTCGCGAGCAGCGCCTTCACCTGCGGCGAGGTCTTCGCCTCCTTCGCCGCCATGCAGCGCGTGCCGATGAAGACCGCGTCGACCGGCATCGGCGCGAGGCCCAACGGCTCGCTCCAGCCGCCGCTGAGCCACTGGAAGGCGTCCTCCTCGTCGCGGATGCCGCCGCCGACACTGAGCAGGACGTTCGGCCGCTCGCGCAGGCGCGGATAGCTCGCCCGGACCAGGTCGCGCAGGTCCTCCCACGAGTGGTGGCCGCCCGACTTGCCGCCTTCGATCTGGACGCCGATGGTCTGGTCGGGCACCGCCTTCGCGATCTCCAGCACCTGCTCGATCTGCTTCACCGTGCCCGGCTTGAACGACACGAGCCGGATGCCGTGCGCGAGGCAGGTCCGCACGAGCTCCACCGCCTCGTCGAGCTCCGGCACCCCGGCGGAGACCGTCACCCCTTCGATCGCCGAGCCCTCTGCCCGCACGCTCGTGACCAGGCGGTTCTTCCAGTGCATGTTCCAGAGATAGGGGTCTAAGTGGAGCAGGTTCACGACGTAGGCGCTGCCCGGCTCGAGCTTCTGCGCCAGCTCCTCGGCGCGCAGCCGGAAGATGCGCTCGGTGACCTGCCCGCCGCCGGCCAGCTCGGCGACGAACCCCGCGTTCGCCGCTGCCGCGACCACGTCCGCTTCCACCGTCGTCGGCGTCATCCCCGGCAGGAAGACCGGCGGGCGCCCCGTGAACCGGGTGAAAGCGTTGTCGAGCACCGGCGCGCCCGACGGCGACAGCGAAAGGCGCGGCGCGTGACGGCGGTAGTCGACGCCCCGCGGCAGCTCGTCGCGGCTCTTGAGCGCCTCGCGACGACCGGATTCGGTGGCGAGCGCGAAGACGTGGACCCCGAACCCGCGGCAGTTGACCGCCGTCAGCTTCGCCACCGCGTCGCCCGGACCGAGCTCGAGCACGTGCGTCAGTCCGTCCGGATGGCTCGCCCTGAGCGCCGCGCAGACCCGCGGCCAGCGCACCGGCTCGACGTGGAACATCCGCACGATGGTCTGGAGCAGCGCGTCGCCGTCGGGCTCCTGCCGCAGGTCGCGGCCGTCGTTGCCGAGCACCGGAAGCTTCAGCGCCGCGGGCGAGAAGCGGATGCCCTCGCGGCGCAGGTCGTCCGGCAACGCGCGCCGGCCGTACTCCATGTAGCGCGAGTGGAACGGCGCCGACGCC
Organism: Myxococcales bacterium; assembly: GCA_021787845.1. Taxonomy (GTDB): domain Bacteria; phylum Myxococcota; class Myxococcia; order Myxococcales; family JAJYLH01; genus JAJYLH01. Next base: position 1,793 of record JAJYLH010000080.1, on the reverse strand, counting down.
GCCACGAACTCCCACGAGAACTCGAGCGGCCGCCGTCCGAGCCGGCCCTTCTGGAACGCGGCCTTCTCCGCCTCGCGGGCGGCGGCGAGCGCGCGAGCGAAGGCGACGAGCGACACCGGCGGCGCGGAGACGACCTTGCGGGTGTAGCCGTTGTCGAGCGTCGGGTCGATCGGCGGGAGCTGCGGGTTCGCGGCGTGGAACTTCTCCAGCGCCTCGGCGAGCAGCTCGTCGGTCAGGCCGCTCAACGCCGCCATCGGGGTCGGCTCGCCGATGCCCGCCGCCTGCGCCGCCTCGCGCACCGCCGGCGGGGTCGCGGCAAGCACGAACGACTCCTGCATCCGGTAGCCTTCCCAGAAGAAGTAGCTCGACAGCTCCGCCGCGCGGGCGACGAACCGGTCGAAGGGATGCCCCTCCGCGAAGAGGACCGCGCCCATGACGCCTTGCGAATGGCCGGTCGCCGCCGACGCGAGCGACACGAGCTGGTCGAGCTCGAACCCGCGCTCGGCCATCGCGAGGAGCCGCGCCGCCTGGGCGACGAAGATGCCCGCCTGCGACAAGAGCGAGCTCGCCAGCACCTCGGGCGCCGGCGCCTCGGCCTCGTGCTCGATCCAGCGGGCGAGGTCGAACCCGTGCGCGGGCGTCGCGAGCGCACCCAGACGCGCGTCGGCGGCCGACTGGCGCAGGCGCTCGGTACACGCGCGCACGAGCGTGCGCACGGCGAGGTGCGAGGCGTGCATCTCGCGCAGCTCGGGAAGCCAACCCGCGCCCTGACCGCCGAAGACCACCGCCAGCCGGGCCTCGCCCGCGCGCGCCATCGACAGCAGCGCCGGCTCGTAAGGACGCGGCGCGAAACGCTCGGCTTCGAGGTCGACGGTCGCGGGGGAAGGCGAATCCGCCGTCGCGGAAGCGCTCATGGCATCGAGGAGGTCGGTGGCGGCCGCGGGCGCATCGATCGCCGAGGTGGCGGCGTGCGGCGAGCTATGGTCGAGATCCATCAAAGTCGCTCCACTCAACGAACGCGCGGGACGAAGGGTCGCTCGGGTCTTCCGCCCCGCTCGCGAAAATCCACCGTCGCACCTGCACGACGGCGAGAAGGGCGCGTGTGCTACCCGACCGCGAAAGCTCCGTCAACGCGGATAGTGCGAGTGACGGAGGCGCAACACGGCCGACGCAGCCGCGGGAGAGGACGGGCGCGGCAACGAAGCACGCGGATTCCTCGCGGGATGGAATCGGCTCGCGCGAACGAGTGAAGCCTCATTCATCGCCGGGCTGCGAAGCACCGGTGGCGCTTGCAATGTCCGATGCTAGACGCCGGTCATCCTGGGCGGGCGACCTGATCTACTAAACCGCAAGACCTTGTCGCCGCACGAAGATTCTCAACTCAACGCGCTACGACAACGTGTAGGATGGGTGAAGCGGAGCGTAGCCCATCTGCGGCCGCCTCGCGGGAGATGTACCACACCCCCCGAGAGCAAAGGGTGAGTCTCGCGGGAGGTACCCCACACCCCCCGAGAGCAAAGGGTGAGTCTCCCGGGAGGTACCCCACACCCCCCGCGAGCAAAGGGTGAGTCTCCCGGGAGGTACCCCACACCCCCCGCGAGCAAAGGGTGAGTCTCCCGGGAGGTACCCCACACCCCCCGCGAGCAATCGGTGAGTCTCGCGGGAGGTGTACCACACCCCCCGCGAGCAATCGGTGAGTCTCCCGGGAGGTGTACCACACCCCCCGAGAGCAAAGGGTGAGTCTCCCGGGAGGTACCCCACACCCCCCGAGAGCAAAGGGTGAGGCGGTGCGG
>JAJYLH010000017.1 GCA_021787845.1 Myxococcales bacterium | reverse complement strand
TCCTCCGCCCGCTTCGCCTCTTCCGCCCGGCGCGCTTCCTCGGCCGCCTTGAGCGCTGCCGCCCGGCGCTCGTCCTCCGCCCGCTTCGCCTCTTCCGCCCGGCGCGCTTCCTCGGCCGCCTTGAGCGCTGCCGCCCGGCGCTCCTCCTCCGCCCGCTTCGCCTCTTCCGCCCGGCGAGCTTCCTCGGCCGCCTTGAGCGCTGCCGCCCGGCGCTCCTCCTCCGCCCGCTTCGCCTGCGCAGCGAACCGGGCCTTCTGTGCGCGGAGCTGCTCTTCGACCGAAGAAGCTTTCGGCTCGCTGGGTTTCACCTCCAACGTGCGCTGTGCATCCTCGGCACGCGGGCGGGTTTCACGCGCCCGGTCCGCTTCCCGCACCGACTTCGGCGGGCCGGGAGGGGCGCCAGGCACGCGCGGCATCAACGGGAGCAGGTCCGCGAGCTGCGGAATGTCGTTCAGCCGCTGCCACTGAGGCATGCCCTCGTGCCAGGCGTAGGTCCGCGGCGAAACCTCGGCGCGCTCCGCGCGCGCGCGCAGCTCACCGTGGGTCATCGGGCCGACTTCCTTGCCCGAGACGATGACGTACCACTCCTTGCGCTCGACCGGCGCCCGCGGCCGCTCGACTGGGTGCGGCGGCGCTACCGCTGGGCGAGAGACCACGCGGGCGGGTTCGGGAGCGGCGGTCGACCGGCGGTCGATGGCGCGGCGGACCGCGGCGTCCCCGAGGACCCGAGTCGATTCGTCTTCCTCAGCCGCCGGAGTCGGGTCGTCGACCTCGTCCAGCTCTCGGAGGAGAATGACGTTTCCGCACCGCTTGCAACGCACGCGCAGGATTCTCCCGCGCACCTTCTCGTCGGCGATGGTGTAGCGGGTCTGGCAACTGTCGCAGGAGAAGCGCATGCGGCTATCGAGCTGCAACCGCGCGGGCCGGGCGGCGCGCTCGCCTGCCGAAGGGGAGCGGGAGCGCCGCCTCTAAGCGTCGCGCGAGGGCTGGCGGGCAGCGAATCACCGGGGGCACACTCCTTCAGTCCCGGCGAACGGGGCCGGCGACCGGACCTTTGCACGCGCGATCGAACGCGCGACACATCGAGAAAGGTGTACCACGTTCGGCGGCACCCCCGGATCTTTTCAGCGGACCATGGTCGCCCCCGGGACGCCCACCGGCGCCGGACGGCTTGCCTCAGCGCGAGAATACCGGCGGCGGACCAGAGAGATGGTGCACGGCTCGTTGATGGCGGGTCGCAGCACCGGCGCTGCGGGGGTGCGGCCGGCGAAAGGGGGACCCGGCGCTCGTCGGCGCGGTCGTCTTGACACCGCGCGATCGGTCGGCTTAAACGCCGGCCGCTTTTTCGACAGCGAGCCGAGAACCGGCGCGTGAGGGATCGATGGCGACGCAGGACCTGGGCACGAAGCACACGTGCTTCAACTGTGGGACGAAGTTCTACGACCTGAAGAAGGCGGTTCCGGTCTGTCCGAAGTGCGGAACGGATCAGCGTCAGACCCCGCCGGCCAGCAAGCCCGCCCGCAAGGCGCCGGTGCGGCTGGAGGCGGTCGCGGAGCCGGACGAGGTGGACGAAGAGGAGCTCGAAGAGGAGGAGTCGAGCGACGACGAGGACGATGAGGGCTGAACCGGTCCCGCTCACCTGGACCGGTCACGTCTGGCGCGATGCCGGGAAGGCGGGGGTCACGAAGCCGCCTCCCGGGTCCGCGCCCGACCGCGAGCGGCACCGAACCGACCGGGAGAAACAACTGGCGCGCGAGCGAGACTCGCCACGCCGCGCGTCGGAATTCGCTCGAGGGTCTTTCGAAGCGGACTAGAAGAGGCCGCCGCTCGCCGGCGGCTGGGGTCGGCTCGCGCCGGCGGGCACGAGCCGCACTTCCACCGGCGGCGGGTTGAACTTCCCGGTGAGCACGTCGCGTAGGTTCCGGTCGAAGCGGACCTTGCGGGTCGCGATTTCCCGTAGCGCGAGGACGGGCGGCTTGTCGCGGGTCTTGTCGACGATGGGCCGGGCGCCGCTCATGAGCTGGCGGGCGCGCTTGACCGTGAGCAGGCAGAGCGCGAACCGGTTGTCGACGTTGGGCAAGCAGTCTTCGACGGTGACCCGAGCCATCGGCTCCCTCCGAAAAAAAGGCGGCGGACGATAACGGGCGGACGCGCGTTTCGTCAAGCGGCCGGCCGCCTAGCTCTTGCTCTTCGCGCTCAAAGTCTTGGTCGCGGGCTTCTCGAGCACGTCGGCCATCGACTTGGGCAGGTCGTCGACCGTGTATTTCGAGACCTGGTAGACGCGGTCGCTGCCGGCCGCCATCGCGTAGGAGCTGGTGGCGTTCTCGGTGCCGACCAGGATCTCCGCGAGCTGCTTGCCGGCCTTGTCGAAGGCGGTGAAGCTGAGCCGTGGCTTGTCGAGGCCGTATTTCGACAGGTCCTTCGCGTGCTCCTCGACGATGGACGTGCCCTTCAGGGTCGACAGCGTGTACAGCGCGCTCGAGAGCTTCCACTCCTTCAAGCCCTTCGACTGGCCGTTGACGGTGAACTCGTCGGTGGGGAAGGACGCGCCCTTCTTCTTGACCTCGGTGCGCAGGATGGTGAGCGGCTGCCCTTTCGCCGGGCGGATGACGAGCTTGGCCACGTCGGCCTTCTTGAAGGCGTCGATGGTCTTGTCGCGCAGGTCGTTGGGCGTCTTCTCGAGCGCCTTGAGGATCGACCCGTCGATTTCCCAGACGGGGCTGCCCTCGACGAGGCGCGCGTAGGTCTTCTCCTTGCCCTTCGGGCCGACCTGGCCGATGTCGAGGGTGGTCTTCGCCCGGTCGTGGCCGATGAGGTAGGTGACCTGCGCCACCGGTTTGTCCAGGCCGTACTTCGCGAGTCCCGCCTGATCGGCCGGCGCCGTCTCCGCCGCGAACGACTTCGCCTGCAGGTAGCCGATGCGGTTGATCACGCTCTCGACCACCGACTTGTCGGCCTGGTCTTGAATCGGCACCGTCAGCTTCCACTGGTCGCCGTCGTGCTCGACCGACCAGTCGCTGCCGTTCGTCTCGACCGAGAACTGCTCGACGTCCGCGAGCTGGGCGGTGATGATGCGCTTGTCGCGCAGGTCGAAGAGGGTCTTGTCCAGCGGCCACTTCAGCGCGTCTTCCGCCTGGAAGATGCGCTTGTCCTTGTTGGTGACGTAGTAGAGCGAGTTGTCGAAGGCGTTTTCCATCCCGACCTTCAAGTCGAGGAGCCGGCCGCTGTCGAGCGTCGCCTTGACCTCGAACTGCGGCTGGTCGAGGCCGAAGTCCTTGGCCTTCGATTCGTTCTTCGCGACCACCGACTTGAACTCCAAGTCGTGCAGCTTGTCGACGATGGCGTTGACCGAGCTCGTGTCGGCGAGGGTCATGACCGGCGAGACGATTTTCCAGCCGCCGCCCTGGCGTTCCACGATGGTCGTCTTGCCCTTCGCGGTCAGCGCGACGGTCTTCACCTTCTTCTTGTGGAACTGGAAGGCGTGCGAGGCATTGTCCTTCGCCGCCTGCGCCTTCATGTCGGCGCGAAAGACGCCGAAGTAGGCGAACGCGACGACGCCGCCCGCCAGCACGACCAGCGCGAGGAGGGTCAGGAAGCTCTTGTTCTGCTTGGAGATCGTCATCTCGTCATCACCTCCAGAAGCCGGCGTTGTCGGAGTCAAGGCGGACGTTCTCAGATTCGCTCATCCCGAGCGCAGTCGACGGATGAGCCGCGTCCTGAAAGACCGCTCGCCCTTCGACTGCGCTCAGGGTGAGCGGTTGCGAATCGAGCGGGAGCTACTTCGACCGGCGCAAGCTCCAGATGGACAGGCCGAAGGCGATGAGCAGGAGCGGCAGGATGTTGAGGGACCCGAAGGAGAGCAGCAGCCGCTGCGGCCTGGTCAAGCTCGCCAGGGTCGAGCTGTCGCGCAGCTTGGGGCGGATGGTGATCTTGCTCGCCTGGCCGCCGACCCAATCCAGGGTGTTGATCGCGAGGTCGCGGTTTCCGCCCTGCCGGATGTACTCGTTGGTCGCGAAGTCGGAGTCGCCGTAGACCACCGCGCGCATCTCCTTGCCGCCCTTGAGCTTCTTCTCGACCGCGACGGCGAGCGGCAGCGGTCCCGGCTCGTCGTTCGCGTCGCGGGTGACCTTGCCGCCGGAGATCTCCGACTGATTGGTCTCGCCCCATGCCTCGGCGCCGGTCTTGAACAGCTCGGTGACGGTGGTGCCGCTCGGCGGGCTCGTCTTGGCGACGCCGCGCGCCTCCGGGAAGAAGAACGGAATCGCCCCGAAGAGGAACTGCTTGGGCTTGGCGAGCGGATGGCTGGAGAAAGTCTGGGTGAACGCCCAGAGCGGCTCCTGACTCTCCGGGTCGATGATGACGCCCTGGTCGAGCTTGACGCCCCAGCCCGCGATGAGCTTGGACAAGCCGGTCTGGTAGCCCGGGTCGAGCATGATGACGAGGTTCCCGCCCTGGTCGGCGTAGCGCTGGAGCGCCGCCACCTCGCCTGGAGCGAGCGGGGTCTCGGGACCGGCGACCACCACCGCCATCGCGTCCTTGGGCACGTCCTTCTGCGCGAAGAGGTCGAGCTTGGTGCTGTCGTAGCCTTCGCTCTTGAGCCCGTCGAGCCACATCTTCAAGCCATGCGCGGTCTTGCCCATCGTCGGGTCCATCGGCTTCTCGCCGTGGCCGGTGAGGAAGTAGACCTTCATCGACGCGCCCTTGAACAGTCCGGCGAGCGCGTTCGTCAGACCCTGCTCGCTGACGTCCTTCGAGCGGGCCTCCTTGCCCGACGCGGTGCGGAAGATGATGCGCGGCCCGGTCCTCGTGATGCCGAACTTCTTCACCAGGAGCGGGTTCTTGGCGACGTCGACGAAGTGGTAGTCGAAGTTGTCGCCGGCGATCGCCTTGTACCGGTTGAAGAGATCCTTGAGCTGCGCGTACTCGCGATCGACCAGCGGCTGGTAGAAGGCGGTGACCGTCACCTTGTCCTTCGGCGTGAGCTTCTTCAAGAGCTCCTGCGTCTGCGGCGCCAGGGTGAAGATGTGGCCCTTGGTCAGGTCCCACTGGGTCTTCTTGTGGACGGCGACGTAGTCGATGGCGCCGAGCGCGCCCACGAGCACGACGGTCGCGATGGCGGTCATCACCACGTACCGGGTGCCGCGCCCGGTGGCGACGTTGCGGGCGTCGTCGAAGGCGGTCACCGCCCAGGCCGCGATGCCGATGACTCCGAGGAGGAGCTGAATCGACATGAACAGGTTGAAGTGATGCGAGAGCAGGACGCGCGAGAACAGCGCGAAGAGAACGAACAGCACCCCCAGGGGGCCCACGATCCGGCCGGTCGTCTTGCTCATGGTTTCTACATCTCCTTAGTCGAAGAGGGACAAGGAAGGGCGCGCCGCTACCAGCGCATCCGCTCGATGGCGCTGCGGGTGAGGAACAGCCCGAGGACGATGAGCGACAGGTAGTACGACAGGTCGCCCAGGTTCAGGATTCCCTTGACGAAGTTGGTCAGGTGGTTGGGGGCGCTCGCGAACTGCGCGAGGTCGTGCGCGATGCCGGTGGCGTTGCCGGCGGTGGCCGCCCAGCCGATGATCCACACGAGCAAGAGCACGATCAGGGTGACGAACCCGGCGACGATCTGGCTGTCGGTCAGCGAGGAGATGAACATCCCGATGGCGACGAAAGCGGCGCCGACGAGGAAGAGGCCGAGGTAGGCGGTCAAGGCGGTCTGCCACTCGACCCCCCCGCTCGCGGCGACCAGGTCGAGGAGCAAGGGATAGGCGAAGGTGAGCCCGACCGCGAAGAGCACGACGATGCAGGTCGCGAGGAACTTGCCGAGGACGATGGAGGTCGAGCCGATGGGCGAGGTCATGAGGAGCTGGATCGACTGCTGTCGTTTCTCCTCGGCGACCAGCCGCATCGTCAGGAACGGGAGGATGAACGCGAAGATCAGCGCGGCGTTGTAGACGAGCGGCGCGAAGATGAGGTCGGTGAAGTTGAGCTGGCCGAGCGCGTTCGGGTTGAACTGGAGCATCTGCTCGGCGTTGCGCGTCCAGGCCATGTAGCGCTGGACGTCGACCGCGAAGAAGTAGCCCATCACGAAGATGAACAAGCCGAGCAGCACGTAGGCCATCGGCGTGGTGAAGTAGATGTTCAGCTCCTTGCGGGTGATCGCCCAGGTGCCGCGCACGAAGCCCGGCGCCGGCGCCGCCTCCGTCGCCGCCTCGACCGGACGCACCGGAGCGGGTTGCGCGTTGGCGCCGGGAAGCGAGGCCGCCGCTCCGCCGCCGGTCACCGCCGCTTGTTCAAGCTCGCTGCTCATCTCGTCCTTTCCTTCGCGCCCGGCCGTTTCCAGGCGCTCATGAAGTTCAGTCGGCTCATCCTTCGACTGCGCTCAGGATGAGCGGAAACCCTGCCGCGACCGCTCCCCTTCATCCCGCGCGACCCGGCCGCTCATCCCGCGCGTCCCCGGCCCGCTCATCCCGAGCGCAGTCGAGGGATGGGGCACTCAGTCGGTCGTCAACCGGATGAAGATTTCCTCGAGGCTCGCGTTCGGGTCGGTCTTGGTCAAGTTCTCGAGGGTGTCGTGCGCGACCGCCTTGCCGCTCCTGACGATCAGCGCCTTCTGGCAGGTCGCGGTCACCTCGGAAAGCGTGTGCGTCGAAAGGATGATCGTGTGCTGGCCGGCGAGGCCCTTGATCAGCTCCCGGAATTCCCGGTTCTGGTGCGGGTCGAGGCCGCTCATCGGCTCGTCGAGGATGAGCACGTCCGGGTTGTTCAGAATCGCCTGGGCGATGCCGACGCGCTGCCTGTAGCCCTTGGAGATGTTGCGGATGAGCCGGTCCATCACCTCGGCGACGCCGGTCAGGTTCGCGACCCGCTCCAGCTCGCCGCCGATGCGCTTGCCGGGCAGGCCCTTCAAGCTCGCGACGAACTTCAAGTAGGCGTGGACCGTCATCTCGGGGTAGAGCGGCGGCACTTCCGGGAGGTAGCCGACCCGCCGCTTGACCTCGATGGGGTTCTCGAAGACGTCGAACCCCGCGACGCTCGCGGTGCCGCTCGACGCCGGCATGAACCCGGTCAGGATTTTCATCGTCGTCGTCTTCCCCGCGCCGTTCGGCCCGAGAAAGCCGAGGATTTCGCCCTTCTGCACCTCGAAGGTCAGGTCGTCGACCGCCACGAGGTCCCGATAGCGCTTGGTGAGGTTCGTCACCCGAATCACGTCGCCTGCTCCTTGTTGAGGCCCACTCCCCCGACGCGCATCTGCGCCGGTGAGTCGCGCGGCCGAACACCCGAGGTCGCGCACTCTATTCCGACCGCGTTTCCCGGCCCTCCGGCGGGGGAAAAATGCCGCGCTTCCGGAGTGCCGGCCGGCGAAAAACGGCGGCGTAACCTACAGCACGCTCGCCCGGTGTCAAGCGTTTCGAGGATCGGCGGTCGCGACCGCTCCCTTCAGCAGCCGCGTCACCTCGGCGAGCATCGTTTCCCGGGTGTTCGCGCCCTTCTCGACCATCCGCTCGACCCGGGAGCTCAGCCGCAGCCGCTCCTCCCGGGTGAGGGTCTTCGCCGTCACCACCACCACCGGCACGGCGCTGAAGCGAGGCTCGCGCCGCAGCTCGTCGAGGAACTGGAAGCCGTCCATCTCCGGCATCATCAGGTCGAGGAGGATCAGGCGCGGGTCGTGCGCGGCGGTCTGGTCGAGCCCGAGCCGTCCGTTCTCCGCCATCACCACGTCGTAGCCTTCGCGGCGCAGCATCTCGGCGAACATCTCGCGCGAGTCGGCGTCGTCCTCGATGATCAGAATCGGCCGCGAGCCCGCCGGGCAGCAGCGCTTCAAGGTCGCGAGAAGCTTGTCGCGATCCACCGGCTTGACGAGGTAGTCGTTCACCCCGAGCGCGTAGCCCAGATTCTTCTGGTCGACCATCGTGTGCATGATCACAGGAATCGACGCGGTCGCGGGATCCTCCTTGAGCGCCGCGAGCACCGCCCAGCCATCCATGCGCGGCATGATGACATCCAAGAGGATGGCCTGCACCGACCCTTCGCGAGCGAGCTCCAGCCCTTTCGACCCGTCGGGAGCGGACACGACGCGATACCCGTCCTTCGTCAGCGTGCGTTCGAGGAGGTCCACCGCCGACGGGTCGTCGTCGATCACGAGCACCGTCCGCGTTCCGGAAGGGACCGGCCCCTCGCGCGGCGCGGTGGGCCCGGTGACCGGCTGCGGCAGGTTCGCCGGCAGGGTGATGGTGAAGGTCGAGCCCTCGCCTTCGACGCTCTCGACGGTGCAGTCGCCTCCCATCATCCGGCAGAAGCGGCGGGTGATGGTCAGGCCGAGCCCGGTGCCGCCGAACTTGCGGGTGGTCGACGCGTCGGCCTGCGTGAACGGCTGGAACAGTTTCGCGAGCTGGTCCTCGGACATCCCGATGCCGCTGTCGCGCACGGCCAGGACGATGTTGCCATCCCTGCGCCGCGCGAGGAGGTCGATGCGGCCGTGCTCGGTGAACTTGGAGGCGTTGCTCAGGAGGTTGAAGAGGCACTGGCGAACCCGCGTCAGGTCGGCGTTCATCTCCCCCACGTCCGGCGCGAAGTCCTGGTGCAAGGCGTTGCCCTTCTCGTGCAGCAGCGGCTCCACCGTGCTCACCACGTCGGCGAGCATCGTCTGGACGTCGAACCGTTCCGGGAACAGCTCGACCTTCGCCGCTTCGATCTTGGACAGGTCGAGCACGTCGTTGATGAGCGTGAGGAGGTGCTTTCCCGCCGAGCGGATGCGCTCCAAGTCGGCAAGGTAGTCGGTATGGCCCTGATCCTCGGCCTCCTCCTTCAGCATCTCGCTGTAACCGATGATGGCGTTGAGCGGGGTGCGCAGCTCGTGGCTCATGTTGGCGAGGAAGGTGCTCTTGGCGCGGTTCGCGGCCTCGGCGGCGTCGCGCGCCTGCACCAGCTCTTCCTCGGCCTTCTTGCGCGCGGTGATGTCCTCGATGATCCCATCGAAGTAGGCGACCTCGCCCTTCTCATCTCGCACCGCCCGGGCCGAAATCGCTCCCCAGAGGGAGGTTCCGTCCTTGCGCCGGAACTTGAGCTCCATCCCGTGCGCCCAGCCGCGCTCGACCAGCGTCTTCGAGAACGCCGCCCGATCGGCGGGGTCCTGGTACAGGTCCGAGACCCGGCACTCCAGGAACTCCTCGGGCGACTCGTATCCGAACATCCGCACGACGGCCGGGTTGACCGTGATGAACCGCCCTTGCGGTCCGGCGGTGTTGCGATAGACGCCCACCGGCAGGTTCGACATCAGGGTGCGATAGCGCTCCTCGCTCTCGTGCAGGGCCTTCTCCGCCGCCTTGCGCTCGGAGATGTCGATGATCGACTCCACCGCGCCGACGATGTTTCCTTCCGCGTCCCGGAGCGGCGTCGCGGCGGCGAGCACGAACACCCCGCCGCCCAGGGCCGGCGTGTAGGTCTCGCCGAACAGCACGTCGTCCTTCCAGGAAAGGTGCGCGTACTTCGCCAGCACCTCCTCGACCGGGAACCGGCAGAGGTCCACCAGGATCGGACGGCGCTCGCCGTAGAAGGGTAGCGCGTAGGCGTAGTCGCCTTGACCGATCATCTCCCGCGCGGGAACTCCGGTCATCGCCTCGATGGCCCGGTTCCAGGCCACCACCTTCCCGTTGGCGTCGATCACCAGCAGGGCGTCGGGGACGAAGTCGATGAGGGTCGAGAGCTGCCGCCGCAGGCCGACTTCCGCATCCTTGGCCTGGGTGACGTCCTCGAAGGTGCCGTCGATGCACTTCTTTCCCGCCGCATCGCAAGCCGGATAGGCGCTGACACGAGCCCAGATGACCTGGCCGTCGGCCCTGCGGCAGCGAGCTTCGAACCCCGAGACCGGTCCGGCCATCGCCGCCGCGCGAAACGCATCGCCGTCGGCCGGGTGGGCGCACAGTGCGAACAGGTCGATGCCTTCGAGCCCCTCGGTCGCCTCGCATCCGAGCGCGCGCAAGAAGGCTGGGTTCGCGTCGAGGAGGCGGCCGGCACCGTCGGCGCGGAAGATGCCGACCAACGCATGCTCGAAGATCTCCCCGCGGTGTTCTTCGCCGACCCGTCGCGCCCTTGCAAGACCATCAGACATGCTCACCCTCGCTCCCGCCGGCAGCGCGCATCGGACCGATCAGACCGATCAGACCGATCAGACCGATCGGTCCTATCGGTCCGATTCTTCCGAGTGCCTTCGTTTCAGAGCCAGTCCCTCGCCTCCGCGCGGCAGAGGTTGACGGTGCTTGGCAACGGGCGAGGGCGAGACATCAGCCATGCCGGTCGCCCGCTGCCGCTTGCGTCGCGCCGACTTTGGCCTCTTCGAGCCGCCGGGCAAGCTCTTCGGGAAGCGCGGTGAATTGCAAGAGGTAGCCCTCCGCCGTCCCGCCGTCGATGACCTTGGCGTACGCCTGCTCCGAGTCGCTCTCGCCGTCGAAGCTCAGGCACAGATCGGTCGGCATCCGGAGCGTAGACGCGCTCTGCAGCCGCGCGACCCCCGGCGCGAGCGCGGTCAGCTCTGCGGTGAAGCTCCGGCTGCTCAGCTTCTTGCCATCGAGGATGACGACTCGCACCTGCAGCGCCCGGCGGAGCACCACGAGCTCCAGGTTCTGATGCGCGCGCGGCAGGAGCGGCTCGCCGGCGAGCCCCCGCAGGTCGAAGGCGACGACCGGCTCCCGCACGCCTTTCGCTTGGAACTCGATGCGCTCGCCCCAGACCGCTTGATCCCCCACCGCCTTGGCCGTCGCCTCGCTCACGAGCACCTGCCCGCCGACCGTACACGACTCGAGCCGCCCGGTCAGGTTCACCGGCGGCCCGACGATGCCGTATTTCATCCGCTTCTCGGAGCCGATGTTGCCGACCACCACCTCGCCCGTGTGGACGGCGATGCCCATCTCGAGCCGCGGCAACCCTTCCTCGGCGTTGAGCCGGTTGACCTCCGCCATCGCCCGCTGCATCGAGGCGGCGCAGGCGAGCGCCCGGCGCGCGTCGTCCTCGCGCGGGATCGGCGCCCCGAAAATCGCGAGGATGGCGTCGCCGATGAACTCGTCGATGGTCCCCTGGTGCGCGAGGATGAGCTCCGCCATCGCGCCGAGATGCCGGTTGAGGACCTGCACCACCTGCGCCGGCGAGAACCGTTCGCACAGCGCGGTGAACCCCCTCAGGTCGCTCATCAGGATGGTCACCTTCCGACTCTCGCCGCCGAGCTTGAGCCCTTCCGGTGACTCGAGGAGCGAGCGAACCACCTCGTCGGAGAGGAAGCGTCCGAAAGTCTGGCGGATGAAGCGGTTGCGCAGGTCGAGGTCGTTCGCGAGCAGGCGTATCTCGTCGGCCTGGGCCTTGAGGGCGAGCTGTGTGCGCACCCGGGCGAGCACCACGGGGAAGTCGAGCGGCTTCGTGACGTAGTCGTTGGCGCCTTTTTCGAGCGCTTCGATGACGTCCTCGCTCGCGTCCTTGGCGGTCACCATGATCACCGGCAGGTCGGACGACGAACGCTGGGCTCGGACGCGGCTGAGCACCTCGAGGCCGCTCATCCCGGGCATCATCACGTCGAGGAGGAGAAGGTCGACGGGCTGCGCGGCCACCATGGCGAGCGCCTGGGGCCCGTCGGGCGCGACCTCGACCTTGTAGCCGCGCGCGCGCAACCGGCGCGAGAGCATGTCGCGGTTCAGCTCGTTGTCGTCGACCACCAGGACGGCATGCTCCGTGGGGTGCGGCGAGGTCGCGCGGGCCGGCTGGGCATCCGGGGAAACTCCACACGTCCGATCGGACCGATCGGACCGATCGGTCCGATCGGTCTTGTCAGGGAGGGCACCTGTGCCGGCCGCCGCGCTGCCCGTTCCCGCGCCGAGCCGGTTGATGCGCTCCAGTTGCTCTCGTGCGGCGCGGACGATCTTCTCCAGCGTGGGCTGCGCTTGGGTGAAACCGGCGTCGGCGCACTCCTCTTCGAGCAGCTCGGCGTATCCGAGGACCTGGTTGACGCCCGTGCGCAGGTCGTGGCGCACCTGCGGGTCGATCGGATGGACAGGGCCGGCGCCGGAAGCCATCGTTCCGCTCATGCCAGCTTCTTCGCGATGAGCGCTTGCAGCTTGTCGAGCAGCCGCGGCAGCTCGATGGGCTTGGTGTCGTAGTCGTCGGCTCCGGCTTCGAGCGCCTTCTCGCGGTCGCCGCTCATCGCGTGCGCGGTGAGCGCGATGATCGGCACCGCCTTGGTCGCCGGGTCGCTCTTGAGCGCCCGTGTCGCGTCCCAGCCGTTGAGCACCGGCAAGCTCATGTCCATGAGAATCGCGTCGAACACTTCCGCGCGGGCCAGCTCCACGCCTTGCGCGCCGTCGACCGCCAGCCGGACCTCGAACCCGCGTCGTTGGAGCCGGCGCGAGAGCATGTCGCGGTTCATCTCGTTGTCTTCGACGAGGAGTATCTTTGCCATCGGCGCCTGCCTCCCTGCTGGGCGCGCGACAATAGCAGCTCGCCCGGTGAGCGCAAGTGGCCCCCGGAACGTGGGTTCTTCTCTCGTGGCACGGGCATCCTCGCCCGTGGAGGCTTGGTGACCTACCAAGCCAGCGGGTTCGGCTGGGCTTTCACGGGCAGGGACGCCCGTGCCACAAGAGAATGGGAGACGGCATCGACTCGATCCGAGCCTGCCCCCCTTTTCAACTGCCGTGGACCGTGCTACTGGGCCTGCCCGGAGGAAGACGCCGATGCTGGAGAGGACGAAGCCTGAGCCGCAGCCGCTGACCGCGCGAGAGCACAAGGATCGCGGAGCCGTTCTGCTCGCGCAAGGGCAGACGCAAGCCGCGCTCAACGAGTATCAGGCGGCGCTCGCCGACGAGCCGGGCGACCTGAGCCTCCGGCGCAAGGTCGCGGATCTCTTCGCCCGCCTCGGGCGCCCTCGCGACGCCATCCACGCCTACCAGGGGCTCGTCGCGCGGTTCGCGGTCGACGGGAAGCTGACCCACGCCATCGCGCTGTGCAAGGTGATCCTCCAACTCGACCCGAAGCACACCCAGACGCAGGAGTTCCTCGCGGCGCTCTACTCGAAGAGGACCCAGAGCGGCCACTGGACGGCGCAGGTCCCGGCCGCGCTCGCCGGCGCGCTCGACCTGAGCTACGCCCTGCGCGAATCGCAACCGGCGCCGAAATCGTCGCCGGCCGAGGAGGAGGAGCTGGGCGAGGTGGACATCGATCTGACTGCCCTTCCGGAAATCCCGCTCTTCTCGGACCTGCCCCGCGAGGTCTTCCTGGCCCTCTTGGACATGGTGCAGGCCTACACGGCGAAGGCGGGCGAGGCCATCGTGCGCGAGGGCGACCCCGCCGAGTCGATGTTCGTCCTCTGCGACGGCACCGCGAAGGTCGTTCGCGCCTGGCGCACGCCCGCGGAGAAGATGGTCGACGGCATCGTCGCCGGGAGCTTCTTCGGGGAGATCGGACTGATGACCGCGGTGCCGCGGCTCGCGAGCGTGGTGGCGGATACCGATTGCTCGCTGCTCGAGGTGACCCGCGCGAACCTGGGCGCGCTCTTCGTGCGCTTCCCCGACCTCCAGGGCATCGTCACCCGCTTCTACAAGCAGCGGCTGATCGCCAACTTCCTGCGCTCGAACCGGTTGTTCGCGAGCTTCACCGCCGCCGAGATGCGGACCCTGGCCGACGTGCTCGCCCTCGAGACCCAGCCGGCCCAGACCACGCTCATCCGCGAAGGCGAGCCGGGCCGCGCCTTGTTCGTTCTGCTGCGCGGACGGTGCTCGGTATCCCAGCGAGACGAAGCGGGCGGTCAATCGCGGCTGCCGGACCTGACCGAGGGCGCGATCTTCGGAGAGATTTCCCTGTCGCGGCTGCCCGCGGCCACCGCCAACGTCTGGACCGAGGGCGAATGTCTGCTCCTGGTGCTCGATCGGGACTCCTTCCAAGAGCACTTCATGGCCAATCCCGCCGTCGCCCGGGCCGTTCACGCGCTCGCGGAGGAGCGGCTCCAGCGAAGCCAGGCGTTGCTCGCCCAGACCTCGCCCCGGCCAACCGTCGGGCTCCTGTGAGGCGCGCGCGCGAAGGGCTATCGCGTTCGTTCGGGTTGGTGCCCGGCTCCCGTTCTCTCGTGGCACAGGCGTCCTCGCTTGTGAGAGCCGGGTCGCGGCAACCCAGGCGGCGACACCCATGCCACGAGAGTAGTCTCGGGTGCTCAAGGGCTCCGTGAGGACCTCGGCCGAGCCAGCTCGCGCGTCCGATCCGCGCCCCGCTGGCCGCTTTCGTTCAGCCGCTGCCTTCTATCTCCTGACCGGGCTCGCGCTCTGGTCGCTGTACCTCGCCGTACACGACTGGCATCCTGCTTGCCCCGACGATTGCGGCTCGTACATCGTCCTGCTTTGGCACCGGCCATGGGAAGCGAATTTCTGGCACATCTTCGCGACCACCTACCGGCGCTACATGACCGTGCCGCTCGTCTTCTCGTTCTTTGGCGCACCGCCCGCGGCGTTCGATCGCATCGCCTTCTTCCAGACGCTCGTCTCGTTTGCCGCCTGGACCCTCCTGGCCGCCGCGGCCAGCAGCCTGCTGCCGTCACGCGCCGCCCGGCGCGTCGTGTTCCTGCTCCTCGCCGTCGGCATGTTCTCGCGCGGATACTTCTGGTACGATGGTGTTATCGTCTCCGACTCCCTCGCCTGGTCGCTGGTGCTCGTCTGGATTGCGGCCACGCTCCGCTACGACCTCCTGCGCCGAACGCGGCTGCGCCTCGTGGGCCCGCGCTGGCCGTTGGAAGCGCCGCTCTACCTGGCGCTCACCGTCGCCACCGCGGCGGCGCGCGATGCCAACGCCTTCCTCCTGGTCGCCTCGCTTCCCTTGCTCTTGCCGTCTCTGTTCGAGCGTCGCATCTCCTGGCGCCAGGCGTTGACGATGTGCCTCGCGGTTCTCGTCTCCTTCGCCCTCGTGGTTCGTGCCTCGCGCCAGCGCAACGCCGTCGACATGGCCGACATCGTGGCCGGCGTCGTGTTTCAACGACCCGGCGCCCTCGCCTACTTCGTCTCCCATGGGATGCCCGCGCCCTCCGCGCCCGAGAGATACCGCCTGCTCGGACCTCACGACTCCTTGCGCGGCATCGTCGACGACCGGCACTTCGTCCTCGGCGACTTCGCCTCGATGCGACACGCGGTGCTCACCGGCATCCCGGGCTTTCTCGCGGGCGGCGCCCGGATGGTCTACGCCCGCTGGCTGCTCGGGCATCCGAGCTACGTATTACACAACGTGGTCGCGAGCTGGGACGTGATGTTCGAGCAGTGGGCCGGCGAACGCGCTCGCGGGTTGGACTACGATGGTCGCCGGCAGCTCGCGCCGTTCGCCGTCTGGTTCGACTGGCTGTCGACGGCGAAGATGCTCGTCCTGGCCGGGCTGCTGATATTGCTTTCCGTCTTTGGCCGAGGAGAGGGCTGGCGCCTCGTTGCCGCAGGCGCGGCCCTAGTGCTGAGCGGGTTCTCCAACGCGGTCCTCGGCTTCCATGGCGACGTCTGGGAGCTGTCGGAGATGGCGCGTCACTGCTGGATCGGCAACCTGACGCTCCATCTGGGGCTCGCTCTCGTCGTCATCGGGTCGTTCGACCGCCTCTGGCGACGAGCTCGCGGCGCACCGACCGCCCGATGAAGCCTCCCGCCGGGAGTGGCCCGCCTGCGGCGAGGTCGGGAGATCGTTCCGCATCTCAGGTCCTCCGCCGTCCACTTCGCCTCCTCCGCCGTCCTTCGGCGACCTCCGGAATTCCTTCGGCGGGGTCCGGGAACCTGCTTCGTCGCTCAGGGCGGGGCGGGCACGTCGTCGTAGGCTTGGTAATCCCGGCACTGCTGGCCGCGCAGGGAGCAGGGCGGGAGCGGCGTCGGCACGGTCTCGCCTTCGAGCACCGGGAGGGCGACGCTGGACGGGTGGCTCCCGTCTTCGCCGACGTCGACGGTGGACCCTGCCGGTACCTTGGCGAGCGCGAACTTCCACTCGGCGCGGCTGTCGCCCGGCGTGTCGACCGATAGCCGGATGCGCGACCCCGTTCGGAAGGCGTGCGCGAACGGTGCGATGCGCACGCGCGCCTCTACCCATTGCCCCGGCACCAGTGGCTGCACATCGGCTTGGTAGTGGGTGTGCCGCGGGTCGAGCTCGGTCGCGTTGGCGGCGAGCTTGCGCTGCGAGGCGCGAAGCCATCCGCTCTGGACGTACATCTCCTGGCCGTCCGGCCGCACCTCGGAAAGGTTGACCTCGAGGTCCGCCTCGGTCGCGCTCGATCGAATCCAGAGGTCGACGCTCCCAGTGCCCGCCATCAGCAGATCTTTCGCCAGCGGAGCCGACACCGCGACCACCGCGCTGCCCGGCGCCGGCTGCCGCCAATCGTAAGCCGGCATCAGGTCCCACACGTTCCCCCCCGGCGCGAGGATTCCGCGCTCGCCCGCCTGGAGATCGACCACGAACTCGCTCGCCGCGCCAGTCGCGGTCGGTTGCGCATCGCCCAGAGAGCCATCCGGCTCGAAATACCAACGTTCGGCCTGCTGCGAGGGAGGCGGCCAGGCGGGATACGTCTTCTCGAAAGTCGCTACCGGCGACCCGGGCGTGTTCGGATCGCCCGCACCCGACTCGAAGAGGATGTGCAGCGGCGGTTCCTTTTCCCACGCGGCGAGCGCGTCGGCGTAGGTCTTGAAGTTCGTAAACCGATCGGGCGGCATGGTGAGGGTGTTCGTGTAGAAGACCTGGTCGAAGAGCATCGGCGCGAGCCCGCGGATGGTTTTCGGAATCGTCGGCACCTGCTTGGCGACGAAGAGGTCGAGAAAGGATTTCCATTCGTAGAAGATCGCGGGCGCGAACTGGTCGGGGTGCACGCCGTTGTGAGCGTAGAAGCGAGCTTCCGGAGCGTCCTTGAACAGCCCGAGGAGGTCGGCGAAGTACGGACCGGTCTGCTCATCCTGCCAGGCGCCGGCGAGGAACACCGGCACGTCGATCTTGTTCACGAACGTCTCCGGGTTGAGCGGGTCGACGATTTTCGGATCGT
This sequence comes from Myxococcales bacterium, assembly GCA_021787845.1. Lineage (GTDB taxonomy): Bacteria > Myxococcota > Myxococcia > Myxococcales > JAJYLH01 > JAJYLH01. The sequence continues at coordinate 70,588 of JAJYLH010000017.1, read as the reverse complement.
AGTACGGCATCGCCCGGGCCTCGGCGACGTTGTCCACCTTCTGCGAGTGCAGATACTGGTTGTCCTCGCAGGTCTTGTCGCCAGCATCGACGCGGCTCTTTTCCCAGCCTTGTCCGTATGGAACCGCCTTGTCGAGCACGTTGGTCAGCCACTCGATCGCGAAGCCGTCGTTGAGGATGCCGCCCGGTTCCAGCGTCGTCGCGGTGTTCCCGATGACCGACAGCGGGGTGATCGCCGCGAGCCCCGGCGGGCGCGTCTCGGCGACGAAGAGCTGCGTGATGCCCGGATACGACAGCCCGACCATCCCGACCTTGTGGTTCAGGACCCAGGGCTGCGCCGCGGCGATCTGGATGACGTCGTAGCCGTCGAGGAGCTCGAGCGGCTCGAAGTAGTCGTAGGCGCCGCCCGAGCAGCCGGTGCCGCGGATGTTGACGCTGATGGTCGCATAGCTCATGAAGGACATGAAGAGCGCGCTCGGGTCGTTCGGGGCGTTGCAGAGGGTCGGAATCTCGGGGCAGAGCGACTGATAGCCGGCGATCGGTTGTCCCGGTTTCGAGGGCGAGTAACCCGAGTAGTCGACCACCGTCGGGTAGGGGCCGTCGGCCGGGTCGCCGGGAAGCGTGATGTAGGCGGAGAGCTTGGTGCCGTCGCGCATCGTGAGGTACTGGAAGCCCGGATGGAGCTTCTGGGACTGGTAGAACGACTCGGGTGGAGTGCTGTTCTGGACCGACATCACCTCGAGGGCGCGGGTGTACTGGTCGCCGGAGCGGACGATGTAGTCGTCGCCCGGCGCGAGCTTGCGGAAGATGTAGCTGCCCTCCTGGTCGGCGGTGGCGCTGGCGACGAGCTTGCCGTGCTCCTCGAGGCGGAGCGGCGCGCCGGGTTGCGCCTTCCAGACGTCGATCTGCTCGACGCTCGGGCGGTAGCTGAACTTCGCGTTTCCGGGATCGGTCGGGGCGGCGCGACCGCAGGCGAGCTGGCTCAAGACGGCGGCGAGGATGAGGGAGGCTGGTCGACGCATCGGCGCAGACTACACCGCTTCCCGGCTTCGCGCATTGGCGCGGGCCGACACCCGCAACCCAAACCGTAGGATGGGTGGAGCGGAGCGGAGCCCATCGGCGAGCGCCGCAATGATGGGCTTCGCTGCGCTCTGCCCATCCTACGAGTTGGCGCGCCGCGTCGAGAATCTGCGCGCCGCGGGAGCTCTTCGAGGCTCAGTAGAACAGGTCGTCTTCTCCGCGAACTTGTAGGATGGGTGGAGCCATGCCTGTCCGGTTGACACACTTGGAGCCGGACGTCAATGTCCGGGTCGGATGTGGCGTCCCGAGCCAACCCGGGCGCTGACGTGCCCGGCTCCAACGTCGGGCAGGTGTGTCAACCGGATAGGACGGGTGGAGCGACAGCGAAACCCATCGTGCGGCCGCGGCAGGAGACGATGGGTTCCGCCCGGCTCCACCCATCCTACGCGCGTTGCCGCTGGCACGGGTCTCGCAGTACGCTGCCGCGTCCCGGTGCTGGACCGGCCGACCTTGGAGGACTCACATGAGAACCGTGCTGTCGTTCGTGCTCGCCTTCGCGCTCGCGCTGCCCGCCGTGGCCGCGAATCGGAAGGTCCACGTGAACATCCTGAACGCCATCGTGAAGGATGCCGCGATCGCCGGCGCCGAGATCATCCTCCAGAAGAACGGCGAGCGTTCCGTCACCGGACGCACCGATGGTTCGGGCGACGTGTCGATGCGGACACGGTTCGCGGACGACGCGGCGGTGACGCTGATCGCGAAGAAGCCGGGCTTTTCCACCCTCGTCGCGAAGTGCCCGTGCGACGGCCTGACCTACGCGATGAGCCCGGTGATGCATCAGCTCGACGGCCTGCGCATCGTGCTCGACTGGGGCGCCGGGCCGCCCGACCTCGATGGGCACCTCGTGTTCCCGGGAAACCACGTCTACTTCTTCCACCCGCACGGAGCGGACGCGAACCAGGACATCGACCACACCACCGGCTTCGGACCCGAGACCATTACCATCACGAAGAAGCACGCTGGCGAAAAGTACGTCTACGCCGTCCATGACTTCACCAACCGAAACGCGACCGGCGCAACCGCGCTCTCCGACTCCGAGGCGAAGGTCTTCGTCTACGTCGGCTCGACCTTGGTGCGCACGTACACGCCGCCTCGGCACCAGAGGGGAAACCTCTGGGTCGTCTTCGGCATCGGCGCGAACGGCTCCTTCCACGATCTGAACCGGTTCACCGACGCTGGCATCGTCGCGCCAGAGTGCGATGCCAACTGCGTCGGCCGGGCCGTCGCGCGCAAGTTGGACCCGATCCTCGCGAACGATTTCCAGTCGGCGCCCGAGGTGGCGGTCGATCAGGTGTCGATGGCGACGCAGGTCAACAAGGAAGGCGAGGCGGCGTACCACCACCATCGGCTCGACGACGCGATTTCACTTTATCAGGAGGCGATTGGCCTGGACCCGGAGTACGGGCAGGCGTACTCGAACCTGGGGCTCGCTTTCCGCCGGGAGCACCGGGATGCGGAAGCGCTCTGGGCGGATCGCAAGGCCATCGCCCTCGCTCACGGGCCGACGCAGGACCGCGTCCGCGCCAACGCCTACTACGACATGGGCGAGATCTACGAACGCGAGGGCGCCTTCTACGATGCGCTCGCGAGCTTCCAGCAGGCGAACGCGCACCGCGCCCTGCCCGTCTACCGCAAGGCCATCGCGAAGTTGGAGGCAAAGCTGCGGTAGCGAAGGCTTCACGGTCACTCGATGCCTAACCGGTCGACGCGCTTGCCCGACTTCCGATCCGGCGCGCAGGCGTCCTTGCCTGTCAGAGCCGTGTTGTTTACGCGGGCGGGGATGCCCGTGCCACGGGATTCCGATGCGGCCAGACGCATGCGGCCGAGGCCGGCTCCTACTGGCTATAGCGAATGGCAATCCACCCAGTCGATGCCCGCGCCGCTGGTCTCTTTCCAGATGATCGGAAGCGCGACTTGCGCCTTGGGATGCACGTCGTGGAACAGGATGATGCCACGCCGCCAGAGGAGCATCAGCGACAGCACCCGACCAGCGGCGGTCTTGGGCTCGACACTGTGTTGCCAGTCCTCGGAGTCGATGTTCCAGAGCATCGAACGCATGTGCGTCTTCTTCAGAAGGCGCAGCACCTTCTCGTTGCGCTCTCCGTACGGCGGCCGGAAGAGCTCGAGCGCTGGCTGCCCGGCCGGGAGGTACGTCGCGAGCTCGCGGTCGTAGCTCGCGAGCGCCGGCACCGCTCCCTTCCATCGCACGTGGCTCTTGTGGACCTTGCCGTGCGAGCCGATGCACATCCCGGCGTAGAGGTTCTTGATGTCGGCCGCGGTCTCGTGCCGCAGGCGCGCCTCGAGCGAGGTGCCGAGAACGAAGAACTGCCCGTGCAGGTGGCGCTGGCGTAGGAGCGCGATAACGATTTCCGAGGTGCCGTGCACCGGCGAGGGGCCGTCGTCGAACGTCAGAAGGAAGTGCTTGTCCTCGAACCCGGTTCCCAGCACCTCCGAGCGGTCGAGCGGAAGGATCTCGCTCGTGATTTTCGGAAACAGGGCCGCGAGCCGGAGCTGCTCGATGGCGTAGCGCCGCCAGAAGACGCTCATCTCCCGTTTCCAGGGCGCGAAATCGGCGGGGATGGTCGCGAGAATCGTGGGGGCGCCTGTGCGGAGCTCCGCGTAGGTCGCTGGCGTTCTCGGGAGGCAGAAGCGGCTGTGCTGGTGGCCGCAGCTCTGCGAGGCGGCGCGGAAGTTCTCGACCAGCAGCTTCTCCATCCGCCGCTTCCACCGGGCGACCGACGGCAGTTGAACGTGCCGGACCTTGGTCAGCTCGGCGATGGACGCCGGATCCGCCTCATCGAGGTCGGCGAAGGCGGTGGTAAAGAGCAGAATCTCGGCGCGCGACGCGGTATCGAAACCCGCGGCGGTATCGATGGGCTCGGGCCAGGTCGAGCGGGTGGTGAGCGCGGCTTGGGGCATTGCGCGCGCGCGCGGCGCGACCAGAGCGACCAGCAGCAGGGCGATGAACGAGCGCATGGTGGATCTCCGGCGCTGGCGAACAGACGTGAGCGGAGCGTCGCCTCTACTGTAGCCCGCCAGAAGTCTCCACCACCAAGATCTTCGAAAGCGGATCGTGGGGCGGCTTGTCCCCCGCCGAGGCGGGCCGGGACTAGCCCGGCCCCTACGGTTCCGAATAAGCGGCGGGAAAAGCATGGACACTTCTGGCGGTCGCCTCAGTTGGTTCCGGGCGGCGCGGGATCATGGCAGTCGCCGGTGCCCGCCGCGGGCGCGGAGTCGATGGGCAGCGCGTCGTGGCCGCAGGAGAAGTCGAAGAGGTCCAGGAGGGCGTCCGAGTTCGCGTCCCGCGCGGTCAGCGCCGGCAGGTGGAAGACGAGCTCGATGAACCGGGTCATCGCGGTGTGGTCGTGGACGACGTGCGAGACGTAGTGGCGCTTGGCCCACGGCGAGATGGCGACGAAGGGAATGCGCGGGCCCCTCTCGGTGAACGGCGAACCGGCGACGGCAGCGCAAGCGGAGGGCGGCGCCACGTGATCGGCGAACCCGCCGCACTCGTCGTAGGTCCAGAAGATGACCAGCCGGTTCCATTCCGGGCTCTTCACCGCGTGCTGGTAGATGACCCGGCTCCACGCCTCGCCGGTCTGGAGGTCCGCGTCCGGATGGTCGTCCTCGATGTAGTCCTTGCCGTCGACGAAGGCGACGTTCGGTAGCGTCCCGCGGTCGAGCGCGTCGTAGAGGTCCTGCAGCGGGTGCACGCCGGGGTCGGAAGCGCTCCAGTCGAGCGTCCCGGAGAACGGCGAGCCGTCGGTGTAGACCGCCCAGGTGAAGCCGGCGCGCGTCAAAAGCTGCATGATCGACGGCGTATTTGGTGGCGGGAAGACAATGCCGGTGTCCACCGCGCCCGCGTTTTGACCGACGAGGTAGAAGTTGCGGTTCGCGAAGGTGCCGCTGACCACCGGCGCGAAGTGGCGGTCGTCGACGGCGTAGGTGTTCGCGAGCCAGAAGTAGAAGGGCAGCTCCTGGGCGTCGTAGTGGCCCATCGCGAAGTGCCCGTCGGTGCCGGTGGCGTCCGCCGCGCTCTTGACGAAACCGTCCATCTTCCCGCCGTCGACGTCCTCGGTCATGTACTTCGACTGGTGGCCCGGGTCCTGCGGATAGCAGGTGTTGGTCTGCACGAACGGCTTCACCACCTGCCCGTTCTGGTCGAGGTTCGTGTAGCTCGCCGGAATCGCCTCCGAGTCCGGCTGCCCCTCGTCGTGCAGCGCGCCGAAGAGGTGGTCGTAGCTGCGGTTCTCCTTCATCATGATGATGACGTGGCGAATCGGAATCTGGGCGGCGATCGCGGGCGCGATGCCCAGCGTCGTCTCCGGCAGCGCCCCGGTCCCGAAGGCGCAGTGCTGCCGCTTCCGGGCGAGGGTGTCGCTCGGCAAGGCGACGCCGCATCGGAGCGGCGGATCGGCCGGCGTCTTTATCGACGCGGCCGCCTCGAAGCCCCAATCGGCATGCTGCGGATCGCACGACCAGAGCGGCACCAGGAGCACCAGCATCGTCGCGAGAAGCTTCCTCATCGCTGGCTCCCGAGCGGGAATCCGTAGAGCAGCACGAACGAAAACGTCGGCGCGCTCTGGGTGTCGAAGGTCCTGTCGGGCGACTGGTAGCGGACCGAGTCGCGCTCGACCGAATCGGCGAGCGTCGCTCCGAGCCACATCGCGTTCGCGAAGATCTTGCGCGCCGACACGGTCGCGCCCAGATGCGTCGTCGTGTCGGTGAGCTGGAGCGCTGGCGTCGACTTCGAGCCCGTGGCGCCCCAGAACCCTTCCGCGGTCACCTCGAGCGAGCGCTCGAGGTCGAACCGGAGCGTGAGGCCCACGTCGGTGAACGCCGCGGCGGGGAGGTTCGTCTCCCCGATGCGCCCGTCCTCCTGCGCGAACAGATCGACGAGGAGCGACCGGCGGCCGGCGAGAAACGACGCGCCCCCCGCGATGCGCACGGCACCCGACAGGTTCAAGTCGCCGACGCCATCGATGTTGTTGATCGTGTCGAGATCGCCGAAGCCGTGCCCGGGAGGCAGGAGCGCTTGCAGATCCCCGGAGAGCCGCAGGCCGAGGTAGGGGCTCCAGCGACCCGGCGAGAAGCGATAGCCCGACTCGGCGAAGAGACGCGCGTGCCCACCGACGAGCGCGGTGTACGGGTGCGCTGCCGCCAGGGTGCCGCCCTTCAAGGCGACGAGACCGTCCCACTGGATGAGCCAGCGCTTCCCGAGCCGCCTCAGCCCCACCGATTGGCCGCCGAGCTCGCCGAGGAGGGAATCGCCGACCGGCGTCGTGCCGATGCCGGCATCGAAAATCGCGCCTTGCGAGACGCTGTCGAACGCGTGCGCGCGCGCGGGTGACGCGAGACAGAGTGCAAGCGCGACGCAGGCGAGAGCGGCGCGCAGCGGTTGGAAGACGCGACGTGTGATCACGGCTCGTAGCGCAACACGCCTGGGGACGCGGGTCAAGGAATCTCGCTCTGACCGCATATCCGGTTGACCACACCAGCGGCTCGCTGATCCGGTGGCCGCGGGCCGTGGGCCGTGGGCCGCGAGATGCGAACAAAGATGCCTATCTGGCCGGCCAGCGGTCGCTACCACCGAGTCGTGCAGGCGCTTTCGTCGAGGTGTGGTCAACCGCAAAGCAGTCCCGCTCTGTTCCGCCACGACCTTGACAACCGGACCCGAAGCGCGCGCTGATGCGTTGCGAGGTGAAAACATGCGGATGCGTATCGGTCTCGTCGTGGCGCTCGTGGCGCTCGGTTGCTCCGACGCCGGCGTTCAATCCCTGCACTCGAAGCTCGGGCTCGTCTGCCCCGCGAGCGGACCCACGCTGGGCGCACCCGCCTGCGCCACCATCGACTTCGGGGACGTGCAAATCGGCACCGAGGCGACGCGGACGGTCCATGCGACGAACCAGGGGAACGCGGCGCTCAAGGTGACCGCTTCTGGTTGGGAGAACGGCTCCGATTCCTCGTTCTCGGCGAGCGCGCCGCCGAAGAGCTTGAACGCCGAGGAGTCCGGCGACTTCCAAATCGCGTTCGCGCCGGTCGTGGCTGGCGAGAAGCACGGCACCTTCTTCATCGCGGACACCGGGGTCGCCTCGGAGCAGTTGACGGTGCTGGTCAAGGGCAACGGCGTCGGCACGCCCAAGCCCGCGCTCGACGCGACCTCCATCGACTTCGGCGACGTGATGAAGGAGACGACGGCGACGAAGACGCTGCACGTGACGAACCACGGAAACCTCGCGCTGACCTTGGTCTCCGCGGCCATCGCCGACGGCGGCAACGAGTTCGCCATCGACACGGGAAGCGTCACCAGCGTCGCGCCCGGCGCGACCGACGCCCTCGGCGTCAGCTACACGCCGACCGACCCGGGCATCGACACCTCCAGCGCCATCATCGTCACCGCTCCGGAGGGCGACAGCGCCGCCGCCGACCAGACGCAGCTCACCGTCGCCTTGACCGGCCGCTCGATGCCGCACCTGACCGTCAGCCCCACGTCGATCGACTTTTCCATGCTCAGCTACGGGAGCCGCGCGACGCATCCCATCGCGCTCGTGAACGACGGGAAAGCGGACTTGAGCCTCACCTCGGTCGTGCTCAAGGCCGGCTCGAGCAGCGCGTTCACCGTCACCGCGCCGCCGTCGATGCCGGCGACGATCGTCCCCGGCGACAGCGCGGTGGCGACGGTGCTGTACCAGCCCGTGTCGAGCAGCGTCGAAAGCCCCGACACCGGCGAGGTGGACATCGCCTCCAGCGACCCGACGAACCCCACGGTGGCGGTGCCGCTCAACGGCATCTGCTCCGATTGCGTCGGCCACTACGACTCGGGGTGCAACGGCGCTTACCCCCACCGTCTCTGGCCGATCAGCTCCGACGTGACTCAGGGTTATTGCACGGGGGGCAGCAAGACCTACCCGGCGACCGGCCCGGACTCCGCGGACTGGTTCGACTACATCGACTGCGGGCACCAGCGCGACTTCGGCACCACCGCGGCAAAGCCCATCGAGATCACGACCTGGGCTGACGGCTGCACCCAGCCGGGCGACGTCCTGTGGCACATCTATTACGACCTCCAGGAAAACGGCGCGACGACCGCGACCGTGGGGCCGTTCGACAACCGCTGCGCGTCCAACGGGACCTCGGCGTTCACCAACGTCCAGGACTACACGCCCACCACCTCGGACCTGAAGATGCTCGAGAAGCCCACGACCCAAGGCGAAGGCTTCTATTTCAAGGTCTGCAGCCAGTAGGACACCGGCAGCGCTGCCGGGCTCGCGCGAATCCGACTCCTCTGTCCGATCGGACCGATCCGACCGATCGGTCTCGAAGAGCCCGCGTAGGCCAGACCTTGGCTCGTCGCCAGGACCTACGGCGCGACGAGCGCCGCGGAGACGACCCAGTAGCCGCCCTGGGTGACGGCGTTCAAGCTCTTGAACGTGAACGTGTGGTCCCCCGCGGAGAGGGCGCCGACGAAGAAGCCGAGCTGCGTCGACGCCTCCCCGGGGCACCAGCCCTCCCGGGCGACGCTGCTCGCCTGGCAGTGGCCGCAGCCATCGCAACCGGCGACGCAATGCGGGTCGTTTCCGCCTTGCACCGGGGCGACCGTGCCGAGGCTGGTGCCGTCGACCGTCAGCTCGATCTGGGCGCCCGCGCAGAATTCCTCGCACGCCTGGCCCTTGTTGTTGTGGCCCGTGGCGAAGACCAGGAGCGTTGCCCCTGAGAGCGCCTCGGCGAGGTGAATCTTCGCGCTCGCCGACCCGAACCCGGCGCTCGCGTCGTCGGCCACCCGCTGCGCCGGGAAGACCTGCATCGCCGTGCCCCAGTGGCGGCCGGAGTCGGTCGGCAGGCCCTTGACGAGGTGCAGCACCGCCGTCGCCGAGTAGCCGCCCTGCTTGCAGCCGGTCTGGACCGAGAGCCGGAAGGTGTCTTGCCCGCCGAGGAGCCGCTCGAACTGCGTCAGGTCGCGGGTGTAGTTCGTGGTCCCGCCATAGGCGGTCACCGCGCGATCGAGCTCGAGCTCCGGGGCATCGGCACCGCTGCCGAGGACCAGCCCGTTCTCGATGATGCGGTCGACGTAGTCGCCGGTCGAGTTGCAGACGCCGGTGCTGTCGCGCTGCGTGCACTGCGCGAGCGCGCCGCCCTGCGCGGTGAAGGTCCACGTCACCTGCCGGAACGGCCCCGGCGGCAGGCACACGGTCACGTCCTGCGGCGAGTACGAGCTGAACTCGAGGTCCTTCGCGACGGTCACGTCCATCGCGGTCTGGTTCCCCCAGGTGGTCGCGGCGCACGGCCCGCCGGCGTCGGCGGCGTTCGTACCGGCATCGGTCGAACGGCTCGGCCCGCTGCCGCACGCGGCCAGGGAAATGACGAGGAGAATGGCTATCACGCGCATGGAAGTGAAGCGTAGCGCAAGCGCGGCCGGCGCGGGAGTTGACGCGCACGGCCAAAGGCGGGCACTCGTTGGGCATGTCGTCGCAGGAAGCGCCGGCGGTCGTGATCGGGGCGGGCGTCGTCGGGTGCGCCCTCGCGCAGGCGCTCGCGAAGGGCGGCAGGGCTCCTATCGTCCTCGAACGGGAAGCGCGGGTCGCCGAGGGCACGACGTCCCGCAACAGCGGTGTCGTCCACGGGGGGCTCTACTACCGGCCGGGTTCGCTCAAGGCCACCACCTGCGTTCGCGGCCGGCGTCTGCTCTACGAGTGGTGTGACGCCCACGACGTGCCGCATCGCCGGTGCGGGAAATGGATCGTCGGCCCGCGCACGCAGGCGGACGAGTTGGAAACGCTTCTCTCGAACGCCCGCGCCTGCGGCGTCGAGGAGCTCGGCTTCCAAGACGTTCGAGAGCTGCGACAACAGGCGCCGTTCGTGCGGGGCGAGGTTGCGCTCCTGTCCCGCGAGACCGGTATCGTCGACCCCGTCGCGCTGACGCAGTCCTATCGCGCGGCCGCTGAGGACGACGGCGCGACGTTCGTGACCTCGGCGCCGGTGCTCGGGCTCGACCTCCACGGAGATCGCTGGCGTCTCGAAACGGCGCGCGGCTCCATCGAGTCGCCGCTCGTCTTCAACGCCGCCGGTCTCCACGCGGACGAAATCGCGGCCCTCGCCGGGGTGGAGCGCTACCGCCTCCATCCCTGCCGCGGCGACTACTTCCGGCTTCCCTCGCCCTGGCGAATACCCGCGCTCGTCTATCCGGTGCGGGCGCGCCACGCGCCGGGGCTCGGCGTCCACCTCACCCTCGACCTCGCCGGCAACGTCCGGCTCGGCCCCGATACCCGCTGGATCGATCGCCGTGACGACTATGCGCCGCCGTCCGACGAAGAGGCGCTGCGCGACCGGTTCGCCGACGCCGCCGCGAAGATCCTCGTGGGCCTTCGCGCCGAAGACCTGTCGTGGGATTCCTGTGGCATCCGCCCCAAGCTGCGCGCGCCCGACGAGACGGAGGACCACGACTTCGTCGTCTCGATGGATCGTCCCGGGCTGGTCAACTTGGTCGGCATCGAATCGCCAGGTCTAACGGCAGCGCTCGCGCTCGCCGAGACGGCCCTGGCGCTCGTCCGTTGAGAGGCCGCGCTCCCCGCACGAATCAATCGTCCGGCACGTCCACGTCGAGGCCGTTCGCGCGCATCACGCGCAGCGCGTTCGAGCTCTGCACGACGCCCGGGCGCATCCGATAGTCGAACGACATCCGGTCGCCGGCGACCTGGTCGGTGAAGTGCGCGAACTTGAGGCGGCTGCCCAGCGCCTCCCCGAGCTGCACGAGCGAGAGGTCGTGCGTCGAGACGAGCCCCGTCGCGCCGAGCTCGACGAGACGCCTCACCACCCCGCGCGCGCCCAGGCTGCGCTCGCGGGTGTTGGTGCCCTGGAGGATTTCGTCGAGCAGGAACAGCTCCGGCGCGCCCGCGCGAGCGAGGTCCACCACCTGCTTCAGGCGCCGCACCTCGGCGAGGAAATAGCTCTGGCCCTCCTGGAGCGAATCCGCTACCCGCATGCACGTCGCAAGCTGCACCCGCGACACCTTCAGCCGCTTGGCGCGCACCGGCAGGCCGGCGAGGGCCATCACCACCGAGAGCCCGCAGGCGCGCAGGAGCGTGCTCTTGCCCGACATGTTCGAGCCGGTCACCAGGAGCGCTGTCCCCTTCCCGTCGAGCCGCACGTCGTTGCGCACGCAGCGGTCGATCGGCAAGAGCGGATGGCCCAAATCCTCCGCCTCGAAGGTCGGAGGGTCGCCGATGAGCTCTGGCCAGGCGTCGAGAGGATGCTCGAAGACGTACGTCGCGAGGGCCGAGAGCGCTTCCGCCTCCCCGAGCGCCTGGAACCAGTCGCGCACCGATCGTCCGTGGCGCGCGCGCCAGCTCTCCAGCGCCATCGCGGCGTGGAGGTCCCAGAGGAGAAACGGACCGAGCAGCGCGACGAACAGGTTCGCGCGCGACTGGAAGGCCGTCACCCGCCTGGTCAGCGCCTGGATGGCGAGGATGGCGCCGTCGAGACGCGCGTGGAGCTTCTCGAGGGCCGCGGTCGACACCGGCAGAGCGCGAGCCGCAATCAAGAGCGGCAGGAGCTGCGAGAGCGCGTACTCGGCCGGCATCGCCATCGCCGCCGTCGCCTTGATCGCATCGCGGTGCAGCCGCAGGAGGGCGAGCTCCACGACACCGGTGGCGATCGGCGTCCAGTAGGGCAGCAGGTCGAAATGAAAGAGCAGGATCGTCGTGACGAAGATCGCCGGCAGCGCGAAGGCCGCGATGCGCAGCGCCCGCGACGCCACGAGGAGCGCCGGCCCTTCCGCCCAGCTCTCGATCGGTCCTTCGTCGATTCGCGCGTCGACCTCGTCGGTTCCCGCGAGCGCCAGCCGCTCGCGCGCATCGAGATCGGTCGCGAGCGCCTGCGCCGCCCGCCGCCGCGATTCGACCTCGGCGAGCTCCCCCGGCGAGAGCAGCCACGCTCCGAGCGCGCGCTCGCCCTGTTTGGTGCGCGTCGTGTCGAGGAGCTGGAAGAGCGAGCCGCGGCCGACGACGTCGAGGTCCCGCGCGTACGGATGCTGCGCGTTTGCGAGCGCTTCTCCGGTGGAGACGAAGTCCATCCACTTGCCGTCGAGCCGATCGATCGCCCGCGCGTACTGCGCCGCCCGTCGTCGCGCGGCCCGCCGGCGCCGCTCGATGCGGGAGTGGACGACGCCGAGCCCGACGAACGCGGCGAGCAGCACCGCATACGCTCCCCGCAAGGGCACGACCTGACCGAAACCGGTGAAGCCCAGCAGCGCGAGCGCGGCGGCGACCAGCACCACCCGGCCGTGCCCGCACGCGGCGCTCCAGGGGTCGAGCCGCGCATCGTCTCCGAGCGCGGCCAGACGGCGAAGCTCGTACTCCTCGCGGGCGGACGGCATCGAAAAAGGCTGATACCGCATTTCCGTGCCCGCCGCGGGCATCGCGCGGCACGTCCCGGCGCGGCCCCGGTCGCCTGGACGCGGAGGACGGGCGAAGACCTGTGACGCGGAGCGAAACCCATCGTCGAGCGATGGCTGCCTGGTTCCGCGGTCGTCTGCGTATCCCGGTTGACCCCACCTGCGATTCGCTAACTCGGTGGTGGCGCTCTCGTCCACGCGCGGTCAACCGGATACGCAGTCCGCCATCGCTCCGTCGATCCCACGGCAGGAAGCGAGCGGCCTCGCCGACGATTCGATGGCGCGTCCTTCCCGCTTCGGTGAGAATCGCGGACATGACGGCGCGCGACCCGGATCCGACGCGGCTTTCGGCGGAAATCGAACGGCTCGTCGGACCGCTCGACGATCAGCGCTGGAAGCTCCTCGGCAAGGCTGCCGCCGAGCTGCACGCCCGCTTCGTCTCCGACCTGCCGCCCGAGACACCACGCTCGCCGTATCTTTCGGACCGAACCACGCTCGCCGCGTACCTCGCCTATTTCTTCCCGGCGTCCAAAGCCCAGGTCGTGCGCGCGCTCGCGGAGGTGGAGCCCCCGGCGGCGCCGAGCGCGCGCGTGCTCGACGTCGGCGCGGGTCCCGGTCCAGCCGCGCAGGCGGCCGCCGAATGGCTCGCCGCGCACGGGAAGAGCGTCGAGACCGTCGCGCTCGAGGCCTCACCGCTCGCGCTCGAGTCGATGGCGAAGCTTTGGCCGAAGGAGCTGGGGGCGGTCTCGCCGAAAGCCTGGCGGGCAGGGCAAGCGCTGCCGGCCGGCCCGTTCGATGTCGTCGTCGCCGCGCACGTCTTGAACGAGCTGTTCCAGGAAGAGAGCGCGCGTCTCGACCGCCGGGCGACGTTCGCGGTCGAGCTCTCGAAGCGGCTGGCGCCTGGAGGGCTCCTGGTGCTCGTGGAACCGGCGCTCAAGCGGACGGGGCGCGAGCTGTTGGTAATGCGCGACCGGCTGATCCAGCAGGCCTCGATGTACGCCCTGGCTCCGTGTCTGACGCAGCTTCCCTGTCCGGCCATCGCCAAGCCGCGCGACTGGTGCCATGCCGACCGCCCGTGGGAAGCGCCGCCGCTCGCCGTCCGCGCCGCCGAGGAGGCCGGGCTCGCCCGCGAGTCGCTCAAATTCGCCTACGTCGTACTGACCAACGCGCCGATGGAGCGGGTGAAGGACGCGGCGCTCTTTCGCATCGTCAGCGAGCCGCTCCCGGAGAAGGGGAAGCTGCGCTACTTCGGCTGCGGCCCCCTCGGCCGGCATCCGCTGGTGCGGCTCGACCGCGAGACGAGCGAGCCGAACGCCGCGTTCTCCACGCTGGAACGAGGCGACATCGCGCGGCTGGACCCGACGGTGCCCGGCGCCGACGGCAAGCGCGTCGGGGCGGCGTCGGTGGTGACGGTGGTCCGGTCGGCGAAGGAACGCGACTAGGTGGCGGCACCGCTCCTGGTGATCGCGGGGCCCACCGCGTCGGGTAAGAGCGCTCTTGCCATCCGTCTCGCCCTGGCGCTGGGCGGCGAAATCATCAACGCCGATTCGCAGCAGGTCTATCGGGGTCTCGACCTCGGGACCGGCAAGCCGAGCGCGGGCGAGCGGGCGCAAGTCCTTCATCACCTCTACGACGTCGCCGACCCGGGCGATCAGCTCGATGCCGCGCAGTTCGTCGCGCTCGCCGATCGTGCCATCGCCGACGTTCAGTCGCGGGGGAAGGCAGCGCTGCTGGTCGGCGGCACAGGGCTGTGGATTCGCGCGCTGCTCTTCGGCCTCGTCGACGCACCGCCGCGCGACGACGAGCTGCGCCGTTCGCTCGAGCGCGAAGCCGAAGAGCGCGGGCTGTCGGCGCTGCATGCCCGCCTCGGTGAGGTCGATCCGGACTCGGCGCGGAAGGTTTCGCCGACCGACCCGGTGCGCATCGTGCGAGCGCTGGAGGTGTTCGCGCTGACCGGTGTGCCCCTGAGCGAGCTGCACCGGCGCCACGCGCGAGGCCGGCCGCGCTACGCCGCGGTGCGCATCGCCCTCGACGTGCCGATGCCCGTCCTGGCCGAGCGCATCCGGGCGCGGGTGGCGGAGATGTTCGCCGCGGGCCTGGTCGAAGAGGCGGCGCGCGCCGACGAGAATCCCCGTTCGCGCGAGCGGCTGCACCGGGTGATGGGCTATCGGGAAGCGCTGGCGGTGCTGGAGGGCACGCTCACCCGCGAGAGGGCGACGGAGCTCGTCGCGACGGCGCAGCGGCAGTACGCCAAGCGGCAGCGGACCTGGTTTCGGGCAGAGCCGCAATGGACCTGGGTGGCGCCAGAACGCGCGTTCGAAGTCGCGCTGGGCCTCTGGCGGACGGCGCGGGACCAGCAACGCCGATCGCCCGCCGCCTCATGATTCCGACCGAGATGCTTATCGGGTTGACCACACCAAGCCAGGTGGGCAATGCCGCTCATCCCGAGCGCAGTCGAGGGACGAGCGCGTGCCGCACCGGCCGCCCATCCTTCGACTGCGCTCAGGACGAGCGGCCAGAAACGCGAGCGTGGTGCGGTGATCCCGATAAGCAGTTCCGACCGATCCGACCGATCCGACCGATCGGTCTGATCAGCTTGCTGCGTGCTCGTCGCCAATGGACGCCGTGGGCCGGAAAGCGGACCTGATTTCACAGCCCCGAGTCGGCCACGGGGACCGGTGTCGCCTGGGATTGGCTGGGGGTGCCGTTGCCGAGCTCACCGTTCGAATTCGAGCCCCAGCACAGAACGACACCGCCCTGGAGCGCGCAGGAGTGTTCTCCACTCGCGGCGATGGCGGTGGCGCCGCTCGTCAAGCCGGTCACCTGAACCGGTACCGGGCTGTCCGTCGTGGTGCCGTTTCCGAGCTGGCCGTACGCGTTCCAACCCCAGCACTCCACCCCGCCGTTGACGATCGCGCAGGCGTGGTTGCTGCCCGCCGCGATGGCCGTCACGCCGCTCGTCAGTCCGCTCACCGGTACCGGCGTCGCTCTCCCGTTCGAGGTCGTCAGGTCGGTGTTGTCGCCGCATTGGCCCATGTTGTCGTTCCCCCAGCACTCCACGCTTCCATCGGTCAGCAGCGCGCACGCGAATTGCCCTCCCAACGCCAGGGCCTGGACGCCGTTCGAGAGTCCGGTGACCGAGACCGGCGCCGGCTGGTTCGGTGGAGGCGGAATCTTGCCCGGCGTCATGTCGGCGTCGTCTCCAATCTGTCCGTAGACGTCGTTGCCCCAGCATTGGACCCCTCCATCCACCAGCGCGCAGGCGAACGCGTGGAGAGCATCCGAGCCCAAGCCGACCGCGGTGACGCCGCTCGTCAAGCCGGTAACCGGAACCGGCACGTTGCTGTCGGAGGTCGAGCCGTCTCCGAGCTGGCCGACGTTGTCGTGACCCCAGCATTGCGCCGCCCCGTCGCTCGTCACCGCGCAAGCGGATCCGAGGCCCACGGCAATCGCCGCGACGCCGCTCGCCAATCCGGTCACCGGCGCCGGGACCCAACTGTCTTCTCCGGTGAAGCCGTCGCCGAGCTGTCCGAAGTTGTCATAGCCCCAGCACTCGGCGCCGCCATCGACGATGGCACAGGTGTCCTGACCGCCCGCGGCGAGCGCGGTCACGCCGGTCGTCAGTCCCGAGACCTGCACCGGCGAGTGGCGCTGCTGGGTGGTGTCGTCTCCGAGTTGGCCATAGTTGTTCGAGCCCCAGCAGCGCACGCCATCGGCGACGAGCTCGCACGAGTGGCTTTGCCCGGCCGCGACCGCCGTGGCCGGGTCGGGCGTCACCGCGTTCGACGGCTCGGAAAAGTCGCTGTCTCCGACGTCGGACTCCGCTTGCACTTTGAACGTGTAGGTGGTGCCGTCGGTGAGACCGGTGACGGAAGCCTTGGTTTGCCCGGCGTCGACGGTCGCGCTCGGATCGGCTTGCGTTCCATCGGACAGCCAGGAGGTGACGATGTACTTCGTCACCGGATCGCCGCCGTTCGAGGTCGGGGGATACCAGGAAACCGTCGCGTGACCGTTGCCGGCCGAGGCGACCACGTCCGTCGGTGGGTCGGGCGCGGTCACCGGCGTCACGGGATCGGTCGGTGAACAGTCGGGGCCATCGCCGACCGCGTTGGTCGCGTGGACCATGAAGCTGTAGCCCTGATGCAAGAGGTGGGTGACGTTCGAGCTCAGGGTGGTCGCGTCGGCCGTCGTCTGCGGCGTACCCACGATGGAACCGTCCGTGGCGAGGGTGGTGACGGTGTACGTGACAATCGCGCTGCCGCCATCGGAGCCGGGAGGGCCCCAGGTCACCGTCGCCTCCGCCACGCCCGCGACCGCCGCGCAATCGGTCGGAACGCCTGGCACGTCGGCCACGAGCACGGGATCGGTGCTGGCCGAAGGGCCGTCGCCCACGGCGTTCGTCGCATGGATCGAAAAGGTGTAGGTGGTGCCATTCGCGAGTCCGGTGAAGACATAGGGCGAAGCGACCTGGGCTCTCTTGACGTTTCCCGGCATGACGACAAGCGTGTACCCCGTAATGGGACTGCCGTGATCGGCCGACGCGGTCCAGGTGATGGTCGCCGCTTCGTTGCTGGGGACGCCGCGAACATCGCCAGGCGCTCCGGGAACGTTCCACATCGTGACATCCGCGGACATCGGCGAAGGAGGACCGTCTCCGGCGGCGCTCGTCGCGTAGACCGAGAAGGCGTAGGTCTGACCGTTGGCCAGTCCCTTGATCGTGGCGGTCGTCGCGGTCACGGCGGTCGGCTTGGGGCTCGGGCTCGAGCCCGAAGTGTAGCTCGTCACGGTGTAGCTCTTGATGGCGCTGCCGCCGTTGTCGGCGGGAGCGGTCCAGGAGACCGTCGCTTCCCCGATGCCCGAGACGGTGGCGGTGACACCGGTGGGCGCCCCGGGAACCGCCAGAGGCGTCACCGCGTTGGACGGCTGGGAGGCAGCGCTGCTGCCTTGCTTATTGGTCGCGACCACCGTGAACATGTAGCGCGTGCCGTTCGTCAGGCCGGTGACCGTCGCGGTCTTCTTGGAGGCGCTGACCTTCGCGCTCAGGCCGCCGGGCTTCGAGGTGACCTCGTAGGAGAGGACAGCGCTCCCGCCGTCCTTCGCCGGCGCCGTCCAGCTCACGGTCGCCTGCGCGTTGCCCGCGGTGGCGCGGACCGCGCTCGGCGCGTCGGGCGCGGTCGCCGACGACCCGCACGCGGCAACGAGCGCGACGAACCCCAGCGAAACGAGCCGTTCGACCGGTCGATGCATGCGGCAGCCCCGCGCAATAGCCCGGATTTTTGTACCACGGCGGGCGAACCAGTCAAGCCCTGGAGCCGCCGATCCGTGGCTCGGAGGTCGGGTGGAGCGTCAGCGCAGCCCGTCGGCAGCCGGCAGGCGCCGCCGCGAACGTTCTCGGAAGCGCTGCTGCTCTGCGCTTTCGTTCAGGCCGGCAAACGGACCGGACCCGCAGTCGCCGCCCGGCGTGACCGCTCCTGCCTGGCCGCGACCGCCGAGAGGGCGACCGTCATCACGAAGAGCGCGATAGCGACGGCGTTGGCGAGCCCGGCCCAGCGGCGAAGGGTGAAGAGGCCGGCCAAATCGCAGACGACGCGCAAGCCGACCGAGGCGTGGAGGACGGCGAGCGGCGCGTACATCCAACGGCGATAGGGCACGTCGAGGCCGGTGACCGCGGGGAGGACGATCGGCGCGTGGCCGAAGATCATCGAGAGTCCGAAGCCGAGGAAGGTCGTATGGAGGGCAGCGTCGTAGAGGGGACCAGAGGAAAGGCGGCCGGCGGCCAGCAGGACGAGCCCCGCGACGGCGAGCCACGCCCAGGCGGAAAAGAGCGCGAGCGCCATGAACCGCGTGACGCCGCGCGTGCGCAGGGTGCGGCGAGCCGCGTCGAACCGGCCGATCCACAGCGCGAGCAGCACAAGCGCGAGGCCCAAGCCGCGCATGCCCAGGACTGGAGCGAAGAGGGTGACGACGCAGGCGACGATCGCGACCGCGCCGATGGCGGAGAAGATCGAGCGCGACCAGGAGGGCATCGGGGTCAGGCGGGTCATCTCCAGCCGCTCGCCGGCGATGGTCAGCGCGAGGAACGCGATCCACCACGGGACGATTCGTGGAACCGGCGCCGCGAGAATCCAGAGCGCGCTCGCGACGAGCCAGGCGAGAGCGCCGCCGATGAGCATCGCGGTGAAGGCCGCGCGTTCGCGCGCGAAGACGACGATGCTCGCGCCGACGAAGACGGCGCTGCCGGCGGCAACGAGCGTCGCGGCGAGGCGCACGTCGGCTCCGAAGGCGGCGGCGAGGGCTCCGGTCGCGGCGAGCGCGGGCGCGGCGAAGGTCCAGCGTTTCTGGACGGCGACCGCGCGCTCCAACGCGATGAGCGCGCCGTAGAAGCCGCCGACGAGCACGGGCCCGTGCCAGATGACCGCCGCGGCCGGCGCGGGCGAGCCCGGCCAGCCGATGCGCACGAGCCCGGCGAGCGCGCCGACCGCGAGCACAAGGAACGCCGGAGCGAGCAGCGCCACCCGCGGCCAGCGCACCGCCGGCGTCACGCGCTCTTCCCCACCCGCACGCGCCAGACCTCCGGGCCCGCCTCGAGGTAGTCCCAGACGAGGTTCGCATCCCGTTCGGCGAGAAGTTGGTAGCGCAAGGGCGCCGGGTCGTGGTCGTTGACGAGCTCGAAGGTCTCGCCGGTCTCGAGCGCGTCGAAGGTCTGGAAGATGCGCGGATGCCGGTCGCGCGGCGGCACTTCACGAACGTCGAAAACGTTGGGCGTGGCCATGTCTCTCCTTGAGATGGGGGTTTGTCTTCAGGCGCCCCAGCCGAGCTGGCGCCTGCCTTCGGGGGTGATGCGGTCCTGGGTCCAGGGCGGGTCGAACGTGATCTCCACTTCGACCGAGCGCGCGTCGGGCAGCCGGTCGCGGATGGCACCCTCGACCTCGTCGTGCAAGAGGCTACCGAGCGGACAGGCGGGCGTCGTCATCGTCATCCGCACGCGGACGTCGCCGTCTTGGTGGGTGACTTCGTAGACGAGCCCGAGGTCGACGACGTTCACGCCGACTTCGGGGTCGAGCACCTCGTGCAGAGCTTGGTAGATGTCGCGCGTGTCCATGCGAGCGGTCTCCTCCTTCGCGCCACCCGTGACGACCCCGTTGCAGCCGCCGTGCCGCATGCGGCCCGTCGATCCGACCGATCAGTCCGATCCGACCGATCGGTCCGATCGGCCGTTGGCGCCGTAGAAAGCCGGCGGGTTCCGGAGGTGCCAACGCCGTGCTTGCGGACGTTCCCGGTCTCGTGCGATGTTCCGAAATGGAGTCGGAGGACCCTGAGGATGCGCGCGCACACCTGCACCGAGCCGTTCGAGCAGACCGGCGGGCTTTGCCCGATTTGCCGGCTGTCGCCCAGCGTCCAGGGGATGGGCAAGTGTTCCAGAATGGTGGCCGAGAGCGAGCCGATGCAGGCACTGCTCTCGCGCGTCGCGCCGATTGCCGAGACCCAGGCGCCGGTGGTGATCACGGGCGAGAGCGGCACGGGCAAGGAGGTGCTGGCTCGCGCGCTGCACGCGAACAGCCCGCGCAAGGGGAAGCCCTTCCTCGCGGTCAACGTCGCCGCGCTGCCGGGCGAGCTCCTGGAGAGCGAGCTGTTCGGCCACGTCCGCGGCGCGTTCACCGGCGCGATGTCCGATCACGCCGGCCTCTTCCAGGCGGCGGACGGCGGCACGCTGCTGCTCGACGAAATCGGCGAGATGCCGCTCGTGCTGCAAGCGAAGCTCCTGCGCGTGCTCCAGGACGGGGAAGTCCGCAAGGTCGGCGACACGCGCCCGCACGCGGTCGACGTCCGCATCATCTGCGCGACGCATCGCGACCTGAAAGCGCTGATCCGCGAGGGCAGGTTCCGCGAAGATCTCTACTATCGCCTGAAGGTCTTCGCGCTGGAGGTGCCGCCCTTGCGCGAGCGCGTCGCCGACGTGATGCCGCTCGTCAAGCTGTTCCTCGACCAGGAGGGCCACTGCCTGACGCCGGTCTCGCCCGCCGCGCGGCGCCTCTTCGAGCACCATCCGTGGCCGGGGAACATCCGCGAGCTGAAGAACGCCGTCGTGCACGCGGTCACGCTCTCGCGCGGCGAAGAGATACACCCGGAGCACCTGCCGGAAGAGCTGACGAGCCCGCCCCCGCGCGCGAACGAGAAGGAGCGCGAAAGCGTCCGCACGCTCGCCGAAATGGAGCGCGCGTACATCGAGTCAGTGCTCAAGATCTGCCGTGGCAACCAGCGCGAGGCCGCCAAGCGCCTCGACATCGGTCGCAATACCCTTTGGCGAAAGTTGCGGACATTCGAAGAGAGCTGAACCCCGGGCTCGAAGCGCAGCTCAGACCGATCCGACCGATCGGTCCGATCGGTCCGATCGGTCCGATCGTCGGGCGCATGCGACCAACCCCGAAGCCGGAACGTCCAGCTCGTGTAACCCGCCACAAGTGTCATTGTTTGTCACACGCTCAGCCCGAGCGATCCACTCCCGCTCATCCCGAGCGTAGTCGAGGGATGGGCGGCCCCGCGAAGAACCACTCGCGCTTCGACTGCGTTCAGGTCGAGCGGTTCTTCGCTCAGTAGCCTTGATGGTGCAGACTTCTGACGGGCAATACGACTGGGGGCAACCCAAACGCGCTGCCGGAATCCACGCTTCCGCGTGCTCCAAAATGGATCCGCGACCCGTTGTGGTCGCTCGCGAACATCACGAGATTCCGCGCTTGACGCGGCTGGCACGCGCGCTGCATCGTCCCAGCCCGGCGTGGGGACGCTGGCGTGTTGCGTTCGTTCGCAACCAGAGATCTCAACAGGAGGACGGTCCCATGTCGAATCCGGCAAGCAAGCTATCACCCTGGTGGCGCCACGGCGCGCTCCTGGTGATGATCTTCGGCTTCTCGATTCTGATCTTCATGACGGTGCTCGCCTACCACGACGCGCCGCCGATTCCCGCCACGGTCGTCGACGCCTCCGGGCAGGTGCTCTTCACCGGCAAGCAGATCGAGCACGGCCAAAGCGTCTTCCTCCAGCACGCCCTGATGGAGCACGGGACGCTCTGGGGTCACGGCGCGTACCTCGGCCCCGACTACGGAACCGAGTATCTGCATCGCTCGGCCACGGTCGATCGCGACTACCTCGCGGAGCAGCGTCTCCGTCGGCCTTATGCGCAGCTCGACCTCGGTTCGCAAGCGGTCATCGCGCAAGCGGTCAAGGCCGACGAGCAGACGAACCGGTACGACGCGTCGTCGAAGACGCTGACCTTCACCGCGGGCCAAGCGCAGGGCTTCCAGTCGCAGGTGGCGTACTGGACGAACTACTTCACCAAGCCCAACGCGGCGCCGGGGCTGCCGGCGAAGCTGATCAGTAGCCCGACGGAGCTGCACGACCTGACGGCGTACTTCGCCTGGGCGGCCTGGGCGGAGGTCTCGCACCGGCCGGGCAAGACCTACAGCTATACGAACAACTTCCCGCCGGAGCCGCTGGTCGGCAACCGTCCGGCGACCGCGGCGTATGTGTGGAGCGCGGTGAGCCTCCTGTTCCTGCTCGGCGGCCTCGGCGCGATACTTTTCCTGCTCGGCAAGTTCGACTATCTCGGCTGGCGCGGAAATCCCGAACCGATCAAGCACGATCACCATCCGCTCCGGCCGGCGACGCTGACGAAGAGCCAGTGGGCGACGGGCGCGATCTTCGCGGTGGTGGCGCTGCTCTTCCTACTGCAATCGCTCGCCGGCGGCGCGCTCGCGCACTACTGGGTCGAGCCGAACGGCTTCTACGGCTTCAAGCTCGCGAACTGGATTCCCTACAACATCCTGCGCACCTGGCATCTGCAGCTTGCGATCTTCTGGATCGCCGCCGCGTGGATCGCGGGCGGCCTCTTCCTGGCGCCGCTGGTCGGCGGACGCGAGCCCAAGGGACAAGCGACCGGCGTCTACGTGCTCCTCGGCGCGCTGGTCTTGGTGACGCTCGGCAGCCTCTTCGGCGAGTACATCGGCGTCAACGGCTGGCTCGGCCACTTGTGGTTCTGGCTCGGGCATCAGGGTTCCGAATACCTGGACCTCGGCCGCTTCTGGCAAATCCTCCTCGCCGGCGGGCTCGCGTTCTGGCTGGCGCTGATGTATCGCGCGCTCAAGCCGGCCATCAAGGACCCGGAGAAAGGCGAGCTCGCGTCGCTCTTTCTCTACGCCGCGGTGGCGATTCCGCTCTTCTACGTCCCGGCGCTCTTCTACGGACCGCATACCAACTTCGCGGTCATCGACAACTGGCGGTTCTGGATCATCCACCTCTGGGTCGAAGGCTTCTTCGAGCTCTTCGCGACGGTGATCGTCGCCATCATCTTCACGCAGATGGGTCTCGTCAGTGCGCGTCATGCGACGCGGCTCATCTACCTCGACGTGATGCTCTACCTCGGCGGCGGGCTCGTCGGCACCGCGCACCACTGGTACTTCACGGGCCAGCCGCAAGTCAGCATGGCCCTGGGTGCTTGCTTCTCGGCGCTCGAGGTCGTGCCCCTCACGCTTCTGACACTCGATGCGTGGGACTTCATCCGCCTCGGCCGGAGCGCGTGCGCGGAGTGCGGTCAAGAGATGGCGACGAACCACCGTTGGACCATCCGCTTCCTGATGGCGGTCGGCTTCTGGAACTTCGTCGGCGCGGGCGTGTTCGGGTTCTTCATCAACCTGCCCATCGTGTCCTACTTCGAGATCGGAACGACCCTGACCGCGAACCACGGCCATGCGGCGATGTTCGGGGTCTTTGGCATGCTGGCGCTGGCGGTGCTGATGTTCGCCCTTCGCTCGATGCAGTCGGACACCACCTGGGCGACGACGGAGCGCTGGGTGCGGGTCGGCTTCTGGGGACTGAACGGCGGCCTCGCGCTGATGCTGGTGCTCGACCTGTTCCCGGCGGGCGTGCTGCAGCTCTGGCAGTCCATCACCCATGGCTACTGGAGCGCGCGGCAACTGACCTTCACCATGACGGGCACCTTCCACGTCCTCGCCTGGGTGCGCATCGCGGGCGACATGACCTTTCTGCTCGTCGGCGTGGTGCCGATCGTCGTCGCCACCTTGCACGGGTTCCTCAAGCGCGACGTGGCCGTCGAGCCGGCGAAGGAAGAGAGCCCGGGCGTGCTGGCGGCATAGAGTCGATCGGACCGATCGGACCGATCGGTCGGATCCGTCCGATCGGTCCGATGGCGTAAGCGCGGGTGCCGTACGCGGCTTCTGGTTTCGTGCTACACGACGCGG
Source organism: Myxococcales bacterium (assembly GCA_021787845.1). Classification (GTDB taxonomy): domain Bacteria; phylum Myxococcota; class Myxococcia; order Myxococcales; family JAJYLH01; genus JAJYLH01. The sequence goes on along the minus strand of JAJYLH010000017.1, from coordinate 46,865 downwards.
CCGGGAGGTACCTCATGGCGGCACCCACGCCGACCCAGGCCGAAATGTCACCCGACGCGCTGCTCGACCTCGACCGCCGTCATGTCTGGCATCCGTTCACGCAGATGCAGGTCTGGCCGGACGACGAACCGCTGATCATCGAGCGCGCCGAGGGCAACTGGCTCATCGACGTTCACGGCCGGCGGTTTCTCGATGGCGTCTCGTCGCTCTGGGTCACGGTCCACGGGCATCGGCGCAAGGAAATCGACGAGGCCATCCGCGCGCAGCTCGACCGCGTAGCGCACTCGACGCTCCTCGGCCTCGCCAACGTCCCGTCGATCCTCCTCGCGAAAGAGCTGGTCGATCTCGTGCCCGACGGCCTGACGCGGGTCTTCTACTCAGACTCCGGCTCCACGTCCGTCGAGGTGGCGCTGAAGATGTCCTATCAATACTGGCTCCAGCGCGGCCGTCCCGAGAAGGCGCGCTTCGCGGCGCTGGGCGAGGCATACCACGGCGACACGCTCGGCTCGGTCTCGGTCGGTGGCGTCGACCTCTTCCATTCGAAGTTCCGCGGCCTGCTCTTCCCCGTCGAGCGACTGCCGACGCCACACGCGTATCGTTGGACCGGCGACGGCGACTGTCTCGAAGGCTCGCTGGCGGCGGCGGAGAAGCTCTTCCAAGAGAAAGGGCGCGAGCTCGCGGCGGTCATCGTCGAGCCGCTGGTGCAAGGCGCGGCCGGGATGCTCGTGCAGCCGTCCGGCTACCTGCGTCGGCTCTCGGAGCTGTGCCGCAAGCACGAAATCCTACTGATCTGCGACGAGGTGGCGACGGGCTTCGGCCGCACCGGGACGATGTTCGCAGTGGAGCAGGAGGGCGTGCGGCCCGACTTCCTCTGCGTCGCGAAGGGCTTGACCGGCGGCTACCTCCCGCTCGCAGCGACCATCACGACCGACGAGGTCTACTCCGCGTTCCTCGGGACCGTCGCCGAGGAGCGGACGTTCTTCCACGGCCATACCTACACCGGCAACCCGCTCGCCTGCGCGGCGGCGCTCGCGAACCTGGAAATCTTCCGGCGGGAGAAGACCCTCGACCGCATGCGGCCGATCATCGAGCGGCTCGCAACGCACCTCGCCGAAATTGCCCGACTCGAGCACGTCGGCGAGGTCCGCCAGCGCGGGATGATGATCGGCATCGAGCTCGTCCACGACCGTGCGACGAAAGCCGAGTTTCCCTACGGCGACCGCGTCGGGCATCGCGTCTGCCTCGCGGCGCGGAAGCACGGCGTCCTGCTCCGGCCACTGGGGAACGTCATCGTGCTGATGCCGCCGCTGTCCTTGACCGCCGACGAAGCTGACCTCCTCGCCAGCGCCCTGCGCAAGGCGATCGTCGAGGTGACCGAGACCGGCTGATGCGCGTGGTTTCGATTAGCTCGATGGGCGCCGGCGAGATGCTCTCGAACGTACAATGCCTGTCCGGTTGACGCATTTGGAGCTGAACTTGGAGCTGGACTTGGAGCTGGACACGTAAGTGTCCGGTCCAACTTCTCATGCCTCGCCAAAATTCGCCCGACCCGTGGCATTGCCGGCACGTCCCCGGGGCGCGGCGCAAGTCTCATCCGGTTACGGTGACGTAGGGCGGGCGCTTGCAGCATCGTCTGGTCCGATGCTAGCCTCGTCACGAGGAGGCTGAAGATGTCGCCCTGTGGGGTCGTGAGCTCGTCGGTGCTCGAGGCGATGGTCAGTCGCCTCGTGAGCGCGCTTCATCCGAGCCGGATAGTCCTTTTCGGCTCGCAGGCGACCGGCCGCGCGACCGCCGACAGCGACGTGGACCTGCTGGTCGTCATGCCGTTCGCCGGCAGGCGGCTCGACGCAGCGCTCGACGCGCGTCGCGCCTTGCGGGAATTCCACGTCGCCAAGGACATCGTCGTGCTCGCGCCGGAGGAGTACGAGCGGCAGAAGGACGTGCCGGGGACCGTCGCCTGGCCGGCCGCGCACGAAGGACGGGTGCTCCATGTCGGATGAGGCGCGCGAGCACGCGGCGGCGTGGCTGCGCAAGGCCGCGAACGACTTGCGGAACATCGCGCTCGTGCTGCCGGCGCCGGACCCGCCGCTGGACACCGTGGCCTTCCACGCCCAACAGGTCGCGGAGAAGTCGCTCAAGGCACTGCTGACGTCGCGACGAGTGCCGTTCCCCCGAACGCATGACCTCGAGGCCCTCGAGCTGCTCCTGCCTGAGCCGACCAGGACACGACTGGCGCTCGACGCCAACGATCTCGCATTCCTCGCCCAGCTCGCCGTCGAGCCGAGGTATCCGGGAACAGACGAGATCGACCTCGCCATCGCCGAACGAGCGGCGGCGGCGGCCCGTGATGTCTACGACCGCGTGCGAGCGGTTCTGGCCGCGAGCGACTGACAAGGTGGGTGGTTGAGGAGGGACCAGCGACGAAAGCCGAGTACCCCTACGGCGACCGCGTCGGGCATCGCGTCTGCCTCGCGGCGCGGAAGCACGGCGTCCTGCTCCGGCCGCTCGGGAACGTCATCGTGCTGATGCCACCGCTGTCCTTGACGATGGACGAAGCCGACATCCTAGCTGACGCCGTGCGCAAGGCGATCGTCGAGGTGACCGAGAAAGGCTGACGCAAGCGGCTCCAGAGATCACATTCGTCGAGCTCTGGCCACACCCTCGTCATGCGAACGCCGTGTCGATCTCGCCGATCGACTGGCGAAGGCGAGTCGCGAAGGGCGCGAACGAGTTCGGACATGCTTTCTCGACTCGCTCGAGCGAAAGGTAGCGGGCGAGGTCCGCGTAGGTCTCTCGATTCCGGGCCTCGCGACACTCCGCAAGGGCGTCGCCGAGCGCCTTCTTCGGGTCACTGACCGCTTCCGGGTTGCGCGGCAAGTTGCTTGGCACGCGACCGAAGGCATCTTGGAAGGCATCGACATCGGAGAGCAGAAGGGCCTCGACCTCTTGGATGGAAAGCAGAACGTGCAGTCGGTGCCAGCCTTGTTCCTCCAAGACATGCGCCGCATCGCGGGCGTACCTTTGCGTCTCCTCCCGCCGGTCCCGATCCCAAGCCGCCACGATAAGAAGATTGTCGGCGTCAGACTGCGTCATCACCGCGAGCAGCTTGCGAGTCCACGTATCCCGCTCGTCCGCAATGTGCCGCTGGAAGCTACGTGCCTTCTCCTTGATGTGCTTGCCCAGGTTTCGGATGATCACGTCGTCGTCGGAAATCTGCCAACGAGGATCCGATGGTTCGCTTGCCTCGACAATCAGCCGGCGAATCAGTGTCGGCAGCGCACCCTTCGGTGCCTCGCCTCCCTTGCTCGGCGCCGCGTCGCCAGGACCTTCTACCCAGAGTTCGAGCCGCACGGTCAGCCCTCCTTCGCGGGCGGCTGATCGACACGCAAGTTTACCCAGACCTCCCCGGGCCATTGAAACTCGAGCAGGCGTTCCAAGTCGGGCACAGAGGTAAACGGTCGAACGCTGGTTTCGCCGGTTTCTTCGCTGCGCTCGACGAGGCGGATCGCCTCCGGCTCGATCTCGTTCAGAACGAGCGGCGAGTGCGTGGTCATCAGGATCTGCGTCGGATCCTCGGGGTCGTTCGCCAGTGACTTGAGGAAACGAATGACGCGTTGGATGAGACCAGGGTGGACGCCGTTCTCGGGCTCTTCTAGCAAGAGGAGTCGCTGGCCCGGCCGACCGAGCGCGAGAACCAGGTAGCCGAGCATCATCAAGAAACCGTCGGAAATGCCACGCTGCTCGACGATACTGTGATCACGTCGTTCGATGTTGATCTGCTGTCCACTGACTTGAAGACGCAGGAAGTCGGGAAACCAATCGCGCAGATGCTGCTCGATGCGGTCGAGTCGCCCTCGGCCCGTGAGTAGCAAGCCAGCGAGCTCCTCGCTGAGACCAATCCCGGCGTCAGTCATCGACCGACCCGGGTTCCACGGATGCTGCTCGTTGTGGGAGTGCTCCGTCAGAAGGCTTGAGGGTTGGAGCCGATAGTCCGTCATGCCTTCGAACAGGCCTGCCATTGAGTCAAGGAATGGCAGTGAGGCGACAAGCTCAGCCGGCGTGTTGGCGTGCGCGTTGAAGCGTAGGTTGAATCTAGTCTGGTTGTTCAGGATACTTGCGTTGTTGTCCCAAGATTGCCGTTTGCCCGACGAGGTCGAGGTCACCGTGCCAGACTTATCTTGCTGTCGCTCGAAGAGCAATCTGCTCGTCTCGAGTCGCTCGTCCACCGCCCAGACTCGCTCTGGCGGAAATCCAATGCCGTACTCGAACTCGGTTCCATCCAACTGACCCCTCAGGAACATCCGAACCATTCCGCCGCGCCCACGGAACGTGGAGCTAATGATGTTGCCGTTGTTCGATTGCCCGAACACTGGGTGTGGCTGCGGGTAGTTCGGGACTACCACTCCGAGGCACTCGAGTCCCCGAAGGATGCTCGTCTTCCCTGACCCGTTCGGGCCGACCAAGACGGTGAGGGGCTCGAGGTCGAGGGAGACATCCTTGAGGCAGCGGAAGTTCTCGATCCGCAGGTGGTTGATCGGCAGTGCCTTCCGCTCGTCGTTCTTCATGTGCACCTCGTTCAGCTCGTGGACGATGCCCATCGGCTCATCCTCGCAGAGCTTATACACCTTCCCGCGCTCACGACCCATGTCTCGCGGCCATTCGCCCGCCACGACCTGCGCGAGGCGGCGTCCTCCTCTTCGGCAAATCTGACTAGGCAGGCTCGGAGGTATCGCGTGTCGCGCCGCTCCTCGCGGTCGGCGATCAGACCGATCGGTCGGATCCGACTGATCGGTCCGATCGACCGCCAGCGTGGCCCCCGCCTCAGCTTCGCCCTACGGCCCCTGCCCCGGCGGCGGCGCGGGCGGCTGTTGCTGTTGCTGTTGCTGCTGTTGCTGCTGCTGACCGGACCCGGTCTTCGAGGTCGCGCGGGGCTTGCGGGGGATGAGGTTGAGGGCGTTCACGCGGGCGGTCTCGTCGTCCTCGAACACGCAGTCGCAGGCGGCACCAAAGAGATCGTAGAGCTTCTCCATCGCCGACCAGACGATGTGCTCGTCCTTCGTATCCGCCACCCCGGCGGCGCTGCCGCTCTGCTGCGCCTTCGCCCGCTCGCTCAGGAGCGCGATGTACGTCGCCAGCTTCTTGCGGTCCGACTCGATGAGGATGTTTCCCGCCGGGATGTCCTGGTGGGCCTTCGCCGCTTTCAGCATCTTCCTCGCCACCTTCATCACCGTCTTCGGTCGCTGCGCGCTGAGGTCGTCGCCGACGCCGAACTCGCCCCGGAGCTTCACGACCTCCTGGCTCGGGCCCGGCAGGAGGCGATTGACCGCGCCACGGCGATGGTTCAAGAAGTTGACGATGGTCGTCAACGGGTCGGCGACCGGCGCCGGCGTCGGGCTCGGCTCCGGCGTGGGGGCGGGGGCGCTCTTGCTCCCCTTCGAGTGCGTCGCGGGAGCCGGCAGCGATGCCGGAGGATTCTCGGGCGTATTCTCCAGGACCGCGTACCGCTTGAGCCTGACGAGGATCCGCCGCCCGCCCTGGATCATGATCGCCGTGAGCATCCGCTCGGCGAAGGGGGCCTGGTTCGCCACGATGGTGGCCTCGATGCCGTCGAAGGCGTTGTAGGTCTCGAGCACGGTGCCGCGGTGCTCGTGCCCCTTCGCCCAGGCGGAGCGGCCGAGCTCGTAGACGTAGCGCTCGGCCTCCTCGACGGTGGTCGGCAGCTTCGTCGTCACCGGCGCCGGCGCGCCGACCTGCTGCTTGCGGGCGCGCTTCGTCGCTCCCGTCCTCCGGCGGCCCTTCGGCTTCGCGGCGGCGGTGCTGGATGCACCCGCGCGCTTGGTCGCCTTCCCCTTGCTCTTTCCGGTTCTCTTCGCTGCCATGACTGCCCCAACCTTCTGCGAGCGGCTGCCGAGCAGGAGCGCTCGCGGCAAGCTCTCGATGGCGGCCGGAGAAGTGCGGTCGTCCGGGAGTGCTCCGAGCTTACGCCGAACGACCGGGCGGTCGTCAAGAGGTATTCACCCGCATCGGGTCGATTTTTCGTCGGGCCGACTCCTCCGCTGCGTGGGAGCCAGCCCGCCCTGACCGTCGCGGTAGGATCGGACGGCGCGCGAGAGAAGCAGCCTGGCCTTGTGAGGACTCCAGCACCCGCTTCCGGTCCTCCGCAACCGACGTCAGGTCCTCCGCAGCCGAGTTCAGGTCCTCCGCAACCGACGTCAGGTCCTCCGCAACCGAGCTCAGGTCCTGCGCAGCCGAGCTCAGGTCCTCCGCAACCGAGCTCAGGTCCTGCGCAGCCGAGCTCAGGTCCTGCGCAGCCGAGCTCAGGTCCTCCGCAACCGACGTCAGGTCCTCCGCCGCCGACCTCATGTCCTGCGCCGTCGATCTCATGTCCTGCGCCGCCGACCTCATGTCCTGCGCCGTCGACCTCATGTCCTGCGCCGTCGACCTCATGTCCCGCGCCGCCAACGTCATGTCCTGCGCCGCCGATGTCATGTCCTGCGCCGTCGACATCAGGTCCTGCGCCGTCGATCTCATGTCCCGCGCCATCGACCTCATGTCCTGCGCCGCCGATGTCAGGTCCTACGCCGCTGACCTCCGGTCCTGCGCCGCCGATGTCATGTCCTGCGCCGTCCACTTCGCCTCCTGCGCCCTCGACTTCAGGTGCTCCGCCGTGCACTTCATCTCCTCCGCAATCGACTTCAGGTCCTCCGCCGCCGACAGGGAGCCGAGAAGCGCGCCCGGGCCAAGCGCCCGAGCCCCGAGTTGAATCGCGGATGCGAACGCTCGTAGTCTCCGGCCATGCTGGTCCATCCGCTGCCGTTGCTCGCCGCCGTCGCCGCCCGCGTGCCGCATCCGCCGGCGAAGGTCGGCCACCCGCTCCTGCGCTCGATCATCGCGGCGACCATCGCGACGCTCCTCTTCGTCGGCGCGGCGGTCGCCCTCAGCCGGACCGAGCACCACCTCGCCCGGCGGCTCAAGGCCCAGGCCTGGACGAAGGAAATCGGCATCCGCGGGTTCACCATCCTGCGCGCGTCGCAGATTCGCGCCCTCCTGCTCCGCTTCATCTCGCTCGCCGCGTGGGCCCTCGGCCTGCTCGCGGCCTACGGCTGGGTGACGTTCGTCCTGACGCGGTTCACGCCGACGTACGAAATCGGCGCGCTCCTCGGCCAGACGCTCTTCGCGCAGGCGAAGAAGATAGCGCTGACGATCGCAGGCGCTCTCCCCGGCCTCGCCGCGGTGGTGGTGATTCTCTGGATCACCCGCTTCCTGCAGAAGCTCGCCAGCAGCTTCTTCACCGCCGTCGAGCTGGGGAGCGTCAAGATTTCCTGGCTCCACCCGGACCTCGCGCACCCGACCCGGCGGATCGTGATGGCGCTGCTCTGGCTCGCCGCGCTCATCGCTGCGTACCCGTACCTCCCGGGCTCGCAGAGCGCGGCGTTCAAGGGCGTGACAGTGCTCGTCGGCGTGATGCTCTCGCTCGGCAGCTCCGGCGTTATCGGCCAGGCGATGAGCGGGCTCGTCGTCATGTATTCGCGCGCGCTCAAGACCGGCGATTGGGTGCGCATCGGCGACATCGAGGGGACGGTCACCGCGCTGAACATGATGTCCACGAAAATCCGGACCATCCGCGACGAGGAGGTGACGATTCCCTCGAACATCGTGGTGAAGGAGCCGACGGTGAACTACTCGCGGCTCGCGGGCGAGCACGGCGTGGTGCTGCCGGTGACGGTGACCATCGGCTACGACGCGCCCTGGCGGGTGGTACACGAGCTGCTCGTCTCCGCGGCCAAGCAGACGGCGGGCATCCGCGAGAACCCGGCGCCGTACGTGCTGCAACGCGCCCTCAGCGACTACTACGTCGAGTACCAGCTCTTCGCGTTCGTCGACGAGGCTACCCGGCGGCCATGGATTCTCTCGGACCTCCACGAGAACGTGCAGGACGCCTTCAACGAGGCCGGCGTGCAGATCATGTCGCCGCACTTCCGAGCGAACCCGCCGCAGCCGATCGTGGTGCCCAAGGAGAAGTGGTTCGGCGACATCGCTGCGACGAAGAAGAAGGCCAGCTAGGAGGCCCTGGAGGCGCGCCGTCCCCCCGACGAGAAACATGGAGCCGGACACGCGAGTGTCCGGGTGCCGGCGGGGACCGAAACCGACTCAGTGGTGGCAGGCCGCTGGCCCACCTGCCGGACCAGCGGTCCGGCACCACGAGGATTCCTCGGACGCAGTGCCTGTACCCGGACACTGACGTGTCCGGCTCCAACGTTGGGCCAGTGCGTCAACCGAATAGGCATGGTTCGTCCATCCGCGCCATCGGACCGATCCGACCGATCGGACCGATCGGACCGATCGGTCCGAACAAAGGCGTGACGAGCGCGCGAGCGGCCGTGGTGCTACAAGGCCGCGCCGACGGTGGCTCGGCATCGGAGAGCGGATGAAGACCAAGCAGCGTCCGGAAGACTTCTCGGTGGTCGAGAGCTATCGCTTCACGCCGTCGAAGCGGGGCGAGTGGTTCGTCTACCGGATGGACAAGCAGAAGCTGACCACCTTCGGCGCGGTCGAGCGGCTGCGCGAGCGGTTCCACGTCAAGCGCCGGGACGTGTCGTTCTGCGGGCTCAAGGACAAGCAGGGCCGCACCGAGCAGCTCATCGCCGTGCGCGGCAAGGCGGTCGAGCTCCAGGAGCCGGACCTCAAGCTGACACTCCTCGGCCGGTCCGACCGCGCGCTCTCCGCCGAGAACATCGTCTCCAACCGCTTCTCGGTCATCGTGCGCGACCTGTCGGAGAAGGACGTCGAGCGCCTGCCCGAGTCGATCGCCGAGGTCGAGCGGGTCGGCGTCGTCAACTACTTCGACTCGCAGCGCTTCGGCTTCGTCAAACACGGCCAGGGGTTCATCGCGAAGGACCTCCTGCGCGGCGACTTCGAGGCGGCGCTCAAGGCGCTCATCGCCCACCCGTCGGAGCTCGACCGGACGAGCGACGCGAAAATCAAGGCGTGGATCCGCGACCACTGGGGCGAGTGGCGCCTGAACCCGCCGCAAGAGGGCTGGCAGAAGTATCGCCCGATGCTCGAGCGCCTGCGGGAACGGCCGAAGGACTACGGCTCCGCTCTCGTCGCGCTCGACCGCCGGCAGCGGATGATGGTCGTCTTCGAATACCAGAGCGCGCTGTGGAACGACGCCGTCCGCCGCTACCTCCACGAGAAGATCGCCGGGAAGGATCTGATTCCGCTGCGCTATCAGCTCGGCGCGCTCGCGTTGCCGCGCGCCCTGCCGCCCGACCTCGCGACCGTGGTGTCGAGCAAGACCTTTCCACTCCTCGGCCCCGACACCGTCTTCCAGGACCCGGCGATCGAGGCGGCCTGCCGGGGAATCCTCGCGCGGGAGAAGCTGTCGCTGGACAAGCTCGTCGTGCCGCGCCTGAACGCCTTCCACTTCAAGCACGAGGAGCGGCCGCTCTTCGTCGTCCCGGGCAAGCTCCACGCGGGCGAACCGAAACCGGACGAGGAGAATCGCGGGCGGCTGAAGGTCGTGCTCTCGTTCACCCTGCCGCCCGGCGCCTACGCGACGCTCGTCGTCCGCCGCGTCCTCTGGTACGCCACCGACGAGCACCAGCGCGCACGCGAAACGGAGGAACGCCCAACGAAGCGGCCGGTGCGCCCGCGCGAACCGAAGCCGAAGCCGCCGCCGAAGAAGGGCTTCCTCGAGCTGCAACGGGAGAAGAAAGCCGCCCGCGCAGCGAGGCGAGGACCCGCGAAACCGCGCCAGCCGTAGGTTGGGTGGAGGGACAGCGGAGCCCATCGCAGCCGGGATCGCCCAGTTGATGGGCGCCGCGCTCCGCTTCACCCATCCAACGGTCTCTACCCATCCTCCGGTGCCGCGACCGCCCGCCCAGAACTTCCGCTGGCGCACATGCCCCGACATCCCCTAGACTCCCGGCCGCGGTCGGTTCTGGGGCGCGCGATGGCCAAGCTCGGCACAGTGCTCGTTCGCGAGGGCGTCATCACGCCGCGGCAGCTCGAGGAGGCGCTGCGGATGCAGGTGCTCTACGGCGGACGGCTCGGCACGAACCTCGTCGAGCTCAAGTTCGTCGAGCCGCAGCGCATCGACGAATGGCTCGGGCGCACGACCGGGTTTCCCGTCGCCATCGATGCGATGTGCGCGGCCGCGCCGCAAGAGGTGCTGGACCTCGTGCCCGGCCCCCTCGCCGCGAAGCACGAGTGCTTTCCGCTCCACCGCGAACATCGCCGGCTCCACCTCGCGATGGTCAACCCCGCCGACCTCGCCGCGACCGACGAGATCGCGTTCACGACCGGCCTGCGCCTCGTCACCTACGTCATCGCCGAGCTGCGGCTCTACCGCTGGCTCGAGAAGCGCTACGGCATCCGGCGCGAGCACCGCTTCATCCAGGTGTCGCCCCACGATTCCGGCATGACCTCGGCCGTCGATCCCTCGGAGCGGCCGACGATTGCCGTGACCTCGGCCGTCGATCTTTCGGAGCGGCGGACGATTCCCGTGACCTCGGTCGATGAGATTTTTCGAGGAGCGCGACCGCCGTCCCCGCCGGTCGCTCCGCCGGCGCGCCCGACGAGCACTCCTCCGCCGGCCTCGCGGCCACCATCGCTGCTCTCCGGCTCCCGCCTGGCGACCGCGCCGCCGCACATTCCGCCGACGATGGCGCCCTCCCCGGGACCGCCCGCCGCGCGACCGACGCCACCGCCGCTCGCGCCGTTCGGCGTCTCGACGGGGTTGCCGAATCCGCTCTCGACCCGCAACCGCGCCTCGACCGCGCCACCGCTGTTGCGCCCACCGACACCGACGCTGCCTCCCGCGACGCGGCGAACGATTGCGACGCTGCCTCCGGCGCTCCGGCCGCCCTCCGCCCCGCCACCGGCGGCGGGAATTCCGCGAACAGACTCGCCGACGCTGGTGCGCCCGTCGGCACCGGTGCCGACGCCCGCGGCAAGCTCGGCTTCCGTCGTGACGCCGGCTCAGTGGAAGGTCAGCGAGCCGCCGCCCACGCTCTCCTTGGCCGAAGCGTTTCACGGCCTCGACGAGGTGCACACCCGCGAGGAGGTCGGCGAGATCGTCCTGCGCTTCGGATTGAGCCTGCTCGATACGACGCTCCTGTTCACCGTGCGGGACCGCTCGATCTTCGGCTGGGTCGGACGCGGCGGCGGCACCGACACGACGATCGTGGAGCGGCTGTCGCTCACGCTCGACGCGCCGTCGATGTTCCGCGACGCGTGCGACCGGGTGCAGGTGGTGTCGGGACCGGTCTCGAACCTGCCGCTGCACCGGCACCTGTTTCAGGCGCTGAGACGATCGCCGCCGCAGAGCGCGATCGTGGTGCCGGTCGTCATGCGCGGGCGGGTGGTGAACCTGATCTACGGCGACCGCGTGGCCGGACCGGACGTGGGCTCCACCGCCGCCGGCCTCGTCAAGCTCGCGAACGCGGTCGCTCTCGCCTACGAGCGGATCGTCCGCGAGTCGAAGCGGAAGCTCTGACGGGAAGCGCTATCCGGTTCCCTCGGACGGCCAGTGATTCGGCCCACCAGAGCGCGACGGAAAGCCTTCGACTTTCAGTGCCGGTAGTGCGCGTCCATCTCGCCCGCGCGGATGGCGACGCGCAGCCGGTTCGCGCGCGGGGGAATCGGGCAGTTGTAGTACGGCGAGTACGCGCAGGCCGGGTTGTAGGCGAGGTTGAAGTCGAGCAGGTACTCGCCGTTCGACAGCTTCTCCGGGTCGACGTAGCGGCCGACCGGGTACGACTCGTGGCCGGTGGTCTGGTCGCGGAAGAAGACGCTGAGATCGCTCTCGCCGAGGCCCGGCTCGAGGAGGCGGTCGACCTCCAGCCGGCAGCGCTCGCCGTGGACGAGGAAGTCGAACCAGCCGACGCGCAACGCCTTGCGGCGATCGCCGCGGGTCGAGAGGATGACGACCGTCTCCGGCTTCGGGTTCGGCGTCAGCGGCAGGATGTAGCGGTAGGCGAAGTCGATGGGGAAGAACTGCAGGCCCTTGTAGTCCTCGAAGCGCGGGCTCTTCGGGTCCTGCACCAGAATCGCCGGGTAGTTCTGGTTCGACAGCCGCAACGTGAAGCGCCCGACCCGGAGGGACCCGCTCGTCATCTTCGCCGTGCGCATCGGCGCGTTGTGGAAGAGGAACGTCGCTTTCGAATCGACTGCCTGCACCTCGAACTCTTCGCCCGCGACGGTCACTTCGAGGTGATGCGGTCGCAGGCCGCGGCCTTCGAGCCGCACGTCCTCGTCCGGGGCCGAGCCGACGGCGAGCGTCCGTTTCGTGCCGAAGTCGTAGCGGCCGATGGTCGCGAGATACGAAGCGCGGTCCTGCGCGAGCCAGCGTTGCGCCGCCCGGCGCTGGCGAAACAAGAGCCGCACCGTCGCGCCCGCCTCCATCGGGGTCATCTTCACCGGCGCCGCGAACGCGGTCGCGAGAACGAGCGGCAGCATCATCGAGTCACCCATGCCAGCGGGCCCGAACGATGACCGATCGGACCGATCGGTCGGATCGGACCGATCGGTCGAATCGGACCGCTTCGGTCGGCGCCGCAGCAGCGGGCGCGCCCCCACTCGACCACGTGTCCGTCGCTCGCCCGGTCGGAACCAAGACCCTGCGCGACGGCGCCCGCCCTCATCGCGCGCCGGCCAGCCGCCAGTGGGTCATTCGCCGCGGCGCCACCGCAATCGCCCGCGCGCGCTTGCAGGTGTAGACGAACGCCGGCGGCAGGTTGAGCGCCACGAACCGCGCCTCGACGTCGTGGAACCAGCGCGACAGGAACTCCTCGCCGTCGAACGGCCCCAGCCCTTCGCCCGGCTGGAAGCTGATGGCGCGCGCGTGCGCGTACTGGACCTGCACGAACCGGCCGCCCGGCTTGAGCACGTCGCTCGCGGCGCCCAGCACCTCTTCGCGCGACGCGCTCGGCATCGTCGACAGCCGCATCGACGAGATGATCGCGTCCGTGCCGACGAGGCAGCCGTCGTGGCGCAATAGCGAGGCGGCCTCGGCGGCGGTGCCGTGCAGCGGCCTGAGGCGGGGGTCGTCGAGGCGGCCGCCGCGAACGAACGCCGGCGAGTCGTCGGCCTCGATCGCGTGCACGTGGGCGTCGGGCGGCAGCCGCGCGAGCACCAGCCGCGTCACCTCCTGCAGCCCCGGGCCCAGCGCGATGACGCACTTCGCGTCCTCGAGCGGCAGCTTCTTCACCAGCGCCCGCGCGAGGAACTTGGAGCTCGGCTGGAGCGACGCCGTCTGGCGCAGCCGGTGCGCTCCCGTCGCGAGGGCATGGAAGACTTGCGACAGATCCCCCTCCCGACGTTTCATCCGCGCTCCTTGCGAAAGAGCGGCGCCGCTCCTACTCGCCGTCTGGCTCGAAGTACTCGAAGAGGTCCCCCCGGTAGTTGCGCAAGGAAAGCTTGTGCCCCTCGTGGCCGAGCACGTAGTCCGGAATGAGCGGAATCTTCCCGCCGCCCTTGGGCGCGTCGACCACGAAGTGCGGCACCGCCATCCCGCTCGTCCAGCCGCGCAGGGACTCGATGATCTTCAGCCCCACCGCGACCGGCGTCCGAAAGTGCGAGATGCCCCGCGCCAAGTCGCACTGATAGATGTAATAGGGACGGACGCTCATCATCAGGAGCTTGTGGTTCAGCTCCTTGACGACTGCCGGATCGTCGTTGATGCCCTTCAAGAGCACCATCTGGTTGCCGAGGTTGCAGCCGGCGTCGGCGAGAATCCGGCACGCCTCGTACGCCTCGCGGGTGCACTCCTTGGGATGGTTGAAGTGGGTGTGGACGTAGACCGGATGGTGCTTTCGGAGCATCGCCGCGAGGTCGCGGGTCACCCGCTGCGGGAGCGTCACCAGATTCCGGGTGCCGAGCCGGAACACCTCGATGTGCGGGATGGCGCGCAGCCGGCCGAGGATGTAGTCGAGCCGCTCGTCGGAGAGCGTGAGCGGATCCCCTCCCGAGAGCACCACGTCGCGAATGGCCGGGGTCCGCTCGATGTACTGGAGCCCGTCCTCGATCTGCTTCTTCGCCGCCGCGCTCGACGGGTCGGAGACCTTGCGCTTGCGGGTGCAGTGCCGGCAGTACACCGGGCAGTTGTGCGTCAGGTAGAAGAGGACGCGGTCCGGATACCGGTGGGTGATGCCCGCGACCGGCATGTCCTTCTCTTCGCCCAGCGGGTCGTCCAGGTCCTCGTGGACGACGTGCAGCTCGCCCAGGGTCGGCACCGACTGCTGCCGCACCGGACACGACGGATCGTCGACGTCCATCAGCGCCGCATAGTACGGCGTGATGCCCATGTGGAACGCGGCGCTCGTCTTGTCGAATGCCTCGCGTTCGGCCGCGCTGACGTGGATGACGCGCTCGAGCTCCGCCATCTGGGTGATGCGGTTTCGCTGCTGCCAGTGCCAGTCGCTCCACTGCGCGTCGGGCACGCCGGCGAACGCACCCTTGGGCGCGTACGGGAAGTGCCGCTCGACGGGCGACCGGTAGAAGCGCTGTTGCGCCTCGGCTACCGGCTCGGCGATGGAGGTGCCGACCGGCCGCGCGTCCGGCGTGTGGACCAGCTCTTTCTTCGCCGGGTCACGCGGCGCCTCGCGCGGCACGACGTCCGGCACCATGGGAAGCTTCTGGCTCATCGCAATCGACCCCAGCGCCTCTCCTGCTCACCTAAGCCCGCTCGACTTCGAAGGCGCATCGGGCGAGAGCATGAGTAGCGGGCGAGCCTGGCGAGATCAAGAGGCGGCCGGCGCGCGCGGCGATTCGTTTTCGAAAGCGAGGGCGTCCGCGGACCGCTGGCGTCCGGCTACTTCGAGGTCGGGGGCGTCGCGACCGGGCCGGAGATCGTCGTGTCGGCCGCATCCTTCGCGTGCTCTTGTCGCATCGCGTCGATCACCCGCAGCGCGAGGTCCTGGCCCCACTTGCGGGCGACGACCATCGTCTGCCGCATCATCACCGGCTGCGCGGCGGAGAGCTTCTGGCCCGAGGGGCTCGAGTAGAACGCCACCGCGTCCTTCACCGTCTGGTCGTCCAGGTTCTGCATGTAGATGGGGATGATGAGCTCGACCAGGTCGTCCGGCTTCGCCAGCTCCTTGAGCTTCTCCATGAAGCCGGGCGGGATGTTCGGCATCTGCGAGAACTGGTCGGCCATCGTGTCGAGCATCTGCTTGCCGAGCTTGGCGGCGCCGGTCAGCTCGAGGAGCTTGCGGATGTTCTTCTCCTTCTCCGACATCGGGGCAGCAGGCTTCGACGTCGGATCGGCGCGGACCGGCAGCGCGAGGAGCACCGCGGCGGCGGCGAGAGCGAGGGTGCGAAACGGCTTCATGACGTGTCTCCGTGGGTGAGGATTTCGCCGCGACTCTCCCGCGTTTGGCGCGCCGGGGCAAGCCGCGAGCGCCCGCGCGCCCGGCGTCCTCGCGTGACCGGCAGGGCGAGCGCGGCCCCGAGCCAGACTCTGGCGACGTGGCTCTAGCGCACGATGACCAGGTGCGGCTCGCTCTTCGGACCGTTTTCGCCGAGCTGCGCTACGACCTGGTGCTGCCCCGGCTGCACCATCCACAGCGCGCCGTCGAAGCCGAGCGGCAGCCCTGCCGGCTTCCCATCGACGAGGAACCGCACCGGTCCTCTCCAGCTTCCGACGTCGGCGAGCAGGAAGAGCTGCTGATCCTTTCGCGGCTCCTCCGAGTCGAGCTGAACGGTCTCGAATGGCGCGGGCGAGAGCAGCTCGGGCGGCATGGCGGGCATCACCGCTGGCGGAGAGCAGGAGCGGCTCCAGGCGGCGGGTACGCCCTTGCCGTTCTCGACCGCCCAGACGTCGAACGGGCTCGGGAACAAGGTCTCCAGCTCGGGGGGCCCCGCAGGGGCGTCGCAGCCCGGCGACAGCGGCAGGCCGTCCGACTTGGCGAGCCGCACCACGCGATGCCAGTCGCAGACCTTGGTCGGCTCGGTGCCTTGGACGAACACCTCGTCCACCGCGCCCGGACAGTGCGGCCCCGCGAGCATCCCGGAGAGCGGGCAGATGCGACGGTGGACGAGACCGCTCGGCTCGGGCGGCGGCGGTGACGAGGAGCGTAGAGCAAGCAGATCCATCGCCCCGCGCCAGATCGGTCCGGCGCCGGTGACGCCGCTGACGTGCTGCATCGGCTTCCCCTCGGGGTCCCCCACCCAAACTCCAACCGTGTAATGTCCGGTGAAGCCCAGGCACCAGTTGTCGCGAAAGCCCTTGCTGGTGCCGGTCTTGACGGCGCTCCAGTAGGGCGTGCGCAGGATGCTGTCGAAGCCGAACTGGTTCGCCCGCGCGGCCGGATCGGACAGCGCGTCGGCGATGAGATAGACGAGCCGCGGATCGAACACCCGTCGCGACGGGCCTGGTGCCTGGCTCAGCAACACCCGCGTCGGCCGTGCGATACCGCCGCGCGCGAGCACCGCGTACGCCTCGGTCAGCTCGAGGAGCTGCACGCTCAGGCTCCCCAGCGTCAGGCCCAGGCCGTAGTGTTCCGGCATCCGCGAAATCGTGGTGATGCCTGCGCGCTCCAACGCCTGCGCCGCCGCATGGATGCCCTCTCGCCGCAGGACGTCGACCGCCGCGACGTTCAAGCTGTTCGCTAGCGCTTCCCGATAGCGCACCGGTCCGTGAAACCGGTCGTCGTAGTCGCGCGGCAGGTAGGCGCCATGCGCGTCGGGGAACGCCTGCTCGACATCGGCGGCGAGCGACGCCAGCGTCTTCCCCTGCTCCAGCGCGGCGAGGTAGATGAAGGGCTTGAGCGAGCTTCCCGGCTGGCGCAGCGAAAACGCGGCGTTCACCTGACCCCAGCGCGGGTCCGCTTCGTCGATGGAGCCGATGAGCGCCAAGAGCTCGTCGGTGTCGTTGTCGAGGACGACCACCGCGCCGCTCTTCACACCACGCCCGCGGAGAGGATCGATGGTGCGGTGCATGATGCGCATGATTCGCGCTTCGAGCCGCGAGTCGATGGTCGTGCGTACGTCGCCCGAGACCGGCTCGCCCCGCTCGCGCAGCTCTTTCGCCACCCACGCGCCGAGCCGCGCGCGCAAGGGTTGGGTCGTCGGGTCGCGCGCGAGAATCGGCGCCCGGTCGGCGGCCCGCATGCGCGCTTCGGAGATGAGCCCGTCCTTGAGCATCGACAGGAGCACCCGATGCCGCCGGCGCCGCGCCAGACGCGGATCGCGATCCGGCCGCAGGCTCGACGGCCCGCGCGGCAGACCGATGAGGAGCGCTGCCTGGTCGAGGCTCAGCGCCGACGGCGCGACGCCGAAGTAGCGCCACGCGCCCTCGGTCACGCCGACAGCGACCCCGCCCATCGGCACCCGGTTCAGCCAGGCTTCGAGAATCTCCGGCTTCGTGAACGTGTGCTCCAAACGCAAAGCGAGAACCGCCTCCTTCATCTTCTGCCAGAGCGTCCGGGGCGGCGGCGTCAGGCCCTGCGCGCGGGCCTCGTCGGCGAGGATGATTCGCGCGAGCTCTTGGGTGATCGTCGAGGCGCCGCTGACGACGCGGCGGGCGCGCAGGTCGCGCCAGGTCGCGCGGGCGATGGCGAGAAAGTCGAGGCCGTGGTGGGAGTAGAAGCGCTTGTCCTCAGTAGCCACCGCCGCGGCGAGGAGGTCCGGCGACATCTTCTCGATCGGCGTCCACAACGCGCTCGTGTCCGCCCGGGTCAAGCTCTCGCCGAGCGGCAAGCCATGGCGGTCGTAGAGGTGCAGCGAGTCGAACGCCAGCGGCTCCACCCGCGCGCGCGCGACCGGCACCAGAATCGCCGCGACGAACGCCGCGACCGGCACGACGACCAGCGCGAGCGCCACCGCCCAGCGACGCCGCTTTCGCTCGGGGTGCACGCCCATCGCGGTCATGCGAGGGGCTCGCCTCGCTCTCGGTCGCCGATCGGACCGATCGGTCGGATCGGACTGATCGGTCTGATCGACGTGCGGACACGCGGACGACTCGGACAGCTCAGCAAGGCGCCACCCGTTACCGCTCCTACTCACCCTTCGGCGCGATGCGCACGACCATCCCGGTGGAGCGCCCGTTGACCGCCGGCTGGTACATCCGCTCGGCATGCGCGCCCGGCGCGTAGAACGTTCCCGCGGTCGTCGCCCGCGCGAGGTAGCTCAGCACGATGTCGTGCGACCAGACGTGCTGGAAGTGCCACTCGACCCGGTCGTCGTAGAGCTGCCGGTCGAAGTCGTCCCACCAGTCGTTCTGCTGGTCACCGCCCATGCGCCGAACGGCAGCGGTGTTGGTCGTCGCGAGGCTCGTGTCCACCGGCTCCAGCCCCGCCGCGAGCGGATCCTCGATCAGCACCAGCCGCCCCTCAGAGCCGACCCGCACATCCACCTTCACCTTGACGTAGTCGCCGACGGTGAGGTCGAGACGCTGCCCGTGATCGGTCTCGGTGAGCGGCAGCGGTTTCCCATCCTGCCCGTCGTATTCGCGCGTCAGTGTGAAGCCGCTGCTCGCCGCCGGTAGCCTCGCCGTCGCCGGGTAGTCGTAGCTCAGGTACGCGCCGAAGAAGACCGGCACGCCGCCGGTGTTCGCGATCTCGACCGGGATATCGCTGCCGAGCTCTTGCGCCGGCACGTCGTAGCTCGCCGTCTTCACGCCGAGCGACCCGGAGCCGAGCGTCTGGCCGCCCACCGTGACGGTCGCGCTCGGCGGGTTCGCGCTCAGCTTCTCGTCGCGCACGACGTCCGACAGCGCGAGCAGCGTCTGCGTCACGTCCGAGCTGACGTAGTAGGGGTCGGCGTCGTCCAGGTCGACGAGCCCTTTCACCAAGAGCGGGATGCGCCCGTCCGCCGGCTCGACCTGAAGCAGCGTCCGTAAGACGAGAGCGGTGTTGCGTTGCGGCGACTCCCATGCCCACCAGTAGCGCTGCGGATCATCGGCGTCGTAGGTCAGCGTGCCCCCGACCTGCTTGCCGGCCTGGCCGATTTCCGCCATCAGCGTCTCGACCATCGGGTTCTGCGCCGCCGCCGTGCCGTACTGGTAGGCGATGGCGCGCACGAGGTCGGTCTTCGAGAACAGCGGCATCCCCGCACGCGACTCGAAGCGCGCCTTCTCGATCTCCGGCTGCGGATGGCCCGCCTCGGCGAGGACGCGCAACGCGCCGACGAAGTCGTGGTCCTGCATGCCGTCGCCGTTGTACTCGTCGCGGCCGTTGCTGCCGGCGCGAACCATCTTCTGCAGGAACGCGACCGTCCGATCGATTTCGCTCTGGGGCACGGTGAAGCCGTACTTGCGCGCGGTCAGCATCCCTTCGAGCGCGTACGACGACAGGATGGTGCTCGAGCCGTAATGGCAGCCGGGCCAGTAATCGAACCCGTCGTCGGCGCAGCGGTAGCGCGGGATGATCGACAGGTAATACTGTGTCCAGCCCTTGATCTCGTCGACCGGAATCGACTTCATGTCGAGCTGCTGCGCGAGGTCGCGGATGGCGAGCATCGGCAGAATCTCACTGGTCTTCTGCTCCAGGCAGCCGTACGGGTAGCCGACCATCTCGCGCAGCCGGCTCTCCATCGCGCTCAAGGGGTAACCGCTGACGTTCACCTCGACCGCTTCCGCTCGGCCTTGCGGCGGCAGCTTGAGCGACCCGTCGAACTTGCCGCTCGCGATTTCGCCGCTGACGCTCACCGACTCCCGCGGCGTCCGGCGGATCACCGGCAGGTCGAGCTGTACCCGGTCGAGGTGCGTGCCCATCGACGCGGAGAAGACGAGAGCGCTCTTGCCCACCGCGTCCTTCGCCGTGAAGTGGAAGAGGACGGGAACGGTCTCGCCCGGCTTGATGGGAACCTGCACCGAGGTCGGGCCGGTCAGCGTGAACAGCTTGGAATCGTAGGTGTCGAGCGACACGGTCGCCGTCCCCGGCGCCTTCGTGAGCTGGTTCACCAGCACGCCCGCGTCGAGCGTGTCGCCCGGCCGGACGAACCGGCTCATCGCCTGCCTGAGCATGAGCGGCTTGTTCACCCGGAACTCGGCGTCGCCTTGGCCGAAGTGCGAGCCGTTGCCCGCGACGACCGCCATCACGCGATAAGTGGTGAGGTTATCGGGAACGGTAAAGCTCTGCGTCACCTGCCCGTTCGCATCGGTGACCGCGCTGCCGACCCACACCGCGAGCGGGTTGAAGTCGCGGCGAATCTCGTTGTCGTTCCCGTGCCCGCCGCCACCGCCGTCGGGCTGCCCCTTGATTACCGGCTCGACGAAGGTGCGCTTCCCCAGCACGTACGCGCGCGTGTCGAGCCCCAGCGTCCGCTTGTCGCGGTGGACGAACATCGACGAGAGGAGGTCCGGCGTCGTGTACCCGGTTAGCATCAGCACGCCCTCGTCGACCGCCCAGAGGTTGACCTCCGCGTTCGCCGCCGGCGTCCCGTCGAAGCGCTTCACCTGAATGGTAGCGGTCTCGTTCTGTCGCGGCTCGAGCTGCTCGCGAGCGAGGGAAACCTTGACCCCGAGCCGCTCCTCTTTCGGCCGCACGATCAGCGTCTTGTTCCCGATGGCGTATTGCGGCTTGTCCTTCTCGGGGTTCGCCTGCCCCGGCTTGGGCGTCAGGCGCGCGCGCACCACCGTCGCCACCACCACCACGTCCGGCGCCCACGCGAGGCTCGTCGGCAGCTCGACCGTCGCGTTGGTTCCCATCGTGAAGCTCTTTTGCCAGAGCACGTCCTCGCGCTCGACGGTGACGAGGGCGACGCCCTGCTTGTACGGGCTCGTGATCGCCACCTTGACCGGCTGGCCGGCGTCGACGGTGGTGCGGTCGAACATCACGCCGACCTTCGGGTTGTCGCTCGACTGGCCCCAGTAGCTCGCGTCGCCGTAGATCCAGCGCCAGTCGCCCGCGCGCGCGACGCGGCCGGACTGGTCGGTCGCCTCGGCGATGATTTCCAGGTCGCCGCCGTGCTCGGGGGTGAAGGTGCAGGTGAAGCGGCCCATCGCGTCGGTCGTACCCTGGCAGCGCTCCTGGTCAGGGCTGACGACGCGCTCGCTGGTCCAGTAGTAGCCGCCGCCGGAGCCCGCGCGGTTGATGCTCCGCCAGGTGACCATCCGGGTGAGCACCCGCATCTTCGTGCCCGCCGCGAGCCCGTCGGCAGGGGTGACGCTCACCGCGGTGACGGTCAGCGGCTTGTTCACCGGCGCGAGAAAGCCGTCGCCCTCGATGCCCGCGAGCACGTCCGCGCCGTACAGATCGACTGTCGCCACCCGCGAGACCGACTGCCCGTTCTTGTCCTCGACCGTCGCCGCCAGCGCGACCTGCTCCCGCTGCGACACGGGGTTCGGCAGCGCCATCGGTTGGCGGACGACGAAGGAGCCGTTCTGGTCGAGCGTCGCCTTGCCCTCGGTGATGAGGGTCGCGCTCTCCTCGGAATTCCACTCGTCCCTCGTCGGGGCGCTGAAGTCCGCGTCGGGGAACTTCTGCGACGAAAAATCGACCGCCCGCCGCGAGAGGCTCCACTCCAGGTCCAGCCCGCTCGTCGGCGCGCCGAAGAGGTACTCGCCCTGCACCACCGCCTTCAGCTCGCTGCCCCACGCGACCTTCGGCGGCGCCTGAATCTCCACCTTCATTTCGGCGCGCCGGAACTCGCCGACCTTGAAGCTGCCGTAGACGGTCGAGCCGCCCGCGGTCACGCGCATCGAGTAGTCGCCGACCTTCGCGGTCTTCGGGATGCTCAGCGCCTCGTCGAACGATCCGAACGGGCTGAGCGTGAAATCCTTCTCGATGAACGACGAATCGTCCGGCGCTTGGATGGTCAGGTGCGCCTTCGTTCCCGCGAGCGAGGTGAGCCCGTCGGCCGACCCGAGCCGCACCACCGCGTGCACGTGACCGTTCTCGCCGGGTCGGTAGATGCCGCGGTCGGTGTAGACGAGCCCGACGAGCTGCGGCGCATCGTTGCCGTAGTTCGGATCGACGACGAACCGGCTCCAGAGGAACGCCTCGTCGTCGCCCTTAGTCGCGACGACCAACAGCCGCATGTCGTTCAAACCGTGCACGTCCTGCCGTGCGAGGAGCGGGAGCCTAAGGAGCCCATCGGCACCGGTCACGCCCTCGCCCAGGACCTCGCCCTTCTCCGAGCGCGCGACAACATGCACGCCGCCGAGCGGCTGCCCTGACGAGTAGCTCGCGGCCAGCACCACCAGCGTCTCGCGCGACATCCGCGCCGACAGCCCGATGTCCGTCACGTTTACGAGCCGCAGCTCCGCGCGTCCGTTCGGCTTTCCGTTCGTGCCCAGCGGCGTCTCGCGCAGGAGCACCAGCCCCTTCTTCCCGCCGAGGAACTGGTCGAGCCCGAACGACACGTCGCTCCAGCCGCTCCCCGGCACCGGTACCGTGACCTCGGTCGCGCCTGCGAGCTCAGGGATGGCGTTGCCGGAGAGCTCGCCCGGCTTCTTCTGGTTCGCCGCGGCGTCCTCCTCCCACTCGTCGTACATCTCGCCTTCCTGCATCCACCACGGCAGGTCGGTCCACGCGACTTGGTCGGTCAGATGCTCCTGGTCGAGGACCTTCCACACGTCCTTCAGCCCCAAGCGCTTGCCCTCCACCTGAAGGGAAGCGGCGCCGTGCAGCCGTTCGACCTCCTCATCGTTCTGGCCGGGATCGAGAATCTCGAACGGCTTCGTGTAGGCGAACTGCACCGACGCTTCGCAGGCGGTGAACGGGAAGCTCGATGGCTGCAAGGAGTGCTCGCCGAACGCGTCGTGAATGCCGGGCGTCACCGACAAGGTCAGCGCTCGATTCGCGGGCGGCGGCGGGCTCAGCTCGTACCGCTGCTGGCGCGCGGTCAGCTCGCCGACGCAGTGGATGGTGGTCCCAGGCACATCGATCGACAGGTGGCTCAAGGTGAGCTGGCACGACACCGGGTTCGAGAACTCGAGCGGCACCGTCGTCGCCGAGACGCAGCCGCCGTCGTCCGCGTGCGGTCCCGACTTCACCACCAGCGAGCTCCAGGAATGGAGGTCATAAGCAAAGGGCTTTTCCGTGCCCAGCGGCCCCGCGCCGGGATCGCCGACCTTGAGACCGCGATCGATCGACAGCACGAGCGCGGCGTCGCGCGGCCAGGTGGTCTTCGGCGAGAGCACGAGGATGTGTGGCACGCGCTCCTGCTTGATGGTGACCGGCACCGCTTGTCCATCCCGCACGAAGACCTTGACGAAGTCGAGCTGCGAGGCGGGAATCGCGTAGTCGAAGTCGACGGAAATCGCGTCGTTCGGCCCGATGCCGTCGAGCGCTTCGGTCAGCTTGCCGTCGGCGCCGACGAAGGCGGTCTGCTCTTGCTCGCTCGCCGCGTCGTGCACGGCGATGTCGTGGACCGCGTTGAGCGGCGTGCGGAAGCGAATCGTGCGCGCGGTCTTCACCTCCGCGCCGTTCTCGGCGACGAGCCCGGGCTCCAGGGTGACGGCGTAATCCTGCGCGGGCGCGAGCGGAGCGACGAAGTCGACGTCGACGGTGTACGGCGACGAGACGCTCACCCGGAACGGTACCGGCGGGCTCACGGTGACCGTCGGCGTCGGCAGCTTCGCGAGCGGCTTCGCCGGGTCGTACAGCGGCTGCGAGACCTGGAACCGCGCGAACTGCGGCAGCTCGGTCTGCGGACCCGACGGCGACGCGACCGGCACCTCGAGGGTCGCGTGGCAGGCGCTGAGCGAGAGCGCTGCCAGGAAGAGGAGGGCGAGACGATGGGACATGGCGAACTCCGGTCGCGCGCCAGCGGCGCCGAGGCGAGGGCTTGAACGCCGTTGTTCGACCGCATCCGCGGGCCGCCGTCAAGTGTCCGAGTGGCCGGCGGGTGTCCCGCGATCGGACCGATCGGTCGGATCGGACCGATCGGTCGCCCAGCGAGTCTGAAGCCGAGCGATCCCTCCCCGACCGCCGCGGCCGGTCGGTTTCGCCTGGCGCCCCTCCCCGAGGCCCCTCCACAATTTGTGGTGTCCTTTCGGGCGCTTACGCACGAGGGGTTGTAGTCCTTGCCGGCGGGTGCTTACATGCCCGGTCGCGCTTTTTCACCACCGCCGGGTCGGGCCCGCGAGGCCGCCGCCATCTTTTCGAGGTCGGCAGGAGAGCAGGATGGACAAGGGAACGATGAAGACGCTCGCAAGCGGGCACCTGACGGACGACGTGGCCGGTCCGCAGCTTCCGGTGCCCGAAGCGCTCGTGGAAATGAGCCCGGAGAAAGAGGAGAAGCACGCCGCGCGCGCTCTCTCGATTCCGCGGCGGTTCACGCGGACGGGCATCGACCCGCTCGACCAGGTCGAGTGGACCGCGAGCAAGAGCGTCATCGCCGACCCCGACGGCACGGTGGTCTTCCGGCTCGACGACGTCGAGGTGCCGGCCGACTGGAGCCAGCTCGCGACCGACGTCGCGGTCAGCAAGTACTTCCGCAAGGCGGGCGTCCCCGGCACCGGCCACGAGAAGAGCGTCCGCCAGCTCGTCGAGCGCGTCGCCCGGACCATCCGCGCTTCCGGCGTCGAGCAGGGACTGCTCGCGGACGAGGCGACCGCCGACAGCTTCGAGGCCGAGCTGAGCTACATGCTCGTGCACCAGATCGGTGCGTTCAACAGCCCGGTGTGGTTCAACTGCGGCCTCTACCATCAGTACGGCATCGAGGGCTCGGGCGGGAACTTCGCCTGGAGCGACGCCGCCGGCCGTGCGGAGCCGACCGCGAACGCCTACCAGCGCCCGCAAGTGTCGGCGTGCTTCATCCAGTCGGTCGACGACGACCTCTCCAGCATCTTCGACCTGGTCAAGAACGAGAGCCGCGTCTTCAAGTACGGCTCGGGTACCGGCACCAACTTCTCCCGGCTGCGCGGGGAGATGGAGAAGCTCTCTGGCGGCGGTTTGTCGTCGGGTCTGATGAGCTTCCTCGAAGTGCTCGACCGCGGCGCCGGCGCGACCAAATCCGGCGGCACCACCCGGCGCGCGGCGAAGATGGTGATCGTCGACCTCGACCATCCGGAAATCGACCGGTTCATCACCTGGAAGAAGCGCGAGGAGCGCAAGGTCGCGGCGCTGATCGCGGCGGGCTACTCGTCGGACTTCAACGGCGAGGCCTACCACACGGTCGCGGGACAGAACTCGAACAACTCGGTGCGCGTGACCGACGAGTTCATGCGTCGCGTGGACGAGGACGAGAGCTGGACCACGCGCTTTCGCACCACCGGCCAGGAGCACAAGACCCACCGCGCTCGCGACCTCTGGCGGATGATCGCCGACGCCTCCTGGTACTGCGCCGACCCCGGCATCCAGTTCGACGACACGATCAACAAGTGGCACACGTGCAAGAAGTCGGAACGCATCAACGCGTCGAACCCCTGCAGCGAGTACCTCTTCATCGATGACACCGCCTGCAACCTCGCGTCGGTGAACCTCTTGAAGTTCCTCGACGACCAGGGGCGCTTCGACGTCGAGGGCTTCCGGCATGCGTGTCGGACGTTCTTCCTCGCGCAGGAAATCCTGGTGGACCTCGCGAGCTATCCGACGCAGAAGATTGCCGAGAAGTCTCACAAGTTCCGAACGCTCGGCCTCGGGTACGCGAACCTGGGCACGCTCCTGATGGTCAAGGGGCTGCCCTACGACTCCGACGCCGGGCGCGACGTGGCGGCGGCGATCACGTCGCTGATGACCGGCGAAGCCTACGCGCTCTCGGCGGAGATGGCGGCGGTGAAAGGGCCGTTCCCGAGCTTCGCTCCAAACCGCGCGTCGATGCTGGACGTGATGCGGATGCACTCCGACGCGGCGGAGGCGATTCCCGCGGGACACGTGCCGCAGGACCTGCTCGAGGCGGCGCGCGAATGCTGGACGCGCGCGATCGAGCTGGGCGAGGAGCACGGCTACCGCAACGCGCAGGCGAGCGTGCTCGCGCCGACGGGCACCATCGGCCTCCTGATGGATTGCGACACGACCGGCGTCGAGCCCGACTTCGCGCTGGTGAAGTTCAAGAAGCTGGCGGGCGGCGGCTTCTTCAAAATCGTCAACCAGTCGGTGCCGCGGGCGCTCAAGTCTCTCGGCTACGACGACGAGACCGTGACCGCGATCATCCGCTACGCGGTCGGCACCTCGACCCTCGACGACGCGCCGCACATCAACCGCGAGACCCTGAAGGCGAAGGGCTTCCTGCCGGAGGAGATCGCCAGCGTCGAACGGGCGCTCAAGGGCGCGCTGGACTTGAAGCAGGCGTTCTCGCCGCGGGTCGTCGGCGCGACATTGCTCGAGCGGCTGGGGGTCCCCGAAGAGGAGCGCGCGAGCTTCGCGTTCGATCTGCTCGGCTTCCTCGGCTTCACCAAGAAGCAGGTCAGCGAGGCGAACGACATCATCTGCGGCCGCCAGACCATCGAAGGCGCGCCGGGCCTGGAGCCGCAGCACCTCGTGGTGTTCGACTGCGCGAACCGCTGCGGCCCGTACGGGAAGCGCTACATCGAACCGATGGGCCACATCCGGATGATGGCCGCGGTGCAGCCGTTCATCTCGGGAGCGATTTCGAAGACCATCAACCTGCCGCACGAGGCGACGATCGAGGACATCGAGCGCATCCACTACGACTCGTGGAAGCTGGGGCTCAAGGCGATTGCGCTCTACCGCGATGGCTGCAAGCTGTCGCAGCCGTTGTCGACGAAGGCAGAGACGAAGGCGGAATCGAAGACCGCGCCGATTCCCGCGGCGGCGAAGCAGGAAGTGGAAGCGGCGGTCGCGAGCACGGTGCAGACGGTCGCGCAGAGCCTGAGCGCCGGCGTGGCATCGGAAGATGGCCAGCGCGGACTCGGGCTGGGCACTGCGGACACCGAATCCGCTCACCGCGGTTTCGAGATGCGTGGGCCCGAGTCCGAACCCGTTCATCCGGAGCGGAGCCCGACCGCCCTATCGTCGGGCGCCCTTCGACAAGCTCACGATGAGCGGGAAGGACGAACGCCCCTGGATGCGGGCATGGCGGCCCGCGCGCAAGCGATTGCCGCGAACGCGCCGACGACCATCGATGGAAAGCCCTCGGTCAGCTCGCCGGCGAAGCTCGAACGGCATCGGTTGCCGGCCCGGCGGCTGGGCATCACCCAGGAGGCGCGCATCGGCGGGTTCAAGCTGTTCCTGCGGACGGGCGAGTACGCGGACGGGCGGCTCGGCGAAATCTTCATCGACATGCACAAGGAGGGCGCGGCGTACCGGTCGATGCTCAACTGCTTCTCGATGCTGACTTCGATTGCGCTCCAGTACGGAGTGCCCTTGGAGGTGCTGGTCGACCAGTTCGTCTTCACCCGCTTCGAGCCGCAGGGACCGGTCAAGGGACACGACCGCGTGAAGTTCGCGACGAGCGTCATCGACTTCGTTTTCCGCGCGCTGGCGGTCGAATACTTGGGCCGCGACGACCTCGCCCACGTCCCGCCGGAGCAGGCGCAGGATCATCCGACGAGCGCGGTCTCCGATGACCCGTCCATGCGCGCCCAGGCCTCGGCGAGCTCCATCCAGACGCCGCCCATCGCATCATCGACCGCGGCGCCGCGCCTGCCGACCACCGCCGAGATGGCCGAACAGCGCAACGAGCTCAAACGGCGTGGAGCCTCCGCCCAAGACGCGCTCTTGGGAGAGCTGGGAGGCGATGCCCCGTTCTGCGATACCTGCGGCCACATCACCGTCCGCAACGGCGCTTGCTTCAAGTGCTTGAACTGTGGTACCAGCATGGGGTGCAGCTGAGGGACCTACCGCTGAGGTGACCTGGATGTCTGGAGCATCTTTTGAGGAGGCATCGGCATTTGAGGCGGAGGTCCGCCGTGCCGCGCGCGCTCTTTGGGACGCGCGACCGGGCGATGGCGCACCCGACCTCGTAGACGGGCGCGAACGTGACTGTATTATTGAGACAGAGGATCTCACCCACTACGTCGAGTGCACCACGTCGCGGACCCTCGAGAAGTTGAAAAAGGACGGGAACAAGCTCAAGACCTACCGCGACGACCGCGGCAAGCACGGAAGGCTCGTAGCTTGTTGGTTTGTTACCCGTGACGAGCCCACTGCAGAACAGCACTCCCTCGGCAAGATGCTTAAAGTCACCGTCATCTCCTTCGCGGAGTTTCAGAAGAAATTGATCGATGGACAAAAATACCTACAGCTCCGAACGTCATACCCTTTTGGGAGTGCCGTTGATCCGCGGAACGACTCGGTGGATTTGAAAGAGGTTCGTTTTGTGCCGACGCCGATCGTCGACACCCGTACCGCTGTGACGTATACCATTAGCCAGTTGGCCGGCGAGCTAACTGCGGGTGCAGTTTCCTGTATGATCGGTGATTTTGGCGTTGGGAAGAGTCTTACCTTCAAACACGTCTTCGACGAACTTAAGAGGGCCTTCTTCCGTTCAAACAGTTCGCTCGTTCCCATTGCGTTGAACCTGAGAGACCACTGGGGTCAGTCCGAACCGGCTGAGGCGCTTGTCCGCCATGCCAGGCACGTTGGATTTGAACAGCCCCATCAGCTTGTACGCGCCTTTAACGCTGGTCAATGCATCGTGCTTCTTGACGGATTTGACGAGATCGCCTCCATCTCATGGAGTGGCCGCGGGAACAAGCGTCTACGTGATCTCCGCGCGAATGCGGTTAGTCTAGTTGCTCGCTTTGTTGAGCTGGCGAGAGGGAAGGGAGGTCTGCTCGTCTGCGGCCGCGAGCACTTCTTTGACTCCCACGGCGAGCTTCGAAACTCCCTAGGACTTCGAAGCACCGATCCTCTTGTGCAGCTGATCGATTTTGATGACGAGTCTGCGCGGAAGTACCTCACCGAAGTCGGGATTGATTTCGAGGTGCCAGATTGGCTGCCACGGCGTCCTCTCCTGCTCGCCACCTTCGCGGCTCGCGGCTTCCTTCAAGACGCACTTTCCGAGGAAGTTGAGCCGGCACGGGCATGGTCCTCGATGATCGACAAGATCTGCGAACGTGAGGCGAAGATTCACAAGTACCTTGACGCATCCACAATACGCAACATCTTGGAGCGACTTGCCTCCAAGGCCCGCATCATGGCTGATGGCCTAGGTCCCTTGACCGAAGACGATATCGGCGGCGCCTTTCGAGCGGAAACTGGCGCGTATCCCGATGAAACTGCACGCCCACTGCTTCAACGACTTCCTGGCCTCACAGCTCGAGATCGGCAAACCGGAAGCAGAGCCTTCCTCGATGATCAGCTAGTAGATGTCCTACGAGCGGGAGATGTGGCCAGATTCCTCGAGAACCCGTACGTGGACCCCCATGCGTCCCGTTGGCAGAATCCTTTGGGCGAACTTGCAGTTGACGCCGTCCGTTCTCGGCAGGACGCGGACGAGTCTCTCGTTGCGCACGCAGTGGTTGCCGCTCGCGAGGCCGCGATGCGATGGAACTCCCCAACACTTGCTGGGGATCTTGTCGCTCTTGCGTTGCGCGGTGGAACAACTGCTCAACACGTGGACTTCCAAGGATTGAAGATTACCGGAGGAGATCTTTCCATCGTCGATCTTTCCGGACCATCGGTTTCGCGTCTTTGCCTTGAGGACTGTCAGATCGACACGGTTATCGTGGACCGACGTGATGAAACGAGCGTGGCGATAGAGGACTGTACTGTTAAGAGCGTTCTCAACGTCTTCTCGGAGCGCGACACGCCATCGTGGATGGGAAAATGCGAGATCGGTGAATATGACACGCTTGCAACCACAACTAATGAGCTTCTTGAGCAAGACCGACTTCCCCTTGGAGCCAGAGTTCTCTTGGCGGTCCTTCGGAAGCTCTACATCCAGAAGGGGCACGGACGTCGTGAGAACGCCTTGTTCCGAGGGATGCACCAGAACGAGCAATCCAAAGTGGCAGGCGTTCTAGCTATCTTGCAACACGAGGGTCTAGCGCTGCCCATTGTCTTACGGGGGAACACGATCTGGCATCCCGTTTCGCGGGCGCGAGCTCGTGCCCGCCAGCTTCTTCTGGAGCAAGATCGTTCTTCCGATCCGGCTGTTGCAGCGGCAAAGCGTCTCTGAGCTACTGCTCTGTCTGATGGTGATCGCGGAAGAGTATCGATTCGTGGCACTACATCGCCGCCGTCCTCGCCACGAACACCGCCGCCGCCTCCGACAGCCCGAACGCCTGGGCGACGGCGGCATCGAGCTCTCGCTCGCAGTGCCTGATCTGTCGCTCACGGTCGAGCGGGTCCGGCATCGCGTTCGCCTCGATACGCTGACGAACCAGCTTTGCGATGCTCTCCGCATCGCGTCGCGACAGCTCGGGCATCGGGAGCGACTTCAGGTACTCGCCCTTGATGCGATGTTCGGGGAACCGGGCGGCGTAGTAGCGATCGATCACGTTCGAGTCGAGGATGCCGAGGAGGGTGAGCGCATCGACTCCCGGCTTCGGGAGGATGTTGTGGACGGTTCCGTCGGTAAAGGTGCCTGCCTCGGCGAGTCCGCAGACGAGGCGTCGCGGGATGCGCAGGTTGCGGATGGCGTGGGCGACGATGCGCGGGCCGGTCTGGTAGACCGCGGCGTCCTTGGTGCCCCCGGCGATTTCCGTGTGGGCGAAGTCGAACCATCGTATCGGCGTCGCTTGTTCGTAGCGGCCAAAGTCGCGGGCTCGGAGGAGGCCATCGCGCGCGGTGCTCGTGCGGGAGTCGCTGACGAGATCGTTTGATTTCGGCACGAGGCCGAGGTGAATCGTCGCGAGGTCGCTGAGCCGCCGCGGCGCCTGTTCCAGCTCTCGCACGAGCCGCTGCGCGCCTGCGCCGGTGGTCATCGCGAACGTGCGGCCGGCGCTCTGTTGCCACTGCTTCACGGTCAGGACTTGTTCGCCCTCCGGGATGGTTTGGAACGACTCGTCCGCCTTGCGCAGGCGCAGGCGCGTCGCCGGAGTCGGCTTCTCTCGCTTCACGATATAGATGACCGAATCGAGCTTCGCGGCGCGAAAGACTTGGAACTGCAAGAACGCGAGATCGACGAGGGTATTGTCGAGCGCCATCAAGTTGCGAAGATCTTCGAGGTACACGCCGGCGAGAAAGCTGTTCGGCACGATGAAAGAATGCAGGCCGCCTTCGCGCAGGAGTTGCAACACGCGTTCGATGAAGACTGCGTAGAGCTCGATCTTGTACTGCGCGGTGCGCGGGAAGTGCTGCTTCAGGTAGTCGTATTCGTACGGCGTCTCCCGGCGCGAGACCTTGTCGTAAGGCGGGTTGCCAATGATGGCATCGAAGCCGCCGGCCGCGGTGACATCGGGGAAAGCCTCATCCCATCGCATCGGCAGCGCGGAGATGGTGCTGCGCGTCTCCGCCGAACGCGACGTGCTCTCGAAGTCCGGCTCGATGATGCTGTTTCCGGCAACGATGTTGCGCCCGAGGTCCGGCAAGAGGCTCTCGTGGCCATCGTCGAAATCGACTTGCGCAATCTCCGGCGCGCACGGCGCGAGCATCTGGATGAGGAGCGAAAGCTTCGTCACTTCGACCGCGTTGCGATCGACATCGACGCCGTGGACGTGCGCGAGAAGGATGCGTCGCCGCGCATCGAGGCTGAGCCGCGGCGTCCCACCGTCTCGGACGAGCAGACCTTTGCGCAACGCTGCACGCGTCGCGGACGGGCTCGCCGTGAACCGGTCGAGGTACCAGTCGAGCAAGTAAAGGTACGCCTCGACGAGAAACGATCCCGAACCGCAAGCGGGGTCGAGCACGCGCAGCGGCTGCTTGAAGTCGGGCGCGTGCGTTTGCAGCAGCGGCTCCAAGACCGAATGGACGATGTGTCTGACGACCGGCGCGGGCGTGTAGTAGATGGCGCCGGCTCGTCGGACCTCCTCCTTCGGCACCGCGCGAACTCGACGGCCGCGATGAATCTCCAGGACGTTGCCGAGGAACCGTTCGTAGACCTGACCGAGGATGTCCGGCGGCAACGCGCCAAAGGCATACGGCAGCGACGGCGGATACAAGCCGCGAAGGAGCTCGACGACGGGCGCGTCAGGAACGGACAAGCTCGTGGTCAGACGATCGATTTCTTCGCTGCGGCCGGCAGCCGGTCGGAAGTGGAACAGCCCCGAGTTGAATCGCCGGTCGGCGTAATGGAAGAGCTTGACCAGA
Organism: Myxococcales bacterium; assembly: GCA_021787845.1. Taxonomy (GTDB): domain Bacteria; phylum Myxococcota; class Myxococcia; order Myxococcales; family JAJYLH01; genus JAJYLH01. Next base: position 14,817 of record JAJYLH010000017.1, on the reverse strand, counting down.
CGCGCGAACGGCTTGTCCTGTCCGGCGATACGGTCGAGCGTGCGGTACGGCTCGATGCCCTTGTCCTCGCAGATTCTCAGGAAGAGCAGTCGGTCAATGATGCGTTGAACGACGAGAGTGACGGCCGGCGCGTCGAGCTCCGGATTCGCCGATGCGATGCTTCTCCCGAGGAGAAGTCGCCATGCTTCGAGCTGAGCGAGGAACTGATCATCGAACGGGAGCGTCCCGCGCCGGGTCTCGCGCGTTTGCGTGAAGATCGGATGCTCGGCTCCTTCGATGCCCTCGCGCGTCAGCAGCGATGCCAGCTCGTCGAGGCGCGGCAGATACTCGTCGAACCGCAGCCGCAGGAGGCACGCGGACATCGCGCCGTCCGTTGGCGAGGGCCGTACCGCGCGATCGTAGACGAGCAGGTCCCGGAAGTTCGTCAGTACGCCGAAGAGATGCGACTCGGCGGGCCATGAGTAGCGGCGAAGCTGCAACGCCGGCTCGCGATCCGTCGTGATGATGACCGCGGGCTTCTTCGCCTCCAGGTAGAACACGTCGCCGCCGCCGATGCGAAACGTGTAGTCCGGTTCCTTGGTCTCCTCGCCGCGCCGGACGGTCTCGTTCTTGAGCACGTCCTTGAACCGCGGCGCCTTGCGCGCGACGTTGCGCACGTCCCATCCGAGCGCTTCGAAGAAGGGGTTGATGAATTCGTCCCGGACGGCCGCTTCCTTCAGGTCGCGGCTCGCGCCGGTCGCTTCGAGACGCTCGAAGTGCTTCACCAGCCGTTCGATGGTCGCGCGGTCGATTGCCATCACGTCGCCTTCCGGTTACTCGAGAACCCTCTCCATCGTCGCGAAGAACCGCTCGGCCCACTTCGAGCGCTGCCGGACCTTCGCCGGGTCGAGCGTCCCGAGAACCTTGAAGCTGTGCGCGCCCTTGTCGTACTCGCCCTTGGTCTTCGTCTGCGCGGTCGCGGCCTCGAGGCCGGCGAGCACCTCGGTCTTCGGAGCGTCCTCGATGTTCGCATGCGCCGGCAGCGATTTCGGTGCGAAGCCCTGGCCGAAGAACGTCTGCAAAGCGGGCGGGTCGGCGAGAAACCAGGTCTCCATGCACTGCACCATGAGATGACACTGGTCGTCGGTGGCGCGCGGGGGCTTCTCCCACTTGTCGCGTTGCTTCAGGTGTTCCCAGGGCGAGGTCGCGGAAACCGGCCCCTCGCTGTCGACGAGCAAGAACGCGCGCACCGTTCCATCGCTGAAGAAGGAACAGAAGTCTCGGTAGGCGCCCTCGCGCGGACCAGCCGCGATGATGCGCGGCAGGCGCCCCTTCAACCCCGCCTTCTCGAGAAGGTTCCGAAAGGTGTTGCGGCACTCCGCCTGCAAGTCGTTGGAGTCGCCGCCGCCCTCGATGAAGAGCTTGCCGGCGCGCTTCACCATCGCGTACCTCCGAGATCTCCGCGCATCCAGAGTTGCCCAAGCCGGTATTTCTCCAGCCACGGTTTCAGCTCGGCGGCGTTGAGGCGTTCGAGCGAGGTCTTCGACTCCTCCTTCTCGCACACGATTACCGATTCCGGCGTGTCGGAAAGCGCGCTCACCAGCGCATCCGAGTGAGTCGTGACAACCAACTGCATCCGTTCGGACGCTTCCCGCAGGAGCCGAGCAATCTGCGGCATCATGTCCGGGTGCAGGCCGAGCTCGGGCTCTTCGATGCACACGAGCGGCGGCGGCGTCGGGTCGAGCAGGATGGCGAGAAGGCAGAGGTAACGGAGAGTGCCGTCCGACAGGCGTGTCGCGGGAATCGTGAAACCACCTTCGATGAAGACAATCTGCACCGTTCCTCCTTCGAGCTTCAGTTCGAAATCGTCGAAGTGCGGCGACAGAGTGCCGAGCTCTCTGACCAAAGATCGCTTGACCTCTGGGTACTGTCGAAGGCGGCTCAGCACCAGCGCGAGGTTCGATGTGTCCTCATCGAGATGATCGTTCGGAAGATCTGTTCGTTGCGGCAAGCGCGCGGGAGCAAGACGGCCGAAAGACCACTCGCGATAGATGCGAATCCTCGAGAACAGCTCCGCTGTGTTCGTGATCTCGGGGTACAATTCCGGCTCTCTCCTCTGCGACAGAATCGACTGCTGCGGGTTGAGCTTTCCTTGTTGCACTTCCCGACGCTCGGGTCCACCTCTGATGCTGAGCATCGGCCGCCCGTTCTCATACTCGAAAAAGGTAGATGGTCTCTGCTGACCTGGTTGCGCGTTCTCATCCTCGAGCGTCTCGTCGCCGATGAGAAACGGCGACCCACCTAGCGTGTATATCTTGAGGCGATACCGAAACCATCCAGTGGAGTGCTCCGGGCGACGCGGCAGGAATGGGTTACGCACCAACACCTCGACCATCGCCCAAGCGTCCTGTGGCGACGCCCCCTTCCAGACCCATTCTTGTACTCCACCACCTTTCCGGATCGGCCGCGTGATGTCCGTCGGCGCGGCTTGCAGGAGCGACAGGACCTCGATGGTGTTGGACTTCCCGGAACCGTTCGGTCCGATGAGCACGTTGAGCGGCGTCAGCGGGATGTCCACCGGCTCGGGCCCGAAGGACAATAGCCCCGAGACTCGGAGCGATTTCAGCATCGGCGTGCTCATCTCGGCCTCCGTCGCGGCTATGCGACGACGCACCTTCCAGATACTTGCGAGTTTTCCGCGCAGCGTCAAGCGCCCTGGCTGGCGACGCTCGCTCATCTGGCCTGCGACGACGCGCCGGGCATCCAACGCCGACCGAGCCGGTGGCGCCTTCGACGACGATGCTCCAGGTCGCGGCTGCTCCCTGATCCCGCCCGGGGAACCAGCGCGGACCTGAGACGACTGGACACCCGCTTTCCGGGGCTCCTCCGCATGCTTTCCGCGCCCGCATCGGAAAGTCGATGGGGGTCCAGAGCGCGTTCGGCGCCGGCATCGGAGAGTCGATGCGCCTTGGGAGCGCGTGCTTTCCCCGCATCGGAAAGTCGATGCGCCTTCGGAGCGCGTGCTATCCCCGCATCGAAAAGTCGATGCGCCTTCGGAGCGCGTGCTTTCTCCGCATCGGAAAGTCGATGCGCCTCCCCCACGCGTGCTCCGCCCGATCCGCATCTTCGCGCGCGGTGGGGCCGGTCCGGCCGCCGGCATTTTGTGAACGGCGTTCTCGATAGCGCGAGATCGCCGTCGAAATAATTCTTGACTCCCTTTTTTGTCCGGCGCAGGATGGCTTCACCGAGGCGCCCACGCAGCACCCATCCGCCTCGGATGCCCGCGCGACCCCCGGCACGCGGGCCTGAGAAAGGAGGGACGACATGGAGAAGCCTCCGAACACCGCGGCACCCGGCACGCTGCTCAAGGCGTCGCGGACGACGATGTCGCGGTTGCGCTCGCGCAACACGACCAAGGGGTTCGCTAACGAGATCCAGCCCGTCCATGACGGGCTCAAGGCGGCGCAGTCGAAGGCGCTGGACACCGACGACCACGTCATCGACATGCGTGGCCCGGTGTTCTGCGTCCACTTCGACTCGCAGGACCTCATCACCGAGGTCGAAATCACCGCGTTCAAAGAGGTCGGGAAGAACCGCAAGGACAAGCGCTACACGGCGCTCTTCACGATGTCGTTGACCAAGGTGAAGCGCCTGACCGCCCTCGACTTCTACGACTGGTTCAAGGATGTCGGCGACCACCTCGCGGGCTTGCCCAAGACCCGTGCGGAGTATGCGAAGCCGCTGGCGGATCTCAAGACGCAGTGGCAGAAGCCGCTGGTGAACCTGGCCAAGGCCGAGGCGGACGACGCGACGGCGCAGGCGGCGCTCGACACCGCGAAGGACGATTGGGGCGGGAGCTACATCGCCCTGCACGGCACGCTCCAGAACAAGTTTCCGAAGAAGGCGGCCTTCGTCGAGTCGTTCTTCGTCAAGTTCGGAAAGAAGAAGGCAGCGGCGAAGAAGAAGTCGAACGGCAACACTCCGCCGGCCACGGACAAGAAGGGCCAGAAGAAGGCGAAGGCGAAGTCCGCCAGCGCGAAGAAGGCGGAGGCCCCGGAGACCGCGTAATAGGAACGGGTTCCGGGTCGGAGGCGGTGGCCGGGGGCTGCCGCCTTCGCGTTTCTCCACCGGCGGGAGTCCGGAAGCCGTGCGATGCGGGCGCGCGTTCGCCGCCGCGAGGGCTCCGAGGCGCGGGCGCTCGGGCCTCGGCCAGGGCCGGGTCGGTGGCGGTCCGCGAAGCGCCCGGCGCGGTCGAGTCTTCCGGAGGCGCTTCGAGGTCCTGCGGAGGCGCTTCGAGGTCCTCGCCACATCAGCCACGCCCCTCGACGATGGGCTCCGCTGCGCTCCACCCGTCCTACGAATCGGATCGAGCCCCGAGAATCGGCGCCTGCCCGTTCGCCGGGCGACCGGTAGCCGACATCGCGGCGAGCGGACGGGACCACCGTTAAGCTTGGAGGCGTGGACGCGATCACCAACCTCCCTCACCTGAAGCTCCTGATGCTCGCCGCGACGCTGGTCGGCGGCGGCGTCATCCTGCTCTGGCGCGTGCGCGAGACGAAGACCGCCATCTCGACGGCGAAGATCGTGATGCCGCCGCTCGGGATGGCGACCGGCTTCTGCATGTTCCTCGACCCGAAGATGCGCGTGCCGCTCACCTGGGGGCTCGTAGCGGTGCTGCTCGGCGCGCTGCTCCTCGCGGTGCCGCTCCAGAAGACCTCCAAGCTGACCCGGCGCGGCGACGCGATCTACCTCCAGCGCTCGAAGGCGTTCCTGACCATCCTCATCGGGCTGGTGCTCGTCCGCTTCGCGCTGCACGACTATCTCGACGAGATGCTCCCGCCGATGAAGACCGCGGCGCTCTTCTACCTGCTCGCGTTCGGGATGATCGTCCGCTGGCGCGCGTCGATGTACCTCGAGTTCCGCCGCCTCAAGCAGCAGGCGCCCCCCGGCCCGCCGCAGTTGGCGTGAACGGAAGAGCGCTCGGGTCACCTCCGAACCATGCCCGGCCGGTCCACCCGCTTGGAGCCGGACTTGGAGCCGGACACGTGAGTGTCCGGGTACAGGCGACACCATCGCGCGGATGCGCCGTCTACGCGAAGCCTGTGCGCGTGCGGTGGCCGTGCCTGTACCCGGACACTCACGTGTCCGGCTTCCCCACCCGCCCAAAGGGTACAGGCGACACCATCGCGCGGATGCGCCGTCTACGCGAAGCCTGTGCGCGTGCGGCGGCCGTGCCTGTGCCCGGACACTCACGTGTCCGGCACCAACTCGGGGCAAGTGCGTCAACCGGATCGACCGGGACCCCAGCGCGCCCCCGATTTGCGCCCGGCCGCCGGATGGGCTAGGAAGGGCGGCCTTCGTCTCGGGGCGCGGCGGAGCGCCCGCGAGAGCGAATCGGGAGTCGTTCACGATGAAGCCGGTGATCAAGGTGCTTGTCATCGGCGGGGCGCTGGTCGTCCTCGCCATCCTCGCCTTCAACTCGCACCAGGACGAGGTCAACCACCTCGACCTGAAAGCGAAGCTCGCGCAGCTCCACGCCGAGTACGTCGAGCGCGCGAGCTACACCTACGCGCTGGGCGATACCGACCGCTGGCGCGACGAGCTGGCGAGCCAGACCCGCTGGTACCAGGCGCAGATCGACAACATCTCGAACCAGCACCCGGGGATGTACCACCAGGACGGGCCGCTCAAGCTCGCCCTCGACGCGGCGAAGAAGGCCGGCGTGATTTCCCAGGACCAGGCGGCCCTGCGCGAGCACTACTACAAGATGGCGAAGTCGTTCTACGACCTGCTGGAGGACGGGCAGTACCGGCCGATTTCCTCGTCGACGATGTACGGGGTGCGCTTCGACCTGCTCGGCATCAAGCGGGTCAAGCAGGGCACTCAGGACCGGCTGCGCATCGACATGGCGGTCTGGGGCGCGCCGCGGCACGAGTCCATCGCGACCGAGAACGGCCAGGCGACGAGCGGGAAGATGATCCTCGACCTGTCGTTCAACGCGCTCGACGCGCAGTACGTCGGCACCAACGCGAAGGGGAAGAAGGACCAGTACCTCGGCCACCAGGGCGGACCGGGCGGGCCGGAGTCGCTCCTCGACTACCCCGACGGCTGGATTCGGCAGTTCCCGCCGCAGGCCGCGTACGCCGTCTGGTACATCGACCCGATGCCGGCGAACGCCCAGACCGCCACGCTGGAGATCGACGGGGAGATCAAGTCGCAGACCGGAGATCCGCCGCTGCCGTTTGCCATCAAGTCGCAGCTCGACGTGCAGCCCGACTGGCGCGTCCAGGGCGCCGAGATCTTCACCGGCCAGGCCGAGGTGATGAGCGCGAAGGAGCTCGACCGGAGCCAGAAGAAGTAGGACGGGGTTCCGGTGCCGCTCCTGGGAGCTCGTGGTGCCAGGCGCGGTCGGCCCGATGAGCATGCGATCCGACCGATCGGACCGATCCGATCGATCGGTCCGATCGTCCACCCGCGCGAGGTCGACTTCGGATGACCGGCTCGTTCGCGAGCATCGACGACGCCTCCGAGCGGCTGACCCGCGCGGGCTACCTCCCGAGCCGCGACATCGCGACCATCCTCTTCCTCGCGGACCGGATGGAGAAGCCGCTGCTCGTCGAAGGCCCCGCCGGCGTCGGCAAGACCGACCTCGCGCGCGCCCTCGCCGAGGGCACCGGCAGGCCTCTCGTCCGGCTCCAGTGCTACGAGGGGCTCGACGAGGCGAAGGCGCTCTACGAGTGGGAGTACGCGAAGCAGCTCCTCTACACCCAGCTCCTGAAGGACAAGCTGGGCGAGCTCCTGCAGGGCACGGACACGCTCGAGGAGGCCGCGAGCCGCATCGCGGGGTCGGACGCGGTCTTCTTCAGCCAGCGCTTCCTGCTCCCGCGGCCGCTGCTCGCCGCCATCCGCTCGCCGGAGCCGGTGGTGCTGCTCATCGACGAGATCGACAAGGCCGACCCGGAGTTCGAGGCGTTCCTCTTGGAGGTGCTCTCGGACTACGCGGTGAGCGTGCCCGAGCTGGGCACCATCCGGGCGGTGTCGATTCCGCGCGTCGTCTTGACCTCGAACGCGACCCGGGAGCTCTCCGACGCGCTCAAGCGCCGCTGTCTGCACCTCTTCCTCGACTTCCCCGCGCCCGAGCGGGAGCTCGCCATCGTCCGCGCGCGCGTGCCGGACATCGCCGCGGCGCTGGCGCAGCGGGTCGTCGCGGCCGTCACCGCCCTGCGCAAGCTCGAGCTGAAGAAGCCGCCCTCGATTTCCGAGACCCTCGACTGGGCCCGCGCGCTCGTGCTCCTGGACGCGCCGAGCCTCGACGCCAAGCTCGTCGGCGAGACCCTCTCGGTCGTGCTCAAGCACGAGTCCGACCTCGCCCAGGCGCTGAACCACCTCGCGGTCATCGCGCCGGAGTGAACGGGGGCGTCCCCGGCCGCGTGCCCGTCGGTCGCTCCTGGCCCGTGGCCTCGACCGGCGTCATCACCGAGCGGTCCGATCGGACCGATCCGTCCGATCGGTCCGATGGCGGTTGTGCCTGGGCGCCTTCGGGCGTTCCGGGCGTCCGAGCTCTGCGCTATCGTGCGCCGCCATGTGCTCCCGGCTCGCGGCGGTCGCCGCACTCGTTCTGCTCGCCGTGCCCGCCGCGAGCGGTGCCGCTCCCCGCTGGCGGATGATCCCCACCAGCGGCGGCACACCGCGCGAAGGCGCCGCGCTGGTCTATCTCCCGGGCGCGAACACGCCGCTCCTCGCCTTCGGCTGCAAGTCGGGCATCTGCCAGTACGGCGAAACCGGCACGACGTACGGCGACCTCGAAGTCCTGGAGAGCGGCGCATGGCAGGCGGTGACTTCGAGCGCCGCGCCCAACCCGCGCTTCGGCGTCGCCTACGCCCCCACCGCCGACGGCCGGGCGCTCGTCTTCGGCGGAAACATCGTCGACCCCGGCACCAACGCCGTCGGCAACACCGACGAGACGTGGATCGGCGGCACCGGCGGCTGGACCCAGGTCACCACCTCGACCCAGCCGCCCGCGCTGCGCTTCGCGGCGATGGCGTTCGACTCCGCGCACGGGCGCGAGGTCCTCTTCGGCGGGCGCGACTCGTCCAACGGCGACGACGCGGCGACCTGGGCGTTCAACCTGGCGAACGACGCCTGGCTCGAGCTGTCGCCGGGGGGCGGCAGCGATCCTCCCGGGCGGATGGGCGCGGGCCTCGCGTACGAGCCCAACTCGAGCGGCGGGGTCGTGTGGCTCTACGGCGGCCAGCAGGGCGGCACCTCTTTCGATGACCTGTGGCGCTTCGACTGCACGGCGGGCGACGCGACCGACTGCGCGTGGACGCAGGTGCAGAAGTCCGGCACCTGGCCACCGCCGCTCGACGGCGTGACCTTCACCTGGGACGACGCTCGCAATGCCGCGGTCCTCTTCGGGGGCGAGGCGTTCGGCGATCCGAGCACCGACGGCGTCTACGGCGACACCTGGGAATGGAACGGCTCGCGGTGGAGCAAGGTCGACGTGTCGGGCCCCTCCGCGCGCTACGACCACGCCGCCACCTACGACTCGGGCCACCAGCGCTTGCTCGTCTACGGCGGCATCGCCGACCAGTCCTCGTCCGCGAGCAGCGAGCTGTGGTCGTACGAGGACAGCTCGGTGACGACGCCCGACGGGGGCAGCGGCTCCGGCGGCGACGGCGGCAACGTCACCGGCACGGACGGCGGGAGCGGTTCCGGAGGCAACGACGGCGGCTCCGGCGGCACCGGACCCAGCGGAACCGGCGACTCCGGCACGTCGCCGCACGGCCAGTACGGCTGCCAGTGCCAGACCTTCCCGCCCGAGGCGTTCGCCGCCGGGCTCGTCCTGCTCCTCGCCTTCCGCCGCCGCCGGGCTTGAATGTCGTCGCGGGCGTGGTCCGGTTCGCACGGGTCGGTGGTCGGCGGCCTGGCGCTTCTCCCGCGCCGCCGGGCGAGCGACGATCGGACCGATCGGACCGATCGGACCGATCGGTCTGATCGGTCGTCCGAGCCCAAGGGGAAACCGGTGCCCTACTTTCGAGCCCACCTGTCCGCGCGATGGGCGATCGCGTTGGCCGCTGCCCTCCTCTGGTCCTCCCCAGCGGCAGCGGTGCCCCGGCTCGTCTTCCTCGGGCTCCGAGCGGGCAGCGGCGTCTCCCGCTCGGTCGCCCAGAGCGTCTCGCAGTACGCCCAGACCGAGCTGAGCGCGCTCGGCGTCTACACCGTCGTCGGCCTCGACGACATCAACAGCCTCCTCGGCCTCGAACAGCGAAAGGAGCTGCTCGGCTGCAAGGACAACGGGAGCTGTGTCGCCGAGCTCGCGGGCGCCCTGGGGGTCGACCGCGCCTTGAGCGGCGAGCTGTCGCGGATCGGGAACTCCGTGCTGGTCAGCATGACCCTCCTCGACGTCGGCCGCGCCCGGGTGATCGCCCGCGTCGGCCAGCGCGTCGAGGCCGCGGGCTCCCTGGAGCCGGTCCTCGATACCGTGAAGCCGCTCCTCACGCAGCTCGCGCTCGCCGACGGGCGGCCGGTCGCGCCGGGCTTGGTCTCGGCGCTGGAGTGGGTGGCCCTGGCGCGCGGCGAGCTCGACCTGCGCGCGGGCGCGGGGGCGCTGTCGGCGGGCGTCCTGGCACAGGGCTCGCTCCTCGGGGCACAAGCGCTGCTGGTCGGCCCGACCCGGGGGAGCCTCCCGGTCGGCCTCAGGCTGGAAGCGCGGCTGAGCCCCAAGCTCGGCAAGAGCGCTCTCAGACCCTACCTCACCGCCGGCGCGGCGATCTTCTCCAGCGGCGTCGCCCTGCGCGGATCGATCGGCGCCGAGGTGCGGATCCGCCGCTGGCGCGTCTTCGCCGACCTCGGGCTCGAGCACTACTTCTCCGCCGACCTCCTCGACGGCGTGCTCCTCGCCGCTGGCGCCGGATACGCGTTCTGACCCAAGCGCGGGCTGACACCTGCCAACCAAACCGCCGGATGGGTGAAGCGGAGCGGAGCCCATCGACTGGGCGATTGCTGGAGACGATGGGCTCCGCTTCCGCTCCACCCATCCGACGCATTGGCGCGACGCGCCGAGATTCCGCACGGATCGCGATCGCTCGTCCGCTCTGACCGCCGAAAGCTGGCGGGTCGCCGCGCGCGATGCTAAGAAATAACGCTCTGCTTTCGCGCCCCGCGCGCCGAGGATGCCGCAAGTGACGTTCGCTCGCCGACTCCTTCTCGCTCCCGCGTTGGCCGCCACGGTGGCCGTGGGGCTTGCCGCGCCAGCGCCGGCCCGGGCCGACAGCGCCGACCTGCTCGCGAGCCTCTACACCGACACCGGCTACGAGCTGCGGCGCGACGACCAGCTCTTCGCGCTCTTCTGCGCGTTCAACGCCGCGGGCTTCGATGGCGGGCAACAGACGCGCGCCCTGCCCTTTCCCGGCCGCGCCTACCCGCCGCTGCGAGACACGGTGCGGCAGGCGTTGGCCTCGCTCGCGCCCGCCGCGCGCGCGCCGATCGACCGCTTCCTCGACCAGCACCCGGCAAGCCTCTCCGACTACGAGAGGGCAGCGCTGCTGCTCGGCGCGCCGCCCGACTTCGCCGAGGGTGCAGGCTTTCCCGCCGCGCTCCATGGCCTCGGGCCGCTGCTCGCGCAGTTCGCGAAGGACGCCCATCTCGACGACCTCGCGCGATCGACCGCGACCGCCTACCGCAAGCTGTACAAGTCGCTGCGCGGTGAGACCGACGGCCCCTTCGCCAAGCTGCGGGCGGCCTACCGGCTCGACGAGAACACGGCACCGCTCCTGGTCCTCGTGCCGGAGCCGTTGGACGCGCCGGGCGACGTCATCGCGGCGAAGACGGCGGACGGCTCGCACCTCGTCGAGTTCGGCCTGCCGGGACAGGGCCCGCTCGACTTGAAACCCGCGCTCGAGGCTTACTCGCGGCTGCTCGCCGCGGACCAGACGGCGAAGGTGACCTGCCCCGCTCTCGCCGAGGCGCTGACGCGGCTCCAGGCGGCGAAGAAGGTTCCCACGACGCTGACCCCCGCGCAGGCGCTGACCGGCAGCTTGGCTCGCGCCGTCGCGGCGAAGCTCTGGAGCGCGGATCCGCAGGCTAACGTCGCCGCCGCGATGCGCGAGGGCTACTTGCTGACGGACGCCTTCCTCGCGGCGCTCGCGCAGCCAGCGAGCGCTTTCCCTTCCGCGAAGGGCACCTTCGTCGCCCAGGTCGCGCAGGGGTTCGACGGTCGCAAGGCGGTGGAGGAGCTGGTCCGGTCCGCCGAGATCGCCGGCCGCGCGGTCCGCCGCAAGTGAGCCAGCGAAGCAGCAGCGGCCACGGCGGGCGTGGGCGCGACCGGCGGGAAGCGTAGGCCCAAGGCAGGATGGACCCCTTCAACCTCATCACCGGTTTCGGCGGGCTCGTCGGCTACGGGGTCGTGCTCGTGCTGCTCTTGCTCTGCGGCTTCGGGGTGCCGGTCCCCGAAGACATCATCCTCGTGTCCGGCGGCTACCTCGCCTACCACGAGGGCCACGGCGTCCTCCCGATGATCGTGGTCGGCCTCGCCGGCATCCTCGGCGGCGACACCATCCTCTTCGGGCTCGGCTACCGCTTCGGCCTGTCGATCGCGCAGCGGACGTTCCTGCGCCGCTACCTCACCCCCGCCCGGCTCGCGCGGGCCGACGCGCTCTTTCGCCGCCACGGCCACAAGATGATTCTCGCCGCCCGGTACATGCCCGGGGTGCGGTCGGTGACGTTCTTCTCCTCCGGCACCATCGGGGTGCCGTACTGGAAGTTCCTGCTCTTCGACGGCCTCGCGGCGCTGGTCTCGGCGCCCTTGTGGGTGATCCTCGGCTACCGCTACGGACCCGCGGTGGTCGACCGGGCGCGCCACTTCCAGAGCCTCGTCCTGGGCGCGCTGGCGCTTTTCCTGCTCGCCTACCTCGGGTGGACCTGGGCGGCGTCGCGGCGCGCGTTGGCGCGACGGCCGTCACCCGAAGCGCTCCCGCCACCTCCGATCGCTTTCGATGAGCAGGAGCACTCGCAGGAGGCGTCGGCGCACGCGCGCGCGCGTTAGCCGGCGCAGCCAAGAACTTCGCGCGCTGCGCACCTAGCCGCTCATCCTGAGCGCAGTCGAAGGATGAGCGCGACGCCCGCGGGCCAGAACTGCTCGTCCTTCGACTGCGCTGGATGAGCGGTTCTGGCCCTTCCTCTGCGTCTGCACCATGGACACACCCGCTCAGTCGGCGACCCCTCGCGCCCGCCGGCGGCGCAGGGCCAGAGCTGCGAGCACGAAGAGGAGCGCGAACGCGGTCGAGCCCGCCTCGTCGCATCCGGCGCGGCCCGTGATCGGTTGCGCCCCCTCCGAAGCCGTGCCACTCGTCGAGACCGCTGCCGGTGTGCTGGTGGTCGCGGCGGGCGCGCTGGGGGCGGGAGCGATGGCCGTCGTCACCTCCGCGGCTGGCGGCGGCACCACGTCGTCGAGGGTGGTGCCGACGACCATCCCCGCGTGGAAGATGGTCTGCGTCGGGATGATGGTGTCGTTGCGGTAGAGGCCCTGCTTCAAGTACACGCCGGTCCCCGGGAAGAGCGTCGCGCAGTCGTGCCGGGCGACCACGAGCTTTCCGTCGTACCAGAGCTCGACGTAGCCGACGCTCGCATCGCTCGACCAGCGGACGTGGAAGACGAAGTCGTGCCACTTCCCGCGCTCGAGCGGCGCCGACCAGACCGAGCCGTCCGGGTTGTCGAGCTGCACCCGCAAATAGATGGCGTCACCCCAGGCGAAGAACTCGACGGGAGGGGAGCCGCCCCCTTCGTACTGGTGCCACTGGGTGAAGACCTGCCAGGTGTCCTCGGTCGCGTAGTCGGCGGGCCAGAGCGTCTGCCAGCGGTACCAGCGCTCCTGCCCAGCGACGTCGTCGCCCGTGTACAAGAGCTCGTTGCGGTTGCCGCTCGAATCGATCGGGTTGTCGCCGTCGACCACGGTCGCCCGCAACACGTCCCGGGCCGCGCCGAGCGGGTCCGGCACCACGCGCAGCCGGTCGGTCGAGACCTCCTCCATGCTGCTCCACTGCGACAGATCGCCGGTCGAGAAGTCGCCGCGCCAGATGACGCTCGCCCGGGCGCTCGCGGCGAAGAGGACCAGCACGGCCAGCGCCCAGGCCGAGCGAACGTGCGGGTGAGGGGCCATCGCTGTCTCCTTCGGGGGGGTGAGAAGACGGCGGCCACGACGGTCGCGCGTCTGTCGAACGGGCGGTCGAACATCCGGGAGCGTGCGTTATGCCGCGCCGCATCGGGCCGAGCGGCTGCCCTCCCGGGACCCGCGCGGCAAGCGTCCGCTCAGCGCTCGGCTCGGGTGATGGCCGTGGCTAGCCTTGAATCGGTTTTCCATCCGCGTCGCGCGGGCGAGGAACCGGGCGATGAACGATCTCGAGCAGCCGCCGGTCAACGTCGATCCGGACGCGCCGGTCCAGCACGCTGGCGCGGGCTTCCGGGTCGGCCTGGGGCCAGGCCTCGTCGCGGGCCTCGTGATGCTCATCGTCCTCGGCATCCTCGCCCTCGCCCGCGACCAGCCGTTCCTCGAGCCGGCGGACGTCATCGCCTCGGTCTTCCAGGGGCCGAGAGCGCTGTCGGGGAGCGCCGAGGCCGCCGCCCTCGGCGTCGTCGTCCACTTCGCGACCAGCGCCATCCTCGGCGGGCTCTTCGCCGTGGTGGTCGGCCGCACCACCCGCAAGCGGCAGCTCGGCCTCGGCCTCGCGTACGGCGTCGCCATCTGGCTCGTGGTCCAATTCGCGTTCCTCCCTTTGGCGGCGCCGTGGGTCGCGACCACCTTCGGCACCGTCTGGCCGTTCTTCCTCGGCCACCTGGCCTTCGGCGTGATGCTGGGCGCGTCGGTCCCGACGACCAAGGGCATCGACGCCCCCCACCGCGCGTTCGTCGATCCGCTGCGACGCGAGGTCCGGCCTTGAGAAGCCGCGCGATCGGAATTCTTTGACGAGAACAGCCGTTTGCCCGTAAGGTCGCCGACCCTTCGCGAGCCTCCTTCGGGCCGAGCGAAGCCGCTACCGCCCACCTGGAGAAGAGCCGATGCCCCGCCGCCTCTCGCTCGCGCTCGCCTGCGCGCTCGCCTGCGCCTGCGCGCCCGCGCTGATTCCCGGCAGCCACATCCCCGACACCGCCGACGACCGCGCCCTGCTCGCGGTTCTGCGCGACTACAAGAACGCTTTCGAGACCAAGGACGCGAAGGCCATCGTCGCGCTCGCGAGCCCGCGCTACTTGGACGAGCGCCAGTCCATCAGCTACAGCACCCTCGAAAACAAGCTCGCGAGCGACTTCGCCCACGTCAAGGACGTCCACCTCGACGTCAACGTCCGCAGCGTCGAAGTCCACGGCAACACCGCCTACGTCGACTATTTCTATTCAGAAGACTTCATCCTGAACACGGTCGACGCGACCTGGCACCGCACCTCGGACGACAAGCGGATGACGCTGGTGCGCGAGCCGCGCGCGCCGCACGGCTGGTTCGTGACGAGCGGTTTCTAGCGAGCCGCCGGATAGCGGAACCAGAACCGCTCACCGAAGGTGGGGGTATCGCCTTCGTTCAGGTTCCGGCCCGACTCCCTCTGCTCTTGTGGCACAGGCGTCCCCGCCTGTGGGAAGGCCGGCGGGAATTCCAGGCACGGTCGCGCCAACCAAGCCTCGACGGGCGAGGACGCCCGTGCCACGGGAGAAGAACCAACGCGGAACCTGATCTACTAAGCCTCGAAAGGCTCGCGCCGCGCGCAGATTCTCGACGCCACGTAGCACGACTTCGTGGCACGGGCGTCCCCGCCCGTGAGCGCTTGGGGACCTGCCATGCCAGCGGGTTCG